>JANQMF010000187.1 GCA_028280225.1 Pseudomonadales bacterium | reverse complement strand
GCCTGGATGAAGACGCGACCAGCCGCCTGGTGGCGGGCATACCCCGGGGGCGTCTGGCCCGGCCCGAGGATGTTGCCGCCGCGGTGACCTATCTGGCTTCAGCCGACGGTGATTTTCTGACCGGCACAGCCATCAACGTGGATGGTGGACGCAGCATATAACCCGCCTCAGGCCGAATAACAGGGGTTGTAAACCGGCGGAATAAAAACTTTACAGCCCGCTGCCAGGCAGCGCTGGACGGCAAATTCACTTATCGGCCTGCGGATCGCCACGGAAAGCCCTGTGCATGGTGGAGCCCGCGCATGTCGTATGATAAATTCTGTGGCATGGGTTCCCGCATAACTCACGCTTGCCTGTGCGGACAATTATTTAATTCTGGAGGTTAGGAATGGCAGAAGCCGTTGACTACAAACAAATTGGAAACCGGCCGATACGACCGGACGGTGTGGACAAGGTAACCGGCAGAGCACGTTTTGGCGCTGATCTGGTGTTACCTAATATGATTCATGGCAAGGTGCTGCGCAGCCCCCATGCCCATGCCAGAATCAAACAGGTCGACGTGTCCAAGGCCCTGGCCATGCCGGGTGTCTACGCTGCGGTCAGTGGCGGGGACTTTCCCGCCATCGATTCGGGTGATGTGGTGGATTTAGCCAAAAACATCATGGCCCGAGACAAGGTCCTGTATCACGGTCACGCGGTAGCGGCGGTGGCGGCGGCCACGCCGGCCCTGGCCAACGCGGCACTTGAGGCCATCGAGGTGGACTACGAAGTCTTAAGCCCGGTGCTGGACGTGGTGGCGGCCATGGATCCCGGTGCGGTGCTGGTGGATGAAAACAACTACACCAATCTGCCGGAAAAGCCGGAGAAACCCAGCAATATAGCCAACGTCGGCAAGCTTGTCCGGGGTAATATCGAGGAAGGTTTTGAGCTTGCGGACTTTGTGATTGAACGCGAATACAAAGTCCCCATGGCCCATCAGGGTTACATCGAGCCCCATGCCTGTGTGGCTAACGTGGATGAAACCGGGCGTGGCTCGGTCTGGTGCTGCACCCAGGGGCACTTTGAGTTTCGTGCGGCAACCGCCAAGTTGCTGGGTAAAGATCTGGCGGATCTGAAATTTATTGCCAGCGAAATTGGCGGTGGTTTTGGCGGCAAAACCGTGGTTTATCTGGAACCGGTGGCGGCGCTGTTATCAGAAAAAGCTGGCCGGCCGGTGAAAATGCAGATGTCCCGGGAAGAGGTTTTTCGCGCCACCGGCCCCAGTTCGGGCACAGTCACCCGGGTCAAGGTTGGCTTTAAGAATGATGGCACGATCACAGCGGCGGAAACCTGGGCTGCTTTTGAAGCCGGTGCGTTTGCCGGTGCGCCGCACATGCCGGGTATTATGGCCATTTACTCACCTTATGAAATTGAGAACTTTGTGGTGGAAGCCTTTGATGTCCTGGTGAACAAACCCAAGGTGGCCGCTTACCGGGCACCCGGGGCACCCCAGACCATGCATGCCTTTGAGTGTGCCCTGGATGAAGCGGCCCTGCGTCTGGACATGGATCCCCTTGATCTGCGTATGCATAACGCGGCTGATGAGGGTACCCAGGCGCCCTACGGACCAAAGTTCCCCGCGATTGGCTTTAAAGCCTGTATTGAGGCGGCAAAAAATCACCCCAACTACACCAAGCCGGTGCCCGAAGGCGCCGGACGCGGTGTTGCGGCCGGCTTTTGGTTTAATATCGGCATGCAGTCCAGTGCCGAAGTCAACATTAACGAAAACGGCTCGGTGATGGTGATTGAGGGTAATCCGGATATCGGCGGGTCCCGGGCCTCCATGGCGATGATGGCCGCGGAAACCCTGGGTGTGGAATACGATAACGTGCGCGCGCAAGTTGGCGATACTGAAAGCACCGGGTTCTGTAACGTCACCGGCGGCAGCCGCACCACCTTTGCCACGGGGATGGCGGTTGTGCAGGCCTGCGAGGATGTGATTGCCCAATGTAAACAGCGCGCGGCCAAAACCTGGGGTGTGGACGACGATCAAGTGGATTGGCAGGACGGGCAGGCGGTCCCCATGCCCGGGGTTAACGCGGACGTCAAACCACTGAGCCTGGCTGATATTGCGGGTAACGCGGCCAAAACAGGTGGCCCCATCCAGGGGCGGGCCTCGTTGAACGCCCAGGGCGCCGGTGCCAGTTTTTCCATTAACTTTGCCGACCTTAAAGTGGACCGGGAAACCGGCAAGGTTGATGTGCTGAACTTTACCGCTGTTCAGGATGCCGGCAAGGCCATTCATCCGTCCTATGTTGAGGGCCAGATGCAAGGTGGTGCCGCTCAAGGTATTGGTTGGGCATTAAACGAGGAATATATTTTCGACGACAACGGTGTCCTGGAAAATCCGGGGTTTTTGGACTACCGCATACCGGTAGCGTCAGACCTGCCGATGATCGACACCGTTATTGTTGAGGTGCCTAATCCCAGTCACCCCTTTGGTGTCCGTGGGGTGGGAGAAACACCCATCGTGGCACCGCTGGCGGCATGTTCCAACGCGGTATCCCGGGCCTTGGACCAACGCCTGACAGATCTGCCTCTGTCGCCGCCAAATATTATTGCGGCGCTGGATGAGTAGATTATCGTAATCTGACAAAAAGGGCCCTTGTGGCCCTTTTTTGTCCTTACAACTTTGTCCTTACAACTTTGTCCTTACAACTCTGTCCTTACAACTGAGCGTTTAGATGGCAAAAATAATTATGCCGGACAGTTTTCTGGCGGTTACCCAAGGTGAACACGAAATACAAGTGCAGGTGGAAAACTACCGGGAACTGGTTACCGAATTAACGCGGAAATGGCCGGATCTGGCGGATTTGCTGAGCAATACGGCGGTGGCCATAGACGGGGAAATTTTTCAGGATCCTTTTCTTGAGCCAATCGGTGACCAGAGTGAAGTCTATTTTATGGCTCGCATCGAAGGCGGATAAGCTAACGGATCGGGCAATTGCGGAGGGGATATGGATGATCTGACGGATAAGGTGGCCTTTATCACCGGTGGGGCGGGGGGTATTGGCCTGGCCATGGCCAAGGCGTTTCTGCGTGAAGGCATGCACGTGGCCATTGCCGATGTGGACGCACAAGCCCTCAATCAAGCCGAGGCTGAGTTGGCCGGCAGCAATGCCAGGGTGCTGGCGGTGCAACTGGATGTCACCAATCGTGAACAATTTCAAGCGGTGGCTGATGAAGTTGAACAGACGCTGGGAGCGGTTCACGTGTTGTGTAATAACGCCGGTGTATATCGGGGCGGAACTCTGGACAAGGTGACCTACGAGGATTGGGATTGGCTGATGGGCGTAAACCTTGGTGGGGTGATTAACGGCCTGCAAACCCTGATCAACCGGATTAAAGCACATGGACAGGGGGGGCATATTGTTAATACCGCGTCCATGGCCGGCGTGACGGCGTCATCGGGGATGGGTGTTTACAACAGCAGCAAATTTGCCGTGGTGGGCCTGTCCGAAGCCCTGCGCGATGACTTGGCACCCCACAATATCGGCGTATCAGTGTTGTGCCCGGGTATGGTGCGCACAGGCATTTTACACAGCGAGCGCAACCGTCCTGAACAATACGAAGCGCGGGCGGCGGAGGCTGAAGCGGCTGCCCGGGAGCAAATCGAACGCATGCACACGGCGATGAATGCCGGTATAGACGCCGGTGAGGTGGCGGATGTGGTGGTGCAGGGTGTCAAAACCAATCAGTTTTATCTGTTTCCTCATCCGGAACTTAAGGCATCGGTGGTCGGGCGCCAAGAAGAACTGTTGGCTGCGTTTGGCGAGCCCAACCCTGAACGCCTGGCCGCTATGGAAGAGTTTTTAGGGGGACTGTTAAAGACCTAGCCGGGCCAGATCCCCTGGGCGATCAGCCGGGTTTGGCGCACCACATCCGCGGGCCAGGCTTTGATGTTGTCCTCAAACTTACCCTGATCATCGGCAAATAAAGCACGCATGGCTTCCTCAAATCCCGGCTGGTCACCCGCCATGCTCGTGGCAAAGCGATAAACGGCATTTTGTGCGTCTTTACGTCTGAGCCGGGGATCTTTCCGGGCCTGATCAATTAACCGGCGCAGGGTGACCGAGGCCCCTCCGGATTGGGCCGCCAGCCAGTCCCAGTGACGGGGTAACAAGGTGATCTCCTTGGCCACCACGCCAAGTTTGGGACGTCCCCGGCCCCGCTTGGGCGCGTCTGCGGACGTCCCGGCGGATTCGGGTACTGCATCGGGGTGGTGGACGCTGATCCATTGTTGTAAATCTTCAGCACTGCCGCGCAGGTCAACATCCACCAGCCGGCCGGTGGCATTATCAAATATGTGGGTGATCGGGTCCCCGGGTATCGCTTGTGCGGCGCAAGCCACCTGTAAAAGGGTCCCTTGGGCGATGCATTGGTGTCCCAAAAAACCGCAATAGGCGGCAATCTGATCCACCGTATCCGGTGATGGGAAGGGCGGGGAGGGTGGTTGAGAGGGTGGTTTGGTCATACCTGGACCCGGGAATACTCAAGGGCCGATTATTTTTACCCGGGTAATAATAAAAGTCAATCCCGATCCCCGTCAGGCCCCCGGCTTTTACGAAAGCCAAGGAGGCTCACTTTTGGAGAATCCGGATCGCCATGATAGAAAACCCGTTGTGAATTTATGCTGGCCAGCAATATGGCCTGCCGGTCACCGGCAAAATTAACCACTTCGTGGCACTGCCATTGTTTGGCCCCGGCGTAAGCCAGGAATTGCTGACCCAGGGTACGTAAATGGGTAGGTTTCAGGCTGATGCCTAACAACCAGCGTTGGGCACACAGTCCCACAAAGCTGCGAAAGTAGGTTGGCCGCAAGAGATCTCTTTCGGAGATGTCCAACTGGCTGTTCTCAACAATACCCGGCCCCACCTGAAGTGCTGAATGGAAATTGGCCTCCTGGTAGGTCTTGCGGTGTGCAACACCAAGCCCCCGGTTGTGGATGCCAAAAATGCGGGTATAGCCATGGCTTTCAATGCCGCTCAGAGTTTGACCCTGGCGTCTGAGCAGACCCACCGGCTGCAATGGGTCAACGGTGGAAACAAATCCACTGCCGATGACAATGTCCAAGCCGTGGAGCTGCTGTGCCTTGCGGGCGGTAATGCCTTTCCCGGGATAGGCGACAAGCTCAGCGGACCATGCCCGGGGGGACAGTTCCAGCACTAACAATTCAGGATCTTTGGCGGATCCTATCCAGTGACTGATTGGGCCAAGGGGGCTTTGTTGTACAAGCTGCCGGAATGCCATTGGGCTGGGCGGGTAGGCGCCGCTGGGCACGGATTGTGCGGGCGTCAACGGTTTGGGCACTTCCGTGCCACCGCAGGCTGCCAGACTTAACAGGGCACACACAGCAATCAGCAGGGTGAACCCTTTGGCTGACCGGATACGGGCTTGGTTCGGGGAAGGCCTTAGGGTTGTTTTCATTGTGCACGTGCTTGCTTGAATATTTATTGCACCGGGCCGCATAGGCTGACAAAAGAATCCATGCAATATGGAGCTATACATTAAGGGTAAACCAAGAGGATGGGGCTGCGTCAATTTGATATCAAAGCCTGCCGGGACATCAGTGGGGCTAAGAGTCTGCATTTTCAGCAGGCTCCCGGTCGGCCACCCCGGGTTGCCAGCCGGGTCCCCGTACCACCTGGCCCGGGGTTGCGCCGGTATGTTCACCCCGGTGTAAAACCAGTGTGCCGTTCACCAGAACGTGGACCATGCCGGTGGCATATTGGTGAGGTTGGTCATAGGTGGCGTGGTCCTGAACCGTTGCCGGGTCAAAAACCGCAATGTCCGCATGGTAACCCGGGCGCAGAAACCCCCGATTTTGCAACTTCAGCTGAGTGGCGGGTAAGCCGCTGAGTTTGTGTACCGCCTGCCTCAGGGTGATGGCCTGCTCGTCCCGGGTGTATTTGCCCAGGACGCGGGCAAAGTTGCCGTAAGCGCGTGGATGGGTGCTGCGTTTCAGGAAGACCCCGGTATTGGCCATGGATGCCGCATCTGATCCAAAACTCACCCAGGGAAGCTGTAGAGTTTTGCGCACATTGGCCTCGGACATCAGAAAATAGACCACCTGCACCCGGCTGCCATCCTCCACCACCAGATCCATGGCAGTCTCCGGCACTGACTTACCTTTTTGCCGGGCAACCGCAGCCAGGGTTTGACCGGTGAATTTCCTCAGTTTGGGATTGCGAAATCCGACCAACAGGGTTTGCTCAGCACCGGCGGCCAACAGCAGATTTTCCCATTGGTCGCTTGGGGTGGTCATCTGTTTGTCAAGTTGCCGGCGAATTTTGGCATCCTGCAAACGCCGGGCCCAGGCGGCGTAACCTCCCTCCTGTACCCAGGGTGGCATGGCGGCGTCCAAGCCGGTAGAGCCTGCGGTATAAGTGTACATATTCGCACTCACTTCAATTCCTTGTGCCTGGGCGTTGTTAATTTTTTTGATCACCCCGGGGAGCTTGTGCCAGTTCTCCTCGCCACTGACTTTCAGGTGATAAATCTGCCCGGCGGTCCGGCTGGCCCGGGCGATGTGAATCAATTCGTCGATGGACTCGAGTAAGCGGTTGCCTTCGCTGCGCAGGTGCGAGATGTAGGTGCCGCCAAACCGGGCAACGGTTTGGGTGAGCGCAACCAATTCCTCGGTGTCGGCGTAAAAACCAGGGGCATAAATCAGGGACGAACCAATACCCAGTGCCCCTTCCCGCATGGCTGTGGCGGCCAGGGCCTGCATGCGGGCCAGTTGTTGTGGGGTGGGCTGCGTGTTGGCATAACCTAACTCGTGGATCCGCAGGGTGGTGGCGCCAACAAAGGAGGCAACGTTCGGAGAAACACCCCGGGCAACCAGATGATCCAGATATTCACCCAGCGTGGTCCAGGGAACAGGAAATTTTAAATCACCCTGGCTGGCTAACATCCGGCTGCGCATGGTCTGGTTGATGGGTCCCATGGAGCGGCCTTCGCCAAAAACTTCCAGGGTCACCCCCTGGCGGATATCACTTTGGCTGTGGCCGTCCACCAGCAGGGATTCGGTGGCCCAACTCAATACGTTGATAAAACCCGGTGCCACCGCCAGTCCGGCCACATTTATGATTTTATCCGCCGTGGCCGGACCCAGGTCACCAACAGCCTGGATTCGCTGCCCGCTGACGGCAATATCACCTCTCAGGGGCGCCGCGCCGCTGCCGTCGTAAATGGTTCCGCCGCGCAGAATCAGGTCATGGTGGGGTGCCGGTTGCGCACCCGCGCCGCTGAAACTTGCGGCAAGGCAGGCGGCAAAGAGGATAAATCGTTTAACCATGTTGTTTCGCTCGTTGGTGCTCCCGTTGATTCTCCTGTTGTTGGCTGGGGAGGTTGCGCACCGGTTTGTTGACCAGGACAATACCGCTGCCCACCAGCAGCACGGCAACGGCAAAGGTGGTTGTCAGGGGGTCGTCGAACATAAGCCAGCCAAAAAATACACCAAATATGGGTGTCAACAAACCGAAGGAGGCCATATTCGACACGGGATAAATCGACAAGATCCAAAACCAGGTGATAAAGCCGATACAGACAACAACAATGACCTGGAAGGCAAATACCACACTGATGAGGAGGGTGGGTTCCCGCACCAGATCGCCAAAAAACGGCGCCGCCACCAAAAGCAGGGGCGCGGAGACAGCCAGCTGATACAACAGATTCATTTCCGGGCTGGTTGTCGACAGGGGGGTACAGCGGGTGACCAGGGTAATGGCCGCCCAGAAGACACCACCCAGCAGGGCCAGCAGGTCGCCAATCCAGGCGCCTGGGGTAGCAGCGCCCAGGTCACCGCTGAAAGCAAGACTGATACCCACCAGAGCCAAACCCAGACCAAGTGCCTTGTGGCGGTTTAGCGCTTCTTCGGCAATAAGAAAGTGGGCTCCAATGGCTACCCACACCGGCATGATATAAAAGAACAAGCTGACCCGGGCAACGGTGGTGTAGTCCAGCGCCAGGAACAGCAGACAAAACTCCAGCGCAAATAACAATCCGTTCAACAACCCCCAAGGCAGCGTACCATCGGTGAGGGACAACTTTTTACGGGTATAAAGGGCGTATAAAAATACCGGTAACACGGCACAGGCTGAACGCAGCCCGGATTGGAAAACCGGTGCCAGGCCGTCGTTGACCAGTTTGACCAGGGCCTGATTGAGTCCCAGCAACACGCTGAAGCCCAACAGCAGGCTTGCCCCAAAAGCGTCCATGTGGGTCTTGCGGGCCTGGCCTTGTGGGTGTCCCATTACAGCGCTTTAAGGCCTTTAACCAGCTCTGCGCCCATGGTCACTTCGTCGCGGGGGTCCGGGGTACAGATCTTCAGATTAAACAGGCGGCAACCGGCCTGGGCATAGTCCGCCAAAAATTCCGCCACCTGGGCGGGTGTGCCGTAAGGGGTATAACGTTCAAATTTCTCAAACGGCACTTTGTAGAATGCCTCCATTTGTTCCTTTACCGCCTGTTTTGCTTGCGCGCGATCGCTGGCAATACCTACCCAGGGCTGATAACCGTGCAGCCATGGGACATGGTGTCGTCCGGCTTGTTCAGCGCTCTCCCGGATAATGGACAAAGCTTGTGTATAACGCTTGGGAGAACACCATACGCCAATCCAACCCTCGGCATACTTGCCCGCGCGCAGCAGAGCAGCGTCGGACCGGCCACCGACAAGAATGGGTGGAATAGACTGGGTGCGGGGACGGATTTTAGCGGCTTGGATGGAAAAGTGCTGGCCCTGGAAATCCACGGTCTCGCCGGCCAGCAACCGGCGGATAATCTCAAGGGATTCGTTGGTCCTTGTACCGCGGGTTTTGGGATCCACCCCACACACCTGTATCTCATGACGGTCTTCACCCCCCACGCCAACGCCAAAGATCATTCGCCCCGGAGCAATCTTGGCCATGGTCGCAAGCTGCCGGGCAACGGGCAGAGGGTGGCGCAGGGGTAACAGGTAGATACTGATCATGACGCCAATTTGCGGGTGAAGCTGGGACAGGGCAGCAACTTCTACAAAGCCGTCAGTGCCGCTGCCGTTGCGAAAGGAGACATGGTCAGCCATAAACAGGTGATCAAAACCGCTGTCGGCAATTTGCTGAATCAAGCCTTGTTTGGCTGCAAAATCCGAGTCCCAAAGGGTTGTTGGCGTGGCCAGACCAAACACTTTGTCCAAATAGCTTCTCCGGTTAAGATAAGTTCGAGGGTGTCGTGCAAATCAGCCAGTATACACGTGCGCCCACACTCATACGCCCACATTCATAAGTGATTGACAAGCAAAGAGTAATGCCCCCCAAGACCAGACCGGCAAACAGCGACAGATCCATTGCCCGGGAGCGCAGTTCTGCCCGGCGCATTGGCTGGGTGCGCCTGACCAGAACCATTGTGCTGGGTAGTCTGGTGATTGTGGCGGCGGTGTACTGGGGCGCGGAACAGTTTGGTATGGACCGGCAACTGATCCTGTCGTTTTTGACCGGCAGTTTACTGTTTGTTGCGGGATTGGTGGTGGCGGGAATGGCCGGAGCACTGCTGTTGTTTGCCCTGCGCAGGCTCACCGGCAAAACAAAAGAATAACTTTTCTGTCCTCATTAATTCAGGTGCTGGAAAAACCTTTCGGAGCGGGGCAGATAATAGTTGTCGTAATCCAGGGAAAAGGCAATGGAATTAGCCTTACCCAGAATCAGATGACGGGAGACAAAGCCGATCACCCGGTAGTCCTGACTGTTATCCCGGTTATCCCCCAGGACCAGGTACTGATCGGCGGGCACCCGCACCGGACCAAAACTGCTGCGGATTTGGGGGTGCCGTAAACGGTGAATCATGACCGTGCGGCGGCTACCCAGAACCTGTTCCTGGACAATGTCCACCCTGCGGATATTCCTGTGCAGGAGGTCCGGAAGCTGTTCCGCGGCCAGCGGCTCATACAAGGCAGGTTCGCCGTTGATGATCAGCCGGTTGTCCCGCAGTTCTACCTCATCCCCCGGTATGCCGATAATCCGCTTAACCAGCAGTTTGCCGTCAACCGGAGATTCGAAGGTGACCACATCGGAACGTTGGGGATCTGCCCATTGGGCAACCCGGGCCAGCGTAAAGGGGATGCGCAAGTCGTAGGCCAGTTTGTCGACAACAATACGATCACCTTGAAGAATGCTGGGAATCATGGAACCGGTGGGCACCTGGTTCCAGTCCGCTATGGCGGAGCGGAAAATCAGCATGATGACGATGAACAGCACAAATACGCGCCATTCCCGCCAGATTTTTGCGCCATCTAGCTGCACGGCGCGGGCTGGGGTTGTCTCTGAGGTGCCAGCATAAGACGTTGTGTTATTGAGTGGCCTTTTCCAGCGCTGCCAGCTGTTCCGGGGTGGCTTCAGCCTGGTGGTTGGCTTTCCACTCATCGTAGGTCATGCCGTAGACCACTTGCCGGGCTTGTTCCAAGTCCAGGTCAACGTCCAACTCTTCAGCCGCGGCTTTGTACCACTTAGACAAACAGTTTCTGCAAAAGCCCGCCAGAATCATCAGGTCGATATTCTGCACATCCTTACGTTCGTCCAGGTGCGCCAGCAGCCGTCTGAAGGCGGCTGCTTCAATTTCAGTTTGTTTTTCAGTAGGAGTCATGTTTATTACCTTCAGGTACTCGGGTTCGGTGATCTACGGGTAAACGTCCAACTATCTCCGTCGCTGAGTTGGGGGTTGAACGTATACCCTTCATAGTCAAATTGGCGCAGCTTGCTCAACGACGCCACTCTGTGATCAATCATATATCGGGCCATCAGCCCGCGGGCTTTTTTTGCCGAAAAAGACAGGAACTGGTATTTGCCGTTGCGCAGTTCTTTGAAACTGACGTTTATGATTCGGGCATCAACCTGGTCCGGCTGCACCGCTGCAAAATATTCGTTTGATGCCAGGTTAATCAACATCGCCTGTTTTTGTGCTGCAATGGCTGCGTTTAAAGCCCGGGTAATTTTGTCTCCCCAGAAATCGTACAAACTACTTCCCGCGCGTGTGGTTAAGCGGGTGCCCATTTCCAGGCGGTAGGGCCGGATGCGATCCAGCGGGCGCAACAACCCGTGCAATCCGCTGAGAATACGCAGGTGTTTTTGGGCCCAGGTATGATCCCGCTCATTCAGAGTGGCGGCATCAAGCCCCATGTAGACATCCCCCTTAAAGGCGTGAATGGCGGGTCGGGCCTGGGCTTGATTGGTCTCAAAGTCCGCTTGCCATTCATGGTAGCGGCGATGGTTCAGCTCAGCCAACTTGTCACTGATCCCCATTAAGGAACCAATTTCCCCGGGTGCAAACTTTTTTAAAGTATTGATAAGTTGTTCAGATTCGCTCAGAAATTGCGGCACGCTGTGTTTTTTTGTCGGCAATTTTGATTCGAAATCCAGGGTCTTGGCTGGTGAAACGATAGCCAGCATAAGGGTCCTCGTAACGGTTATTGAGCAAAACAGAAGTTTACCGCATCCTTTGTCGGGTAAACACGCTTTGTCCCGGGTGATGTCGGGTAAACTACCCGGGGCGAACAGGGCCCGGATGAAAGGGACTGGGGGATAACAATAAAAGAGCACATAACATTCCGTCGTGAAAGCCAGACTGAAAACTAATCCATTCTTGTCCGACAAGGTTCAGCCGCAAATACAACTGTTCCGGACACGAACCCGGCTGACCGGACTAAGGGCAAAAGCCTTATGCAAGCGGTAGCGCGTAGTCACACCGGCCTGGTGCGCTTGACAAACGAAGACTGTTTTTATGTCGATGCCGACTGTGGGCTTGCCATTTTAGCGGATGGCATGGGTGGTCTATTTGCCGGGGAGGAGGCCAGTGCGGTGGCGGTGGAAGCGGTGCGCCGCAGAATTGTGGATGAACGGCGGTTGGTGAATTCCTGCGCGGATGCGGAACAGGTTCTGCGGGAAGCCCACGATGTGCTTATCGAATACGCTCAGACCCAGAGTTATGCCGGAAAGATGGGTACCACATTGTTGTTCTGGATCAACGCCCGGCCCCGCTCATTTTTTGCCCACATTGGTGATTCACGTTTGTACCAACTTGCTGATGGCGCGCTGACCCAACTGAGCAAGGATCATTCCGTTGCGCAAAGGATGGTGGACATGGGTACCCTGGCCAAAAGTCAGGTCTACCTGGCACCGGAAAGGCATATTCTGACTCAGGGTTTGGGCCTGCCCGGATTTATTAATCCCCAAGTGGCGGAATTGTCCAACCAGGGCCGGTTGCTGTTGTGCAGTGATGGCCTGTCGGACTGTGTTCCGCAAGAACGGATTCGGCAAGTCCTGACCACCGAAGATGATGCCGAGGTGGCCGCCACGGAGTTGGTGGGCCTGGCGTTGGATGAAGGCGGCAAGGACAATATTACCCTGATCATTGTTGACCCCTGACCTGTTTTGCCGGCACCTGCCCGGCGATCCGGTTAAACCGATGCCATCAGACTTGCCCCTCCGGTCACGGTGCCTATAATCCCGCGCGACAAGTGAAGAGATCATCAAGATGAGCCGCGCGGAACGGATCGAAAATACATTGGCAGACCATTTTTCCCTGGAGCACCTGGAAGTGATTGATGAGAGCCAAAATCACAATGTCCCCCAGGGGGCGCAAAGTCATTTCAAGGTCGTTCTGGTTGCCGGGTCGTTTGCCGGCCAAAGCCGGATAAACCGGCACCGGGAGATTAACAGCGCGCTGCAAGGCGAGTTTGACGGCGGCATGCACGCCCTGGCCATTCATGCCTATACCCTGGATGAGTGGCGGTCTCGTTTTGGTCAGGCACCGCTGAGCCCACCTTGTCTGGGCGGTAGCAAAGGCCAGGCTTCACCCGGGGTGGGTGATTAACCGTGGGAAAGGCGTTGCGTCGGGTATTGACCTTTTATCGGTTTGTCCCGGTTACCCGGCTGGGGGCGGTGCGCGCCCAACTCCAGCAAGTGGGGGACAAACTGGGCTTGCGGGGCACTATCCTTATTGCCGCTGAAGGTGTTAATGGCACGCTGGTGGGGCCCACTGAGGCTTTGGCCGGTTATCAGCAAACCCTGGTGGATCATTTTGGTGATCTGCCTTTTAAGTGGTCGGACTTGCAGCCTGAAAACCAGGGCTTTCACCGCTTTAAGGTGCGCATAAAGCCGGAAATTGTCAGTTTTGGCGTACCGGATCTTGATGTTGCCCAGGGTGGGGAACACGTAGACGCCAAAACATGGAATAAATTGTTGGACAATCCGGATGTGTTGGTGATCGATACACGCAACCGCTACGAGGTGGATATTGGCAGCTTCCCCAATGCCCTGTCTCCGGAAACAGACAATTTTCGCCAATTTCCCCAGTGGGTGGCACAACACCTGGATCCACAGGAAAACCGGCCGGTGGCCATGTTTTGTACCGGCGGAATTCGCTGTGAAAAGGCATCTGCCTTTGTTAAGGCCCAGGGTTTTGATCAGGTTTATCAGTTGGATGGGGGTATTCTGAAATATCTTGAGGATACTCAGGGTGGGGACAACCGGTGGCAGGGTGAGTGTTTTGTCTTTGATCAACGGGTGTCCGTGGATGCCGGTCTCAACCAGGGACGCTATCAACAGTGTTATGCCTGCCGGCACCCGCTGTCAGCGGATGAACTGGCCAGCGATGCATATGAAAAAGGGGTAAGTTGCCCACATTGTATTCAAGAACAGTCCGCGCAACGGGTTGCACGCTTACGCCATCGGCAAATGCAAGTGGATCTGGCCCAGGCCCGGGGTGGGCAACATATTGGCAAAACCCAATCGCGGGCGAGCAAAAAATAAACGCTACAGATGCGGCTCGATATGTGGCCAGATGGCGTCCAACAGCAGGGGTTGAGCCGCAGCCGTGGGGTGAATCCCATCCTCCTGCATCATGGTCTGATCCAAGGCCACGTCAGCCAGGAAAAATGGTACAAGGGGTACCTGGGTACTTTGCGCCACTTCGCCAAATACGCTATCGAAAGCCCGGGTGTAACGGGCACCGTAATTTGGCGGAATGCGCATGGCCACCACAATGGGCAACGAACCGGCGTCCTGAACCAACTCAACCATTTTTATAAGATTCTCCCGCATACGATTGACGGGATAACCGCGTAAGCCGTCGTTGCCGCCCAGTTCAATAATGACAATATCCGGTTGGTGATCAGCCAGCACGCCGGGTAAGCGGGCCAGACCACCACCGGTAGTTTCGCCGGAAATGCTGGCGTTTACCGCATGCCACCCCTGTTCACCACGCTGCAGGTTTTGTTGCAGCAAATAAACCCAACCTTGTTCCCGTTGAATCCCGTAACCTGCGCTGATACTGTCGCCCATCACCACTATTGCGCGGCTGGAATGGTTTTTTCCGCCTTCTTTGGCGCTGGAGCTGGTACTTTGATCAGCAGCAGTGCCGGATGCCGCATCAGCATAAGCAGGTTGGATAGTAAGGGCGGTAAACAGGCTGAACAGCAGCCACCCGAGTAGCAAATTAAACTGAATTCGACGCCGGGGTGACCTGGCAAGTGAGAAGTGATTCTTAATGAGTACCGTTGTTCGTGCAGAAAATGTGGCCAAGATTGTGAATACCGCTGCAGGAGAGCTGGTTATCTTGGATGGCATTGATTTGGAAATCAATCGGGGTGAAACCGTGGCCATTGTGGGCGCATCCGGCTCCGGCAAAACCACGCTGCTGGGTATACTGGCGGGTCTGGACTCTGCGACCTCAGGCGCCGTGCAACTGGTTGATGCGCAATTGACAGAACTGGACGAAGAAGCGCGCGCCCTGGTTCGAGGCCGGCATGTGGGTTTTGTCTTCCAGTCCTTTCAACTGCTGGGTAGTTTAACCGCCCTGGAAAATGTCATGTTACCCGCTGAGCTGCGTGGCGATGCCGTGGCCCAGAGCCAGGCGCAGGAGATACTGGCCATGGTGGGGTTGGCGGACCGGGTGCATCACTATCCCCGGCAACTGTCCGGTGGTGAACAGCAGCGGGTGGCCATTGCCCGGGCTTTTGCCTCAACGCCAACAGTGCTGTTTGCGGACGAACCCACTGGAAACCTGGACACTCATACCGGCGAACGCATTACCGAGCTGCTGTTTGACTTAAACGAAGAATTTGGCACCACGCTGGTGATGGTCACCCACGACGACCGGTTAGCCCACCGGTGCAACCGGACCATTCGCATTGACGCCGGTAAAATCATCAGTACGGACACCCCGGATGTGAAGGCGGAAGCATCATGATTACCGTCACCCGCAAGGTCAGTGGCTTCGGCTTTCCGTTAATCCGGCGCATGGCCATGCGTGACCTGCGCTCCGGGGAAATGGGGCTGCTGTTGGTGGCCCTGGTCGTGGCGGTGGGCACCGTCACGTCCATCAGCTTGTTTGTCGACCGCCTGCATCAGGCCTTGTTGCAGGAGTCGGCAAATTTTCTTGCCGCGGACCGGCAGGTGTCCAGTTCCCAGCCGATTCCCGGATTGTTCCGGGAAGAAGCTGCCGCCCGGAATCTGGCCACCGCGGAAACCATAGTTTTTCCCTCCATGGTTTTTGCCGGGGATAACAATCAACTGGCCAGTGTTAAGGCGGTCAGCGGCAGCTATCCCTTGCGCGGTGAGTTGATTGTTTCTGATGCTCCCTTTGTGCGTGGTTATCCGGTGGAAGATGTGCCGGCGCCTGGTGAAGTTTGGCTCGATTCGCGGTTATTCCCGGCCTTGGGTTTGTCCCTGGGAGATGAACTGGAGGTAGGGGTTGCCAAACTCACGGTGTCCCGGGTGTTGGTTGCTGAGCCGGACCGGGGTGGCTCCTTTTTTGATTTGGGACCGCGCCTGCTAATGAACGTGGCTGATGTCCCGGCCACGGAAGTCATTCAACCCGGCAGCCGCATTTCTTATCGCCTGTTACTGGCGGGAGCGGAGGATCAGCTTGAGGATCTTAAGGACCGTCTGGCTGACGATCTGGAGCCAAATTTTCGTTGGGTCAGTATTCGCGAAAGCAGCCCGAGAATAGGCTCAGCCCTGGATAGGGCGGAAAGCTTTTTGTTGTTGGGGGGGTTGCTGGGTGTGCTGCTGGCCGGTATTGCCGTGGCCCTGAGTGCCCACCGCTACGCAGCCCGGCATTTTGATCACGTTGGTGTGCTGAAAACCCTGGGTGCCACCCCCCAGCAGATTCTTGCCGGTTTTTTGAACATTCTGCTGCTGGTGGGTGCGGTGGCCATTGTCCTGGGGCTGGCAGCCGGTGGTCTGTTGCACCTGTTGATTGTTGAACTGCTGTCCAGCCTGATACCCGTAAAGTTGCCGGCGCCGGGTGTACAACCCTTTATCTTAGGTGCGGCCACGGGATTGATCTGTGCACTATCGTTTGCCATGCCCGCCTTTATCCACCTTAGAGATATCTCTCCCATGCGGGTCATTCGCAGGGACATTGGTGTTGCTCCCTTAAGCCAATGGCTGTCTTATGGGGCGGCGGCGGCAGGCAGCCTGATCCTGCTGGTGTGGTATACCCAGAGCCTCATGCTGACGTTCTGGACCCTGGCCGGGGCGGTTACCGTGGTGCTGGTTTTTGGCGCCCTGGCTTATTTTCTGCTGCGCAGCGGGCGGGCGGTGGGCATGCAGGCGCGCAGCGGCTGGCGGTTGGCGCTGTCCGGGTTACAGCGCCGGCGGCGGGAAAGCACGGTGCAAATATTGATTTTTGGTCTGGCCATAATGCTGCTTCTGGTGTTGGTGCTGTTACGTACCGAACTGGTCACGGAGTGGCGCAATCAAGTGCCGGAAAATGCCGCCAATCATTTTGTGATGAATATTGCGGCGGAAGATGTTGCGCAGGTACAGGAGTTGATTGATACCGAGGCGACCAGTGGTGACTTCCTCTATCCCATGATCCGCGGCCGGGTGGTGGCGGTTAATGGCATGGATGCAACAACCTACCAGGAAACCGTGGTTGGACCCAGGGAAGGCCAGCGCATAATGTCGGAGCGAAATCTGACCTGGACCGCGGCAAAGCCGGAAAACAATGAAATTACAGCCGGACGCTGGTGGACGGCGGACAGTACCGCGGCAGAAGCCTCGTTGGAGTTGGACTATGCTGAAGACTTTAAGTTAAAGCTGGGTGATGAGCTGACCTTTAATATTGGGGGTCAGGAGAAGGTCGCCACGGTAACCAGCATTCGCTCCCTGGAGTGGGAGAGCATGAGCCCTAACTTTTTTATCATACTGTCCCCCGGCGCGTTGCAGGACTTTCCCGCCACCTACATGACCAGTTTTTATCTGGAACGCAAAAACAAAATATTTCTGAATACTCTGCTCAGCGCCTATCCGACGATCACGGTGATTGAAATTGATGCGCTGATTGCCCAGGTTAAGAGTATTGTTGACCGGGTCACCCAGGCTGTTGAACTGGTGCTGGCCCTGGTCCTGGCCAGCGGGTGTCTGGTGCTGATTGCCAGTATCCAGGCCAGCCGCGACGCGCGTATGTCGGAACACGCATTGGTTAGAACCCTGGGGGGTACCCGAAAACTGATCGGCAGCTCCCTGGCCGCGGAATTTGCCGTCCTGGGCACCTTTGCCGGGGTTGTTGCGGTGGTGGGTGCGGAACTCACGGTTGCCGTCCTGCAGAGCCAGGTTTTTGAGTTATCCATGGGCATTCATCCGTGGATCTGGCCCGTTGGCCCCCTTGTCGGCGGGCTGGTGATTGTGACTGTGGGTTTGTTGGGCAGCCGCAGTCTGGTCAGTTCACCGCCCATGATGGTTTTGCGCGGCTTGAACTGACGACAACTTTTTGACATCACGCGGGTGGCTTGGCGACAGGGATTTGCCAGCCGGCCGGTGGGTGGCGTGAACCCACTCCCAATCCGGGCAACTGGGCAAAATCGGCGTTGCAACTCTCCTGGAACCGTCTAGCTTAAATAGGTAGAGGTTGATCCAAGGCGCGTAAATTGTCGGAGATTACGCACAACGAGGTGCTGCCCCCTCCGGCAGGCCCCCCACTTAAACCCCTGTCGCCTGCCCAATGGCAGGTTTGGCTGGTGCTGTTACTTGCGGCTGCAAGTGGCTACTTTTCCCTGTCTTTGCACTATATGAACCAGGGCCAGGACCGCATGCAGGCGCTGGTGGCTTCGATGGCCCTCGTTCAGGCAGAGTTTCAGGCGGATTTTCAGGCGGACAGGCTGAAGCCGGAACGGGCCAATCGCTGGCATATTGGTTTAACAACCCTGGTCCCCCAGATAATGTGGGTGGTACAGGATGTTCCCAGCCTGAACGCCCTTGCTGATGCCCTGTCCGCCCCGCAGGCTCTGACCCGGGAGGAACAGTTGCGGCTTAAGCAATACGCCGCGGCGGTCCTTGTCCAGCTTCAAGGCAGGGTGGATCTGCAGGCCGTGCGCCTGAGAATGCATACGCACCTGTTTTACCTGTCCGTGGTTGCCCTTGTTCTGGCGGCGGTTGCCCTGTTACAGATGCGGCGCACAGCGCCCCGGGAGTCCGCCCTGACCTTGTTATTAAAAGACAAATTGTTATTCGACCACGCACCGGTCGCCTTAAGCGTTACCGATACACAGGATCGGCTGCTGCGGGTCAATAAGGCTTTTGAGCAGGTCACCGGATTTACCGAAGCGGAACTACTGGGTTTACCTGGCCGTAACGTGGACATGAACGCAGACGACATCCTGGAGATGCGCGGGGCATTGGCGGCGGAGGGACGCTGGGTGGGTGAATACCAGATGCGTTGCAAGGATGGCAGCGTGGTGGCGGACAAGGTCTTGCGGATGGTGTTGGCCGGGCGCAGCCGGGACGAGCCCGAGGG
>JANQMF010000079.1 GCA_028280225.1 Pseudomonadales bacterium | reverse complement strand
GCCATGGTCCTGCCCGGCCTGAGCCGGGCCCGCCACATTGTTGCCCCGGGCCAGGGTCATGGTGTAATTGCCAGAGGGTGCCTGCCGGCCATTGTGCTGGACTTTGTTGAAAACCCCGATGTCAGCGCCATTGACGACAGTTGTGTCCAGCACTTGGCCCCCTATCCCTTTTTCATTAACTTGATGGGCCCACCGCCGTGATTCAAGCAGAGTCGCTGCAAAAATCATTTGGCCCCGTCCGGGCGGTTAAAGATATATCTTTCACTGCCCGGGACGGTCGCATTACAGCGTTGTTGGGGCCCAACGGCGCCGGTAAATCTACGACCTTGCGCATGCTGGCCGCGGCGGTAATTCCCGATGCCGGGCATGCCACCATCGGTGAATGGTGCGTGGCCGCAAATCCCAATGAGGTGCGCCGCAGTATTGGGGTGCTGCCCCACAACGCCGGGTTGTACGCCCGCCTGACGGGTGTTGAAAACATCCGCTATTTTGGCGAATTGCAGGGTTTACGTGGTGCGGAGCTGGACGAACGACTTGAGGCGCTGGTGGAACTTTTAGACATGGGGGATTTTGCCCGGCGGCGTACTGCCGGATTTTCCCAAGGCCAGAAAATTAAGATTGCCCTGGCCCGGGCGTTAATCCACAACCCCCAACACGTTATTTTAGACGAACCGACCAACGGCCTGGATGTGATGGCCACCCGGGCCCTGCGCAGCATTATTCGCGGCCTGAAGGAGCACGGCAAGTGTATTCTGTTCTCCAGCCACATCATGCAGGAGGTTGACGCCCTGTGTGACGACGTGGTGGTGATTGCGAAAGGTGAGGTTAAGTTCGACGGGACCATAGAAGCCCTGCGCAACCTTGCCGGTACCGAAGATCTGGAAGAAGCCTTTATTCAACTGGCGGGGCTGGAAGATGAGCAACACAGCGGAGCCCAGGTGTGAGCTTTGGCGTGGTGCTGCGCAAGGAGTGTGTGGACAATATCCGCGACCGGCGCACGCTCATCTCTTCCTTTGCGCTGGCGATCTTAGGCCCCATGCTGTTTGTCGGCATTATGGTTCTGGTTTTGGATCGTGCCCTGGGTGAGAGTGATGAGCCCACCCGTTTCAGCGTGATGGGCGCAACCCATGCCCCCCAGTTGATGGCCTATCTGGCGCAAAACAATACGGACATCACCCGGATTGAGACCGTGGACGACCCGGCCGGGTTGGTGCGCGATGGTGCCTATGATTTGCTGCTGGTGATCAGTCCCGACTATGCGGACCGGTACACCAAGGGCAATATGAATACCCTGCTGCTGGTCCACGACAGTTCAAAAATCAACTCTACCCGCAAACACATTACGCAACTGCGCGGCATGATTAATCAATATGCCAACACTATTGGCGTTTTGCGCCTGCAGCTGCGTGGACTGGATGCCACCATCAGCCGTCCCATTACCACACAGGAGCTGGATGTTGCCTCCCCGGCGGCCCGGGCATTAACCATTCTGGCTTCGCTGCCCTATTTTCTGGTACTGGTGGTATTTATGGGTGGCTTTTATCTGGCCATCGATACCACCGCCGGTGAGCGGGAGCATGGTTCTTTGGAACCTTTGCTGACCCAACCCGTCAGCCGCAGCCAGATAGTGTTGGGCAAGGTAGGCGCCACCGCAGTGTTTGGCACCGCCAGTTTGTTGGTTTTTTTGTTGAGTTTGTACATCTCCATTCCCTTTGTACCCTTTGAACGCATTGGCATGTCTTTACAGGTAGGGTTTAAGCAACTGGCGCCGGTATTTCTGGTTTCTCTGCCGCTGATCTTGTTTGCCGCAGCTCTGCTGACCGTGGTGGCTTCTTTTGCCCGCAGCTACAAGGAGGCACAAACGTATCTGACCATGGTCATTTTTGTCCCCACCGCCCCCATTATTGTGGCCCAATTCCTCAACATAGAAACGTCATTGGCGGTGATGTTTGTGCCCAGTTTAAGCCAGGCCACCCTGATGACGGATCTGATTAAAAGTGAACCGGTCCTGTGGCTGCATGGGCTGGTTTCGATGGTGACCACCACGGGTTATTCCGCATTGTTGGCCTGGATAGCGATTTGGCTGTACAACCGCGAGCGCATTCTGGGCTAAACTGTTGGGGTTTAATATTGGGAGGAAGTGGCCATGAAAGTGGGACTGTTTGGCATCAACATGAATTTTCTTGCCCAGCCGGATTGGGCAAGACAAGTGGCACAACACGCTGAGACTGCCGGTTTTGAGTCGCTGTGGACCGGCGAGCATGTTGTACTGCCGGACCCCAGGCAACCCCCCTCCCCGGCTGACCCGGACACCCCCATGGCCCACCCCTCGACCATGTTGGCTTATCTGGCGGGCTTGACCAAAACCATTAAATTGGGCACCGGTATTACTCTGATTGCACAGCGTAACCCGGTAGTTCTGGCCAAGGAAATGGGTTCATTAGACTACTTGTGTAACGGCCGTTTGCTGTTTGGCATTGGCGCCGGTTACCTGCATCAGGAGTTTGACGCCCTGGGCGCGGATTTTGCGTCCCGGGGTGCCCGCACGGACGAATATATCAACGCCATGCGTGCTTTGTGGCTGGAACCAAAACCGGAATTTTCCGGGCAGTTTGTGCAATTTAAAAATATTCAGGCACAGCCCCGGCCCGCACAGCCGGACGGCCCGCCGGTAATCGTCGGCGGGGCCAGCCCGGCAGCCCTGCGGCGGGCGGTGACCCACGGTAATGGCTGGTACGGCTTTGCCCTGGATGTTGACACCACCAAAAAGGTTCTGGAGGGCCTGGAGCTGGCCAAGGCCAGATATGAGCGGCCGGCAAATCTGGGCCCCCTGGAGATATCGGTTACACCGCCAAAGCCGCCCACCAAGGCCATGTTGGAGGACTATGCCGCCATGGGTGTCCACCGTCTGATCCCCATGTTGGCTTTCTACCAGGAGGACAATATTCTTTCCATGCTGGACAAAATGGCCAGCGAGCTGTTGTAGGTTGAACCCGGGGTGGGTTGTCGTTGGCGCCCTGGTGGCGACAACGGCACTGTCCATTGCTCTGGCCGGTCCGGTCATGAGCTTCTTTATTCCGATCATGCATGCTGATCTGGCCATTCCCATGATTTTTTTTGGCCTGGCCATGTCCGCCCGGCAGATTGGTTTTGCCATTATGAGCCCTATTTTTGGCCACTGGATTGACCGCTACGGCCCCCGGCCTTTGTTGATGACCGTAGCGGTGGTTTCCGGGGTTGCGGTTTTTTGTTTGAGTTTTGTGCAGACCGGCTGGCATCTGGTGCTGTTGATCGGCTTGTTAGGCCTAATCGGCTTGCAGGGTGGCGGTGGCGATTTGTACGCATCCGCGGTGATTGGCAAATGGTTCAGCCGGAACCGGGGCAAGGCCATGTCCATTGCTTTTTTGGGTATGCCCCTGGGTACCTTGATTTTTGTTCCCCTGGCAGAATACTGGATCGATTCACAAGGCTGGCAACGCACCTGGCAAATTCTGGGTATTGGCGGCGGGTTGCTGTTTTTCTGCGCGGCCCTGCTGATCAGAAATCCGCCAAACGGTTTTGTTTCCGCCTCCCCCACCGACGCCGTGTCACCGGAACCGACCACCGTACAGTGGACACGCCGGCAGGCCCTGGGGAGCGCTGTGTTCTGGAAGCTGGCCGTTGCCGGTGGGATATTGATGTTCACGATCAGCACCGTGGTATTTTTCCGCATCCCCCACTTTATTCACCGGGGCATGGATTCCGAGATGGCGGCGTATGCCCTGGTCTTGGAAGCCACGGTAAGCGCTCTGGCTGCATTCCCCGTGGGCTACCTGATCGACCGCTTCCGCATCCATTATTTGATGGCCGGAGCTTACAGCCTGGCAGTGATTATGCTGATCATCACCATCTACGCTGACAGCAATTTGGATATGTTTATGGCCACGGCCATTTTTGGGCTGGGTGCCGCCAGCAACGTGATATTGATGAACACCGTCTGGCCCGTCTATTTTGGCGCTCAACATATCGGCGCCATCCGCGGCGTTTCCATGCCCGTAACCCTGATTTTTGCCGTCCTGGGCGCACCCGTGGCCGGTTGGGTTAACGACAGCACCGGCTCCTTTGTGCCCATCTGGTGGGCCACCGCAGCGGCCATGGTGGTGGCCATAGGCCTGATACTGACAACACCCAAGCCGACACTCGAAAACAAAGCCACCGCCGAACAGTTGTGACTTTTGCGGGGGACACTTAGAATGCGCCCCTCAGCCGCGAGCCTTGGGGTTAATCGAAGCCCAGGTGCCGCGCCAGGGATGGCAGGAATAACCTGTGTCGAGCTGGAAGGCGAGCACGGTATGCCGCCAGCAAAACGCGGTTAACTAAAATCGGAGTGTAGCTCAGCTTGGTAGAGCACTACGTTCGGGACGTAGGGGCC
>JANQMF010000074.1 GCA_028280225.1 Pseudomonadales bacterium | reverse complement strand
GTGGTATCGGTCAGTCCGCGCATATTCAATGCCAACAGGTTGTGGATCTGGCTCTGGCTCATTTCCGAAAAACGGCCCTGATAAGCGGCGCCGGCGTTGTTAACCAGGGTGTTGACGTGCAACCCCAGCTCCTGAGTGGCTTCAAAGAGCTTTTGTGCCCCCCTGGCCTTGCTCAGATCCAGGGTGATCGGATATACCCTGGTGGTGTCTTTTAATTCGTTGGCCAGTTCTTCCAGGCGTTCCTTGCGTCGTGCAACAACAACAAGGTCGTAACCCCTCGCGGCAAATTCCTTCGCCAGTTCATAGCCAATTCCGGAAGAGGCTCCTGTGATCAGGGCAACGGGTTTTGATTGGGTCATGATTGCTGTTCCTTTGCTGAATCTGATTTGCGCGCTTCAACCATCTCGTCAAAAGCGTTTTGAATACAGGCTTCGAAGAAATCTGCATCCGGGATCATTTCCCGACAACTGGTAAAGGAGATAGTCATGCGGCCGTTGTAACTGAGGACCGGAAAAATCAGTCCCATCCCCTGAGTAATGGGGCCAAGACCAACGTTGGTTAACATTGGCGCACCGCAGAAATACAACGGCACCTGGGGGCCGGGTACGTTCGTGATGCTGACGTTGAAAGGGGGCGTGGGTGCATTGGCGGCGGTTTCTGTCATCAGGCGGCTGGCCATTGCCGCGGTATAAGCAGGGACAAACTGTCCGTAATCTGTCATGTCTGCGGCCCCTACCGCATCGTGCATGATTTTGCTGGCACTGGTTTGTTGATTAATCTCCAGCAGACGTTCCCGGGGGTCTTCGATCTGCGTGCCGATGGGAACAAAAAGTGCTGAAACCTTGTTGCCGGCTTCGGAGGTGGGGCTGGACTTGTCCCGGACGTTAACCGGCGCCATGGCGACCATGGGTTCCGGGTCCAGTTCGTTTTTTGACAACAGATATTGCCGCAAGGCCCCGCCGCAGATGGCCAGGACCGCATCGTTAACCGTTGCACCGGCTACCATCTTACGAATATCACGGATTTGGTCCAAATCAAAATCCAGTGAACCCATGACCCGATGCGGGGTCACCCGGCCGTTAAAACGGGTTTTTGGAATATTCCTGGGTCGCATATTATCCCCGGTAACATTCCCTGCGGACTGGGCGTTTCTTGTGTTTCTTGCCACCTGGCGGGCCCAGAATTCCGCCAAGCGAAACGGCTGAGCCAGGTTGTTCATGCCTGTACGAAACAGCAACTCCGCCGGGTTCGGCTCGGGTTCAGGACGCCAGGGGCTTTGCGGTGGCGGAAATTTGGTGGCGGCGGGTTGCAGGTCGTGCATCAGCTCAAAAAAGTGTACCCCGGAGGCGCCGTCAATGGCGGCGTGGTGGGTTTTTGTCAGCAGGGCAAAGCTGTTGGGGCTTATACCTTCCAGGTTGTTGAGGCCTTCGATAATGTAAAATTCCCACAGCGGCTTTGTCAGGTCCAGGGGGTGTGAAAAAACCCTGGCGGTCAGTTTCTTAAGCTCTGCCCAATCCGCCGGCTGGGGCAAGCCAATGCGGCGCACATGGTACTCAAGGTCAAAATCCTGATCTTCAAGCCAGTAAGGGTAGTCTGCTTCCATGGGCACCCGGATGCACTTGCGGCGCGTGGTGATGGCCAGATGTAGACGTTCGCTGATGGCTTTGAGAATGGCTTCTTCGGTGAGCCGCTTGGGATCTGCGTGGGCGCCGTCGTAGATGGAAACCGACCCCACGTGCATGGGCGTAGCGGAGGTTTCCCCGTAAAGAAAAGAAGCATCCTGTGCGCTGAGTTGTTGCATGTGTTCCGCTCCTGAAGTTTGCCGACAATGTTCGAATACTCGAGTTCGCTGTTGACGGCGAAGTTGGCAAATCCCGTTAAAAAATGTTGTTAGCTTTTGTGCCCTTAGTGGACGCGGGTCGACACTGTTTATCCCATTTTGGTATGGGATTGTTGAGTGCCAGGGGCTGCATGTGAAAAAAATAGCGAGTACTGGTCTGAATCTGGCTGGGGCTGGCGTACTTTCCGCAATGT
>JANQMF010000057.1 GCA_028280225.1 Pseudomonadales bacterium | reverse complement strand
CATCTGACCCCGGCGGCCACATGGCATTGTTGTTCATCTGGTTAGCCAGCGACAGATTGTTGGCTGCTGCTGAAGCCAATTCCGCATCGTAAGGCATGTTGCCCCGGGCCATGGCACCCAGGATTCCTACGTTAAAACCATAAATATTCATAAAAGCCTGACGGGCTTTAATTTGCTGGGCAAAGGGCACGTCGTCGTCCGCGGCCAACGGCATGACCAGCAAACCCAAAACCACGGCGGCCATTGTCTTTTTTATTCCATTTTTCATTCCATTCCCCTTCCTGTTTTCGTTCCTGTTTTCGTTCCTGTTTAGATTGTATTAGCGGATTCGCCCCTATCATAGTAACAACCGGCACGTTCCGGTAGCCCCCAGTTTCAACAGTTGGAAAGCCAATGCCCAGAGCCTAATATGATCCTTTTATCATGGGGTTGAGCATGGCCAACGGTCTACTCTGTTTTGCCGACACCTTACCCGCCGGGGCCATTGCCGACTACGCACAACGCGCGGAACAGGCCGGGGTGGGTACTCTGTGGTTTCCGGAATTAACCGGCCGCGACCCCTTTGCCGCATGTGCCATTGCCCTTGCCGCAACCTCCACCCTGCGGGTGGGTACCGCCATCGCCAACATGTATGCCCGGGACGCCATGGCAACCAAGGCATCCGCCTATACCCTGGCAGACGGCTACCAGAACCGTTTTGAGCTCGGTCTGGGATTATCCAATCCGGTGGGAAATACCCCGCGTGGTCACGAGTGGCTGCCGCCGATGACAAAGACCCGAGATTTTTTTACCCGGTATCACAACTTCGAACCCGGCTTTCCAAACCACGCCCGGGTCCCTCATTATCTCGCCGCCCATGGTCCCAAACTGATGGCCTATGCGGCCCAACATCTGGACGGCGCCTTTTCTTACCTGCAACCTCTTTCATATACCCGGGAAGCCCGTGCCCTGCTGGGTAATAAGCAACTGCTGCTGATGCAACCCACGGTGTTTGATGCTGACCGCGCCCGGGCCCTGGATACATCCCGCAAGGTGATATCCATATACACGACCCTGGAAAATTACCATCGGGCCTGGCGGGAACGGGGTTTTGCCGACGAAGAATTCAGCAACGGTGGCAGTGACAAGTTTGTCGACGCGATTGTCGTCTGGGGTGACACCGCCCAGATCCGGGAGCGTTTTCAAGCTCAGCAAGACGCCGGAGTGGACCACATCATTATCATTCCCGTTGGACTGGACTTAAACCGCCAGGCGGGCTGGGACAAGATCACAACCCTGGTCTAGGGTCCCACCCCGCGCCCCCCTGCCGGCCGGTCAAAACTACCCTGGCGAAAAGCAGCCGTGTCGATATCCATACCCACTACCGGCTGGGTGTAGGTACCCTCGTGTACACAAACCCGCTGGGCAATACGCCACTCGTTGTGACGCTTTTCGTATACATCCAGATACCGGCCATGCCAGGTATCCAGCACATCCGCATCCCGCTGGAATAGATAGGTTACGTTTACTATTTCACCACGGGCACGGATGCCATCCGTTTCCAACTCAATGGCGTGATTGACAATACAATGACTGGTGGCGCGCCATTTCAGGTGCGAGACCATACACCTTTCCACAAACTCCATGGCGTTGCCGACAAATCCGCCGTGATCATCGGTGGCATCCGGCCAGTACGCCGACTTCATTACTTGCTCATCCAGCCGGTCCACACCCCGGCAATAGCGCAGGGCACAGTCCCGGATGCACTGCAAATCCGACAGTTGTTGCAAGGTATAAGTCAAATCACCCTCCCAGGAGAACCACTACTCATCCAGTATGCGCAAACGTCACCGGATCCTGCAACCGGGGTTGAAGCGTCCCCGTCCACTCACGCACCTCCTGAGCTTTGCGTCACCGGACTGTCACAAGCACCTGCCAACATTGCAAATTAACCTGCCATTGGGCGGCTAAACCTGAAACAAGTAAGACCTAAAAGGAAAAACTAATGGAACGTAAGATGTACCTGCTGCGGTGGGTGACCATGGGCGCACTGTGCGCAGTCCTGTCGGTTCCGGCAATGGGCTCGGAATACCGGTATGGCGCAGAGGGGTATTTTACCCACCTGGCCACTTTTGATGTGATCGACGGCAACGGCTCGGGAGTTGCTGAAATTGTTGATGTGTCCGGCAACGGCAAACAACTCGTCTACACCGATGGTGACAACAATCAAATCGGCTTTGTCGACATCTCCAAAGCCAGCGCTCCGGTGGGCACCGGGGTGGTTGATGTGGGGGGTGAACCCACCAGCCTGGTGATCAAAAAGAACCTGGTGCTGGTTGCCGTAAACACCTCCCCATCGTTCACCGAGCCCTCGGGCAAGCTGGTGGTTGTTAACCGCAAGACCCGGGCCATTGTCGCTGAGCATGAACTGGGTGGCCAACCGGACTCCATTGCCCTGGCCCCGGACCAAAAGCGTGCCGCCATTGTGATCGAAAACGAGCGTGACGAAGACCTGGGCGGAGGTTTGCTGCCGCAATTTCCTTCAGGAGGATTGCTGGTGGTGGATACCCAGGGTAATCCGAACGGCTGGACCATTAGCCCAATTGATTTATCTGCCGTGGCCGCCGGCGCCTTCGGCAGCGGCGACCTGGAACCGGAATATGTGGATATCAATGACCGCAATTGGGCGGTCGTCTCCTTCCAGGAAAATAACCACCTGGCGGTAGTCGATCTGGTTTCGGGCCGGGTGTTAAAACACTTTTCCGCAGGTTCCGCCATGTTGACCAACGTGGACAACAACGAAGAAGATCTGATTAGTCTGGATACCAATCTGTTAAAACGCCGGGAACCCGACGCCGTAACCTGGGTGGGCAACTACCTTTTTGCAACCGCCAACGAAGGTGATTATGAAGATGCCGCCGGGGAAGAAGGCGGCAGCCGCGGCTTTACCCTCTTCAGCGCCTTTGGTCCGGTAATTTACGAATCCGCTGAATCTTTTGAGCATGTGCTGGTCAGCGCAGGCCACTACAACGAAGGCAGGTCGGAAAACAAGGGTGTGGAACCCGAAGCTGTGGAGTATGCAAAATACGGACGTATCCCCTATCTCTTTGTGGGTTCCGAACGGTCTAACGCGGTGGGTGTGTACAACGTGCGCAACTTCCTGCGCCCCAGACTGGAACAGGTTTTGCCCACCGGCATGGGTCCGGAAGGGTTAAAAGCCATTCCTCAGCGGAATCTATTTGTGGTCTCCACCGAAGCGGACGAAGCGGACGACGGCATTCCCACCATGATCAACATCTATAAGCTTAAGGAAAACGCAAAACGGCCCCGTTACCCGTGGATTGTTTCGGGCAACGATGCCATGGGTTTGCCCATTCCGTGGGTTGCCTTGTCAGGCCTGGTCGGTGATCCCACGGACAAGCATACCCTGTACGCGGTCAGCGATTCTTTCCTGGCGGGCGGATTTATCTACACCATCGATACCCGCGGCCCCCGGCCGGCGACCATCACCCACCGTCTGCAAGTGACCGGCGCGTCCACCAGCCTGGATCTGGAAGGCATTACCGTGGACGATGACGGCTACTTCTGGGTAGCCAGCGAAGGACGTTCCGGTACCCGCCCCAACGCTTTGTTGCAAGTTGACCCTAATTCCGGCGCTGTTATGCAGGAAGTAACCCTTCCCGCCGCCCTGGAAGACAACGCACGCAACAATGGTTTCGAAGGCCTGGCGGCGGACGGCAACTATATCTACGCGGCCATCCAGCGCGCCTGGCCGGATACCGGCGACATGGACGAAGTGCATACAAAAATCGCACGGTACAATTTAACCACCGGCGAGTGGGGCTTTGTCTACTACCCCTTCGAGCCTGAGGGTGATGGTGATTGGATTGGCTTGTCGGAGTTGACCCGTCTACCCGACGGCTACTTTGGGGTAATCGAACGCGACAAGGGCTGGGGGCCAACCACCGGTTTTAATGCTGAACTGAAATCCATTTTCAAAATTGATCTGGCGGATGCGGAGTTTCGTGCCTTTGACGATGCCTCCGGTCTGGTGACCATCGAAAAAGAACTTATGATCGACGTGCTGCCGGAGCTGGCAAAGCGCAGTATCTGGACTGCTGAGAAGCTGGAAGGTTTTGCCGTAGCCGCCAACGGCAAGATGTACGTTGTCACCGACAATGACGGTGTGGACGACGCACCCGGTGAAACGGTTTTCTTCAGCTTGGGACGTTTCAGCGACTAAGGGCCTTAGTCTAACAAGGTCTAACAAGCCTGCACTCAGGACACCCGGCGTCCGCGATTGGACGCCGGGTGTTTTGGTTAGTCAGAACACACAATCGGTTTCAACGCCGGCTGACCCAGGGCTTCGCGATAATTGCGGTGGAAGTGGTGCAAGGCCGGTTCGTTACGGCCAAAAATAATCTCCTTTAACTGCCCGCTTTCCGCCGCCCGCTGTTGCATTTCGCCCATCAGATAGTCTTCCTCTTCCACGGTGCTGCGAAATACTTCCAATGACGCTTTGAGGCTGGCAATGCCATCCCCGGAGCTGCGCTCGTCAAAGTTGTATACCTTGCCGGGATCAAAACTTTCCGCATCTTTCAGGACGGCACGTTCAGCAACTTCCGGGGTAAAGTAGAAACTGATTCGCGTTGTGGAACGGCCGGGATTGTCCTTGTCCGGGTAGATGCGGATCAGCGTGACCGTGCGCGTATCACACAAAATCTGGATATTCGGGAACAAGTGGTACAACACAAAGGTACCGTTGGCGATATTCCATTCGGACTCCGGCAACGTTCTGATTTGATCAATACCCCGGTTGGCGGTAACAAACCGGTGGTGACGGCCAAACTCTTTCAGGTGCAGATTATTCCCGTAGTAAAGTTGTCCCAGGGTATTCTGGTGCAGCTTACCAAAATGATAGGTTTCGCCAAACGTATCGTTGGCAAACTTCCAGTTAAGGTTCATCTTAATATTGGTCTCACCAACAAAGGTGTGGGCAGACATTCCATAAGAAGCAAGTTCTTCACCCAAGTCCCCCAACAAATCATCCACGTCCAGGACCCCGTCCACCTGGGGATGCACCCACAGCAAACCACCTTGCTCAACCGCGGGCAGTTCCAGCAAACCATGACAACCTTTGTCGATATGCCCGAAGTGATCCTCGTTGGGAATTGAGATCAGGTCACCGGTATTGGCATAACTCCAGTGATGAAATGGGCACATGAACAATGTGCGTTTACCCCGCTCCTCGGAAGCCACCTTGACGGACCTGTGGCGGCAGGCATTAACAAAGGCGTGGAACTTTCCCGCCTTGTCCCGGGTGGCCAGCACCGGCGTGCCAAAGTCGTCCAGGGTAAAGAAGGACCCGGGTTCCGGCAGGTCCCGGGACAGGCCAATCAACTGTGGATGATTCTGGAAAAAAGAAGTCCATTCTTTGGCCGCCATGTCCGGGCAAACATAGGCGGTGGTGGGCATGCGGTACTGTACCCCCGCGTCGATATTCCTGCCCTCGTCCAACTGCTGCATGAGTTCTTTGAGAATTTGCACCTGAAGCGCATGTTCCATTGTTCCTTCCCCCAATAAAGCCAATGAATGAGGTCAGTGTACGCTGAAGTTTTAGTTGCATACAACAACTCATCACCTGGAAGTGAAAGTCGTTCTTTCGGGTCAGAATGCCGGGTCAGAGTGCCGGATCAGGGTTCCGGATCAGATATGGAGCATGGAAGAAATTGTGGTGCTTATGCCGAAGCCCGTGCTAAAAATCGGGGCCCTTACAAATAGAGCAAGGGTTAAGCGATGATTTCTGTCCGGGCTTTCCATCGCTCTTGTGTGAATTCCATGCGTAACTCGACTTCGCAACGGTCAACTTCCTTTAAGCGATCCAATAACCACTTAAACTCAACATTGTCACCAATCGAAGCTAAATAGAGTTGCCTGATGAACAGGTCAGCTTCTATAGAAATTAGGGTTTTTCCCTTTTCCCAATTGGCAATGGTTTGATCCGTTTTGTTGATGATCGAAGCAAGTGATTGTTGGGACAATTCCATTTCGTCCCTTAGAAAACGAATCTCGTCACCTTCTAATCGGCACGGACGTTCAATGATGAACCTTCCCAGAGCCTTCTGCAGCCCCTCAAAATCTTCAAAAGAAACCGCGTTGCCGTTTTTTGCGTGTATTTTGTAACCGTTAACCAAGTAAACATTTCGCAGACCACATGCTTTGTAATGGTGCATCATTAGTCTCTCAAGTCTCTCAACTCTACTTTCTTTATCAGACAACTCTCATCGTGATCGTCGAGCCAAACCGTGACAACAATACACAATCCACCCGTAATACCTTGAAGTTTACAGATCCATGTTCTCTCTTTTGTTCTCCATCGAGCTGTAATCATCTGTTCTCCTTCGCGCAAGACGAAAAAGACCTTCCGATAACTGACTTCTAATTGCGTCATCTGAGATTCTGTGGCAAGCGAAAACTTAACCCCAGCGGGGTTTAAGCGTGCTGTGTTCGCAATCACTAATCTGACGTCATCGCGTTTAATCCGCGGGAAACGAGTTGTATTTTGGCTCACTCGCCAATCCGTAAAGGTCGCTAGTGATCCTATAATTATTATAGGTTAAGGCATTCCACGTCTCAACGGAGAATCAACGAAAACAGAGGAAACCATCGCTCAGGGCCGGGTCCCCGGACTGGGTCAGCACATCAAAAAACAGCGTATCCGGCGTGCGCTCAAGTAACCTTAAGGTCAGGGTGGATGGCATCAGCACCATGGCGGTAAAACGCCCGCCCAGACGGAAGACTCGCTGGGATTGCCCAGCAAGTTCCAGATTTACCAGTTTAGACACCGCCAGGGCAAGGGTCGCGGTGCCATGCAGAATAATGTCCGGCAGCCCTGCGGCAAGCGCCACCGCCCGGTCGGTATGTATGGGATTAAAAATTCTTGCACACTCGGTGTACACATGGGCCGCCCCTTCCGCTACGGGAATTGGCCACGTATCCAGTACGTCTGCGTGACTTCGTTGCGGCAGCGGTGGCGGTTGTTCACCCGCCGCTTCTTCACCCGTTCCCACAACCTCCACACCACGGCTGATGCTCAGCT
>JANQMF010000050.1 GCA_028280225.1 Pseudomonadales bacterium | reverse complement strand
AGCGCCCCCCTCCAATTGACCAGTCGCGGTGCAGGCGACGCCAGATAGTGCAAAAAGGAGCACCAAAGCTCTTAACCGTCTATTCACTACGGACAGGCTCCGGTTTTATTGGATCAAACCTTCTCCATTGACCGTTGTTGTGTATTCTGTGGAACCCATTGTCATATATGCGAACAAAGTCGCTCGGGGCATATACGGTCCGACCAGTAGCATTTGCAAATTCTTGCGCCCACGTCGAACTCACGTTTCCGGTGTTGCAAGAATATAGTCGGATTGCACCGCAGCCAGCCGCTTCAATGCGGCTCTGTCTAATCTCGAAATACTTCTCTGCTGTAACCGGGTTGTTTCGTAATATTACCGCCTCAGTATTTCCATGAACCACGATTGAGACTTCTTCTTCAGACACCACTAAGCTTCGGGCAGCTTTTCGAACTTCAGGCTCCATCACGTCGATAATATCCGCACCAACTTTTACATGTTCATCCTTGAGTCCGGGAGGACCATAATGAGCATCATCTGCAGGGTTCTCATCAGCTAGCGCCCCTTCAGCTAGTAGATGCCCCTCGCCCTTAGGCCCAGATCCCGTGGCAACCCCCTCGACCGCCATAGAGAACGCCGCATACGCTGCCCCATTTGCGAACTTACCCCCGGTCGCCTCCGATAGCGTACCCGCTAAACCGATCCGCACAAACACCTGGCCCTCCGCACCCAAGCGACTGCCCAACGGCCCCGACAACGCTTTTCCAACAAATGGATTCATACCCGCACTCACAAAGCCATGACCAAACTTACCCCCCTGCAACACACTACTTATGCCCCCTACCGCCCCAAACTTCAACCCCAATTCAGCCGATTCCCGCCAACCCATACCGCCCCAACCCTCTACCGGCGTCATATGCGCAAACGCCCCCGCCGTTACACCCGATATCAACCCCTGGAGCAGCGCCCGTTCCAAGCTCGCACCCTGGATCAGCGCATCCACTGTGGCGCCAATTCCAACCAGAATACCTGTTGTCACCGCACCCAACCCGGCAACCCCGGCATAAATCGCTGCACCCAGAGCCACGACAAAGTGACCACTGGGGTCCGTGGCATTCAGCGGATTGTTGTACAGATAACTATAACGGTTCAAACTCTGCGTATTTCCCGGCGCCTGCACAAACGGATCCGCTGAGATAAAACGACCCAACCGCGGGTCATACACTCGGCCGTTCATGTGCACCAGACCCACCGGGTCTAATCCTTCGTGGCCCGTATATCCCCGGGTGGTGATCGACGTATCAAAACGGGTGATATCGTATTCCGTCAGTGACGCATAATCCAGCGCACTGCGGCGCTGGCCAAAGGCATCAAAACTCTGCTTCTGCACGACCTGCCCAATCTCGTCCACCAGCACATTCATACTGCCCAGATGATCCGTCAATAGCGTGTGTACGGTGCTGTTGGCACCGGTTTTTGTCACCACCACTTCGCCGCTGATGTAGCGTTTGGTACTGACCTCTCCATTGGCCCGCCAGATCCGTTCGATGTGGCCCACATAGTGGGTCACCTGTTCGCTGGCTTGATGAATATTATCGATACGCTGATAGCGGTTGCGGTTGGGGCCGTAGTGCAGGTGGACCGTGCGTCCCGCACGGCTTAAGGTGGTGGGTTTGCCGTGTACTCCATAGCCTATACTGCGGCCCGCGCCGCTGACGATGGACCCGTTGGCATTGTGGGTGTAGTGATCGCTGCCGGCCCGCTGTAGTCTGTGGGTCCCCGCCTGATAGGTATAGGTGCCCACATCGGCATCCGCATCGGTGCTGCCGGTAGCGGTGTAGGCGCGTTTGCTGGTGATATTGCCCAAGTCATCGTAGTTCAGGGCCAGGGTGATCTGGTTGTTCTGGGCCACCCGGGTTAACCGGTGCAGAGGGTCGTAATTGTAGGTTTCGGTAAGCGCGCCATTGACCTTGTGGGTCAAATTACCGACCTGGTCCCACTGATAGTTGAGCTGCTGTAGATACGCGCCGGTGTAAAACTGGCTGTTTATGCTGGCTAACCGGCCGGTTTGGGCATCGTACTGCCTTTGCACCGTTACACCCCCTTTGTTTAGAAGGGTGATGTTGCCCCAAACATCCATCTCATGGACCCGATAGTAGGTCGTGGGTTGATTACTCCCCGCTGTTGCGGCTTCGTAAACTTGCGCCACATAGCCGTTGCCGTTGTACACATACTCCATGCCGGAATAGGCCTCGGCCCCATCAAAGGTTTGAAATACCCGCCCATACTGGTCGTAGGTGGTGCGCGCGTTGTAGGTTTCCGTGTGTGCACCCCGGGTGATTTGTGTGGTGATGCCACTGCTGCGGCCAAAGACATCGTAGGCAAATGTCCGTTGCAGGGGGGTGACATTACCCTGCCGGGTATCTTCCCGGTACAACCTGCCCAAACCGTTGGCCGCCACATCATAAATCCAAGCCGCATCGATGCCGTCTGAATCCGCCCGCGCCGTCATACGTCCCAAGGCATCGTAAGCCATGCGGGTGGTTTGACCCAGGGCATTGGTCTGTTTGACCAGTTCGCCAAAGGCATTGTAGACATAAGACCAAGTGCCCATGTCCGCATCTACCATACCGGTTTTGTGGCCCAACAGGTTGTAGCTCATGGTAGAGACCACCGCAGCCACCCCGGTCCCGCCCTGGGTACTCTTGGCCAGGTTACCCTGTTCGTCGTAGGCATACGCCACAAAACCGCCGTTGTGGTCTTCCGCCCGCACCAGTTCTCCTAAGCCGTTGCGGGTTTCTTTGCGCCTGTATTGTGCCTGATCCACAAAGGTGGTGTGCAAACCGTCGTACAATACAGCGCTGACACTACTGTCCGGGTGTTGAGTCTGGGTCACCCGGCCCAAATCATCGTAGGTTAATGTGGTCCAATGCTGGGGAGATGCGGTGGGTGAATATGCCTCGAAGGGAGCAGAGACAAACTTCACCCGGCCGGACGCATCATATTCCCGGGCCACAATGGCATAGTCGCCGTCAAACATCCTGGTGGCGGTGCGTACTTCCCGGCCCAGCTTATCGAAGTAGGTCAACGTTTCACCACCCCCAGCCACTTGGGTTTGCACCCGGTAATGGGCATCACCCGGGCAACTGACCACGGCACACGTGCGATACACCGTGTGACTGAACGCTCCGGTATCATCTCCCTGCCAATACGCACGGCCAAAGGTGCCGTACGCGCTGCGCACCACCACTTTGTTGGCGTCTTTTTCTTCCGTCACAGCGCCGAATTCGTTACGGTGCATCACCTGCCGTACCTTGTGGCCAAAGTGATTTTGCACCTGGGTAAGATAACGGCCATTGTGGCCAAATTGACTGGTGCTGGTTCGATCCACGGTGGTGGGTCCGCTGCGCCCGCCAAAATTGGCCCCGTTGTAGCCCCTTTGTTTGGCCTGGGTGCGGTTGCCATAGGGGTCATACTGGTAAGCAGTGGTAAGGGTCAGCGCATGCCTGGGCTCAGTGGTTTCCGAGGCCAACAGACCGTCACTGTTGTAGGTGAACTCACTGCGCCTTTGCACACTGGCTGATTGGTTGTCGCTACGGTTGTGGGTTACCGTGGTGACTCTCAAACGCCCGTGGTGCCATTTGTTAAGATCCGGGGCGAAGTACTTGTTGTCTGTGGTTTTGGTAAAGGTGTGCCCACCCGCTTGGGTGGTCACCACAATCCGCTGCATGTCGCCGTAAATGCCCAACTGCGCGTGCGGCGTGGTTGTGGTGGTGGTCCGGGTGCTTAATCCGCCCACAGAGAAGTGGCCGGTCACGGTGCTGGTTGTCGTGGTGGCGTACACGTCTTCCACCGCAACTTTCAGATACGGACGGCTGATGCCATCTTTTGCTGCAAAGGTACCCCAGGTGTTGGTGGCCTTGGATATCAGGCGATTGCCTGCATCTCTTACCTCAGTGGTATGGGGCCTGCCGGTATAGGGGAACTGCTGCAAATAGGTGGTTTTGGTGGTCATGCGGGATTGTTCGTCAATGGACGTGATGGCGGCGAAACCTAAGGAACCCCGGCCCCCGGCTTGCATCTTCAGTCCCGCATACTCGTAACGCACCGCACTTTCCGCGTGATTGTCCACATTGCCCGGACTGCTGCCGGCCCGGGGTGCGCTGCTGGATACTCTGGCCACCACCCAAACCGGCGCCACCACATCAAACACCGAGGCACCCCAGCGTTTGCTGTTGGCGTCGTTGGCCCGGGTGTACACACTGCTGTCGGTCAGCGGCTTGTAGGTCAACCGGGTTTGGGTGTCAAAACCGCTTTTGATCTTGCTGACCACCCCTTCCACCGAAGTACTGTTGCTGATGGTGACCTGGGTGGTATTGGTGCCGTGATCACGTGCGTCACCGGCCACACTCTCCAGGCGGCCATCCCCATTCATATCGACAAATGCGCTGTGCCAATAATGCGGCGAACTGCTTATGCCGTCGGTAAAGGGATAACCCGTGGACACACCCGGGCTGTCAAAAGTGGTGCCATTCCAGCGACGGGTATACCACGTGTACGCAAAGCGATAGATAAAGTCGCTGTCACCGTCGCGGTCGAAATCTAAAAAGGTGCTGTGTTGGCTGCCTTCCGCGTGGGCGGGGGCAGAGAAATTACCCAGCGTTATTTCCGGACCAAAGCCGTTGCCGGTATTCAAGTGATATACCCAAACAAAACCCGCTTTGCGGTAAGCCACATCGGTTAAGCCGTCACCGTTAATATCCGCCAACCGGGTCAGCGCCGCTTCCACATTGATTGGCAGGGTGTGATACAGCCGGTAACCATTACCTTCGCTGACATAGGCCTTCCAACTCCAGCTATTGTAAGCGCAATACACCGGCTCCACGCAGAAACCCGTTTGGCGGATAAAAAAGTCCACCCGGCCGTCGCCGTTAAAGTCCGCCACCATGGGTTTCATCTTGTCCACCGCCCCGCAGACGGGGGAACAGTCCGGTATGCCGGCTAAGGTGGCTGGCGTAGAAAATCGATACGGCCGGCTGGTGGTGCCACTGGGATTCAGTTCCAGGCGTTGCACCTTAATTTGATGCCCGTCCCAATACACCACATCCGGCAAACCGTCGCTGTCCACATCCACCACGGTATTGTGTTGGGCATCACTGCCCGCCCGGGCCACACTAAGCGGCGGACCCCACGCAGGCGCAGTGGTGTTCTGGCCCAGGCGCACATACCAGTTTGCGCCAAACTGATACATCAGGTCGTCCCGACCGTCGTTGTTGTAATCGACAATGGCCCAGCTTGACGACACCCCGTGTTTGGCCCGCTGTTCAAATCCGCCATTCACCCACCGGGCACCGTCGGCCACCCAAAGGTGTAAATAGGGGGTCCCGCTGTCGCGTAGCCGCATCCACACCAGTTCGTTGATACCGTCGCCGTTAAAATCCGCCGCGCGTCCGCCGGCAAAACCATCGCTGTGGTACACGGGCGCAGCCCGGGTCACCCCCATGGACGGATTGGCCCAGGTAAATTGCGTGGCGGGTAGGCAGACCCCACCCCGGCAGGCTTGGGCAGTGGTGAGCTGACTGATGCCATTGGGTGCGGTCTGGTAGCTCAAGTTATAGGTCAGCAAAGTGGTACGCTGGTTGACCACGTCCACCCTGGACAGACGTTGCTTCTGCAAAAATCTGGCACCCGCCACATAGTGGGTGCGCACATCCGGGCGGGTTTCGTATGTAAATGTTACTTCAGCATCGCCACCGGCATAAGACACACGGTGAACCAGCAGTTCACCATGGCTGTGCTCTGTGTAGGTATAGTGGATGGCATTGCCCATATTGTCGGCAAATTTATTGCGCGCCCAGGTAAACCCTTTGCCGGTGCCCGGCGCTTCCTGGCGGCTGTCGCCGGTGTTGCCGTATATGCTTATCGAGCCGTCCTTGCGCCACACAACAAAATGGCTGGGATCACCCTGGCCTGCGCCATAACCCACCACTTTGGCAAACTGATCAATTTCTGTGCGGTACTCAAGATCACTGCCACTGGCACCCACCTGCACCAGGCGCACCCCATCCAGGCAGTAGGCATCTTTAGTGTCCAGATTGATGCCACCGGGCGCCCCATCGGTGACCAGGGTCTTTTTGCAGCGGGTAATGGCGGACAGGCCACCGATAGACCCACCCTGACCCAACAGACCGTTACCACCCTGACTGCTGTAGTTCAGGGCAAGCTGAGGGGTGACCCCGGCCACCCCCGCCGGTGCCGTGATGGGCAGGGTATAGGTGGCGGCACCTTGTTCGTCCACGCGAAACTGTCCCGGGCTGATCGCCACCCGGTCCGAGTGGGTGTCCCGCCCGGGGGCAACCGCCACGATGGGTGCCGGCGGTGTATTCGGCAGCGCAATTTGCACCCGAATGGCGGCAAAGGACGTATATTCGCTGCAAGCCCAGTCATTGCAGGCCGCCACCTTATATTCATATAAACCGTCAACAGCTTTCTTAAGGTCTATTGAGCGCGCGGCAGACGATTGCATCTGCGCCCATCCATTGGCATTGATACTTTCCTGAAGAACGTAGTGGGTGACCGTGCCAGAGCTGGTACCCCACTGCACGGTAAACTCACCGGTACCGGCATCCCCCTTTATTTCCAGTTGCGGGGGAATGCCGGGTGCCGTGCGTACCTCCACGGTTTGCGACACGGATGCAGCAGAACAACTGACCACGTTACACGCGCGAACCTCAAAGGTGTAGTTACCATCCGCCAGGCCGGTCTGGTGGACCTCAAGCACGTTCCCCACAGACACCCAGGGACCATTGTTGGTGCGCAGCTCGTAGTGATTTACCGTCCCAAAAACTGCTTCCCAGCACAAATAGAACGACCCATCAATGTCACTTTGTTGCGGCACGGTAAATCCCACAGGTACCGGTGGCGGCCGCAGCACGTGAATATTCAGCGCCACGCTGGGTGCGGAGCATATGCTGTGGTTACAGGCCAATACCTGGTAGTTGTAACGTCCGTCAAACTCTTCGTTAAAATCAGCGGAAGTGCCGGTGTATTCACCCGGCAAAACTGAGCCATCGCGATGGACCAAATAATGGGTGATGGTCCCGGCCGGCCGGCTCCAGTGCAGGGTAAAGTCGCCGTCTATAGTGCTGTTGGCCCGGGTGGCACTGTAACTGCTGGACATACCCGGCTGTGCGGGTACCCCCGGAATGTAGGCCACCCGCACGGACAGCGGATGGGTATCGTCACCACAGCCGCCCAGATCTTCGTGACAGGCCCGAACCTGGTATTCATACAGGGCTTCGCTGCCGTGGTTCATGGCAAAACTGGCGGTGGTCAACTTTGTGCCCAGGGTTTGCCAGTGACCGCCGTTCTGCCGTTGCTGCAAGGTATAGGTAATACGGTCAACATTGATGGGCTCCCAAGCCACGCTGAACTGGCCGTCGTCGTCGGCATTTGGATGTGAGGCATCCGGAGAAAAAATGGACTTGGGCGTACCCGGCGGCAGCACCCGTACAACGTTGCTGTCAGGGCTGGGGTTGCTGCAGCCACTGATATTGCAGGCAAGCACCCGAAACAGATAGTTTTCCTGGGGGTTGCCGTCTTTGTCAAACGCCGGGCGTTGCATGGGAATGGTGATTAATTCGCCCAGCCCGCTTTCTTCATCTGTCCAGGTTTTGCCGCCGTCCACGGATTGTTGGACCTGATAAGCGCTGATATGTCCCGGGCCGTAGGTAACATTCAGCACAAAGCGTCCCAAGGTTGTGGGTGGAATGCCCTGCACACTCGTGGGTTGTGCGGGTATTTTAAGCACATCCTGCTGTTTGACGGCTGACCAGAATCCACAACCCACCCGGTTGCAGGCGGCGACTCGATATTGATAATGGCCGTTGGCTAAATTCTTATCTTCATAAGAAAGTTCGTCCGCCCTCAGCACAGCCACTTGCGAAAAAGGTCTGCGGTGGGAGAAAAAGGACCCATAGTCTACAGAGCGGCGCTGAAGCCTGTATTCTTCTACCTGGCCAGTGGCCGCCCCCCAGATGACGTGGAAGTTTCCATCCAGATCACGGCCTGTGACGGTTGAATTGCTGAAGCTTAAACCGGGCGGCTGCCCCGGACGGTTCAACAGATTAATACGAAGCGCTGGGGTATGTACCGAACCGTTTTCATTTGACACCTTCAAGCGGAATTGGTGATGTCCCTCATCCACGGTCACATATTCAGAAAGCTCAGCGCCGCTATAAATAACATCATATTTGTCCTCTAACGATTCACCCCAACCTACGCCTTCATGCTCCAGTTCGTATTGGGTAACACGACCACCCGCCGCAGGCCAGGATATCGTAAAGCCGCTATCCCCCAGACTGGATTGAGTATGGCTTAGCACCACACCGGAGATGTCCGGCAAGGCAAAAATGTCCGCTGTCTTACTGGCTGAAGATGTACAGCCGGATTCATTACAGGCTTCAACCAAATACTTGTAATGACCATCCGCGGTGTATGTGAGCTTGTTAGATAATGTGTCTGCGTCAAGCTTGAAAGTGTGGTGCGGGTTAAAATTTGCACTGCCGTAATTGGCCCTTTCTCCCACCAAGTTAAAATGGGTGAGCCGCCCGGAAGTGGGTTTGTGCCAGTTTACGGTCAGTGCTCTGCTTTCCACTCCAGAAAAGCTAATACTGACCGCAGAAGGCATCTTCAGCACGGTGGTGGTAATCCAACCGGACATTGGGCTGCATAATGAACTGCTTCTGCACGCTCTTATGGCATAAGCGTAGCGGCCATCACCCAAGGCTTGGTCATAGGTGATATTAGCGCCGGCATTTATGGTGATGGCAGGCGTCTTCCAAGTTGTGGTGCCGTAATCCTCTCTTTTGCGAAACAACTGGTAAAAAGCCACCGCACCGCTTGATGCATCCCACTTAACCGAAAAACTGCCGTCCCATTCAGCACTTTTGCCTTCAACTCTAAGCCTACCTGGGGTAGTCGGGACTAGGTTTACGGTGACGGATTTAGACGCTTGCACAACAGTGGCGCCGTAGCAAGAGGGTACGCAAACAGCAATAACAGTATACAAACGGTAGCTGTAGGTGCCATCCGTTTTGTTAGCGAATGTTTTGCTGGTGGAGGACCTTGCATCATGCACGGTGACCCAGGCACCAGAGCCAACTTTTTCCTGCAGAGCGGCGAACGTAGTATAAGCTGAAATAGCAGGCCAACTGACGGTATAAGTGCCGTTGTTGTTTGTTGCCGGCAAGGTTAAGGTTGACGGCACTTGAATTAACAGGCTGGTGGACTTTGGGCTGGAGAAAGACCCGCAAGCTCCGTAGACAGTACATGCTTGGACCTTGTAGTTGTAAGTGCCGTTAACGGTTTTTCCCGACACAGTAAAAGATGTACCAGCGCCGGAATACACCTTGGTATATGCGCCATTGCCGTAACTCTCCCACAAGGCATAACTGGTGGCGCCCGCAGAAGCATGCCAGCCCACCGTCCAGGTGCCGGAGGTAACAGAGCTGGGTGTTGACAAACCGGCTGGCGCAGCAGGGAGTGGAATTGGAGGGGGTATGGGAACCGATATCCAGGCTAAGGAAGCCTGCATCAGCAACAAAGCCAGCCCGCCGACCGCCCATTGCAGAATCTTTTTTACTCTAACTGGTTTCTTCAATTTAAGGTGCAGCTTCATCAGCTTCACCTTCCGTGGCTTCCGGCACCGATGCCTGGACCTCTTCGCTGACCTGGCTCACTACACCTTCAATTTCTGCCAGGGTGTACAACACCGCTTCTACGCGGCGGTCCAGATCCATGGCCACCTCCGCCCGCAGGGGTTCCGGAAAACCGTTGACAAAATTGTCGCGGGTAGCGGCACACTCAACGGCAATACGACTGCGTTTGTCCGCTGCACTGTCGAAGGTGGACATGACGCCGTTCAGACATTGCTGGTACGCTGCGCCATCCGCCTGCACCTGCGCCGGCAAGACACCAGCCTGGGCAAAAACCGGACTGGGCTGGAAAGCCAGCACGGCGCATAGAGCACCGGTGTATATGAAAGACCGCGCACCTTGATAACTCTCTGCATTCCGGATGAAATTGTTGGCCGTACCTCTCATCCAATACCCCCTCCTTGCATTCTCCTTGGGTTGGGGTATTGAAGACAGGACAGCCCTTTATGTCTCAACGAACTTCTAACGGCTTATATCATTTTCTGCTTACACAACTCCACATATAGAAACACTTTGTATATGCTGCAATCATTTTGGCATTAAAATCTGTAAATAACCCCGAATCATCGACGTTGGAAGTCTAAAAACAAGTATCCGGAAGACAAAAAACCCGCAGCCTTGGACCAGGTGCGGGTTTTCTTTGAGAAGGGTGGGAGGCGGCGAGGTGCCGCCTAAGTCATCAGCTCCAGCCGGTTACCTCCGCCAGAGCGTCACCAATTTCGGCCAGGCTGCGCACCGTGCGCACCCCGGCATCGTTTAACGCCGCAAACTTTTCATCCGCGGTGCCCTTGCCACCGGCAATGATGGCGCCGGCGTGCCCCATGCGTTTACCGGGGGGTGCGGTTACCCCGGCAATGTAGCCCACCACGGGCTTGGTGACATTTGCCTTGATAAACGCCGCCGCTTCTTCTTCCGCGGTGCCGCCAATTTCACCCACCATCACGATGGCTTCCGTGGCCGGGTCGTTCTGAAACAGTTCAAGAATATCGATGAAGTGACTGCCGGGAATGGGGTCACCGCCAATGCCCACACAACTGCTTTGACCAAAACCACGATCGGTGGTTTGTTTTACCGCCTCGTAGGTCAGGGTACCCGAACGTGACACAATACCTACCTTACCGGGCAGGTGGATGTCACCGGGCATAATGCCAATTTTACACTCTCCCGGGGTAATCACGCCGGGGCAGTTAGGCCCAATCATGCGGGTGTTGGTTATCTCCAGACGCGCCTTCACCGCCAGCATATCCAGGGTGGGAATACCCTCGGTAATACACACGATCAGTTCAATGCCTGCGTCCAAGGCCTCCAGAATAGAATCTTTACAAAAACCCGCGGGCACATAAATGACAGACGCGGTGGCCCCGGTGGCTTCTACCGCACCACGCACGGTATCGAATACAGGTAAACCCAAGTGAGTGCTGCCGCCCTTACCCGGCGTGACCCCACCCACAAGCTGGGTGCCATAGGCAATGGCCTGTTCGCTGTGCAGGGTGCCCTGAGAACCGGTAAACCCCTGACAAATAACCTTGGTGTTCTTATCAATCAGTATGCTCATGCTTGACCTCCTGCCGCCGCCACTGCTTTTTCGACAGCATCGACCAATGATTCGCCGGGAATAATGTTCAGCCCGCTTTCTGCCAGGGTTTTGCGCCCTTGTTCAGAATTGTTACCTTCAAAACGGACCACAACCGGGACCTCTACCCCAACCTCTTCCACCGCGCCGATGATGCCCTCGGCAATAATGGCACAACTCACAATACCGCCGAATATGTTGATCAACACGGCCTTAACAGCATCGTCAGAGAGGATGATTTTAAACGCCTCTGCCACCGCTTCCTTGGTTGCACCGCCACCTACATCCAGAAAGTTGGCCGGATTGCCGCCATGCAGCTTGACCAGGTCCATGGTGCCCATGGCCAGACCCGCACCGTTCACCATACAGCCGATGCTGCCATCCAGGGCAACGTAGTTGAGGCTGAATTCAGCCGCCTGGGCCTCGCGCTCGTCTTCCTGGGAGGGATCGTTCATGGCCGCCAGCTTCGGCTGACGATACAGGGCGTTACCGTCGATGTTGATCTTGGCATCCAGGCAGTGGATATCTCCATCGGTGGTGATCACCAGGGGGTTGATTTCCAACAGGGCACAATCCTGCTCCTGAAACAGCCGGGCCAGACCCATGAACAAATCTGTAAACTGGCGGACTTGCGTGCCTTCCAAACCCAGTTGGAAAGCCAGCTCACGGCCCTGATAAGGCTGAGCGCCCACGTAAGGATCAATCACCGCGCGGAGGATTTTTTCCGGGGTTTCTTCAGCAACGGTTTCAATTTCCACGCCCCCTTCGGTAGACGCCATAAACACCACCCGGCGCGAGCCCCGGTCGACCACTGCCCCCAGATACAACTCTGTGGCGATGTCCGTGCAGCTTTCAACGTAAATTTTACTGACCGGCTGACCGTTTTCATCCGTCTGGAAGGTGACCAGATTTTTGCCAATCCAGTTATCCGCAAAGGCGCGTACCTCATCCAGGCTGTCAGCAAGCTTAACGCCACCAGCCTTGCCGCGTCCTCCGGCGTGGACCTGAACCTTAACAACCCAGCGGTCACCCCCAATTTTCTCAGCCGCCGCAACGGCCTCGTCCGCCGTATCTACCGCATAACCCTGAGAAACCGGCAGACCATACTCGGCGAACAGACCCTTGGCCTGATATTCATGTAAATTCACGTTGTGCCCCTCCTAGTGGACCCATGTTGTGTTGTGAAACAAATATTCACAATTCGCTTACGCTGGGGTCTGACCCCAACGTTAGCGGTTTATTTGCGTTTGCGGTTGACCATATGAATGGCGTGCCCACCTACGCCCAAGGCAGCTTCGTGAACCGCCTCGCTCAGGGTGGGGTGTGCAAACATGATTAAGCCTAGGTCTTCGGCGGAAGCGTCAAATTCCATGGCAATGACGGCCTGGGCCACCAGTTCGGAAGCTTGCGGGCCTAATACGTGTACCCCCAAAATGCGGTCCGAATCCGCATCAGCAACAATTTTGACCATACCCTGGGTGTCGTTGGCGGCCAGGGCGCGGCCACTGGCCGCAAAGGGAAAGCTGCCCACTTTGTAGTTGTCACCATCCGCTTTCAGTTCCTGCTCACTTTTCCCCACCCAGGCTATTTCCGGGTGGGTGTAAATGACGCTGGGCACGGTATCGTAGTTAACCAGGGGTTTAAAGCCGGCAATACGCTCGGCCACCATCACCCCTTCTTCGGTACCTTTGTGAGCCAGCATCGGCCCGCGAACGACATCCCCCACAGCATAAACGTTGGGGACGTCGGTGGCACACAGATCGTTAACATATAAGAAACCACGCTCGTCCAGGTTAACGCCACAATCCGGCGCCAGCAGACCCTCGGTATAGGGGCGACGTCCTACCGCCACAATCAGTTTGTCCACGGTCAGACTGTGTTCCCCTTCAGCGTCCTGATAGCTGACCTGCACCTCACCCCCCTCAGCCTTGGCGCCGGTCACCAGGGTGCCCAAACGGATGTCCAGGCCCTGGCCGGTGAGAATTTTTTTGGCATCCCGGGCAATGCGCTCATCCGCCATGGGCAAAAATTCTTCCAGCGCCTCCAGCACCACCACCTGTGAACCCAGGCGGCTCCACACGCTACCCAGTTCCAGGCCAATAACCCCGGCACCAATCACACCCAGGCGCGGCGGCACCGCGTCGAACTCCAGGGCACCGGTAGAGTCCACGATCAGGCCATCGGTCAGCGGTGCCGGGGGAATCTCCACGGGCACGGACCCCGGTGCCAGAATGATATGCTCCGCAGACAGGGTCTGTTCCGCGCCATCATGGGCTGTAAAGACCACCTGCCGGTTGGCCAACAGGCGCCCGGTTCCATGCAGTGCGGTGACCCCATTGCCTTTGAACAAACTTTTTATACCGCCGGTTAATCCCTTCACCACCTCGTCCTTGCGGGAGATCATCTTGGCCACATCGACAGTGACCTCACCGGTGTGTATTCCCAATTCCGCAAAATGCTTTTTGGCGTCCTCATATTTATGCGAAGCATCCAGCAACGCCTTGGATGGGATACAACCCCAGTTAAGGCAGGTGCCGCCCAAGGTAGGCTCACCGTCTTTGTCTAATGATTTGTCGATACAGGCGGTATTCAAACCCAGTTGGGCACAGCGAATGGCAGCCGCATAACCCGCCGGGCCGGCGCCGATGACCACAACGTCGTATTTATCACTCATGTTTAAAGTTCCAATAAAATTCTTGCGGGATCTTCGATCATGCCTTTAACGGCAACCAGAAACTGCACCGCTTCTCTGCCGTCAATCAAGCGGTGATCATAAGAAAGGGCCAGATACATCATGGGGCGGACGACAATTTCTCCATTTTCCACCATGGGCCGTTCCTGAATTTTGTGCATGCCCAGCACCCCGGTTTGTGGCGGATTCAATATGGGTGTGGACATTAACGATCCAAATATTCCACCGTTAGAGATGGTAAAGGTGCCACCCGCCATATCTTCCAGCGACAATTTGCCGTCTCTGGCCTTAACACCATAGCTGTTAATCTGATCCTCAATCTGAGCCAGACTCAAGGCGTCAGCCTCCCGGACCACCGGCACAACCAGTCCCCGCTCCGTGGACACGGCAACCCCGATGTCATAGTACCCATGATACACAATATCGTTTCCATCAATGGATGCGTTCACCGCCGGAAAACGTTTTAACGCTTCAACCGCCGCCCGCACAAAAAACGACATAAAGCCCAAGCGGGTGCCATTGTGGGTTTGTTGAAACTGATCCTGGTATTTCTTACGCAAGGCCATGACCGGGGCCATGTCCACCTCATTAAAGGTAGTGAGCATGGCGGCATTGTGCTGCGCCTCAACCAGACGCCGGGCGATGCTGGCGCGCAGACGTGTCATGGGCACCCGCCGTTCCACCCGCTCACCCATGGCTTCCACATTCGGTACGTCGGGTGCCGGCTGGGTGGGTATTTGCGGCGCACCCGGGGTCTGCTCAGCGGGCGGAATGTCCGAGGGTGTGGTCGGCGGTGCAGGCATTTGCGCTATCGCCTTGGCCACGTCTTCCTTGGTGACCCGGCCGCTACGCCCGGATCCGGGAACGTCTTCGATATCGATACCCGATTCCAGCGCCAATTTTTTTGCCGCGGGGCTGGCACCCACTTCACCCACAGTCTCATCATCCATGGCCACATCGTCAGCAGGCGGGGCACTGGCCTGATCACCGGCGGCAAACTCGGCAATCACCTCCTCGGACTCTACCGTATCCCCTTCCTGCTTCAACAGCTTAACCAGGGTACCGTTGTCCGGGGCCACTACTTCAATGACCACCTTGTCGGTTTCTATATCCGCCAGCAAATCATCCCGGCGCACCGGCTCGCCGGGTTGTCTGTGCCACTGTGCTACCGTGCCTTCCGTAATGGATTCCGGAAAAGTTGGTGCTTTAATCTCCATTAGCCTTCCTCATCGGGGCCCTACCCGAACAGTGCATCTTTGACGAGCTGATTCTGTTGTTCCGTGTGAATGCTGGCATAACCCACAGCAGGGGCGGCATAAGCATCCCGACCGGCGTAAACCAGATACAGGGATTCGTCCTGGGCCAGAATCACTCGCCGCAGGCGATGCTGCATGGAATACCAGGCCCCCTGATTCATGGGTTCCTCCTGGCACCAAACCACTTCTTTTAAGTTGTGGTATTGCCCAAGCAATCCGGCAAATTCCTCCTCGGGGAAGGGATAAAGCTGCTCCAGACGCAAAATGACAATATTGTCCGCCTTGTGCTCCCGCCGCGCCTGCAACAGATCGTAGTAGACCTTACCCGAGCAGACGACCAGCCGGTCCACCTGATCAGGGTCAATATCTTCAACCTCCCCAAGGACGGTTTTAAACGATCCCTGGCACAGTTCGTCCAAAGTCGAAACCGCCAGCTTGTGGCGCAGCAGGCTTTTGGGGGTCAGCGCCACCAGGGGGATGCGCGCCGGGCGCAAGGCTTGGCGCCGCAGCATGTGAAATACCTGGGCCGGGGTGGACGGCACACAGACCTGCATATTGTGTTCCGCACACAGCTGCAGGAAGCGTTCCAGCCTGGCTGAGGAGTGTTCCGGGCCGGCGCCTTCAAAACCATGAGGTAACAACATGGTTAAGCCGCTGAGCCGGGCCCATTTGGTTTCCCCGGAGCTGATGAATTGATCAATCACCACCTGGGCGCCGTTGGCAAAATCACCAAACTGAGCCTCCCATATCACCAGGGTGTTGGGAGCGGTGGTTGAATAGCCGTACTCAAAGGCCAGCACCGCCTCTTCGGACAGCAATGAGTCGTATAGATCAAAGGTGACCTCTTCGCTTAGCAGATTCAGCGGGATGATGCGCTTGCCGCTCTTCTGATTGTGATGGGCCGCGTGCCGGTGAGAAAACGTGCCCACCCCCACATCCTGACCGGTCAAGCGGACGGCAACACCCTGATCCAGCAGGGTGGCGTAAGCCATAATTTCGGCAAACCCCCAATTCACCGGCATCGCCCCGGCCGCCATCTTGTTGCGGTCGTTAAGAATGTTCTGCACCTGCTTGTGCAGGGCAAAACCCGCGGGTAAATGACTGAGTTTGGTGGCCAGATCCTTAAGCCGGGGCGCACTGAAGGTGGTATCCGCCGGATCGTCCCAGTCGTGCCCCAGGTAGGGGGCCCAGTCCACATAAAGGCTGAGGTCGGGATTTTCCACAATCCCCAAGGCCACGGTTTGGCCCGCTTCCAGTTTTTCGCGGTTGTCGTCAATGGTCGCATTGGCTTTGACCCGGCTGACGGAACTTTCGTGTTCCAGTTGATCCATGTACAACGACAGGGTGCTGGGGTGGGAGCGGATGACCTGGTACATCAACGGCTGAGTTTTCATCGGCTCTTCAGACTCGTTGTGCCCGCGCCGGCGGTAACATATCAGATCTATAACAATATCTTTGCCAAACTCCATGCGGTAGTCCGCGGCGATCTGGGTGGCGAATACCACCGCTTCCGGATCATCACCGTTAACGTGCAGAATGGGGGCCTGGACCATCTTGGCAACTTCACTACAGTATTCGGTGGACCGTGCGTCGATTTGACGGTGGGTGGTAAAGCCAATCTGATTGTTGATAATGATGTGAATGCTGCCGCCGGTGTGAAAGCCCCGGGTTTGGGACATCTGGAAAGTTTCCATCACCACCCCCTGTCCGGCAAAGGCGGCATCACCATGAATAATGATGGGTACTACCAGATCACCTTCGTAGTCCCGGCGCCGGTCCTGGCGGGCGCGTACCGAGCCTTCAGCCACCGGCCCGACAATCTCAAGGTGCGACGGATTAAACGACAGCGCCAGGTGCATTTCACCACCCGGGGTCATGATGTTGGATGAAAAACCCTGATGATATTTCACATCGCCGGAGCCACTGCTTACGGTAACCCGGCCGTCAAACTCGTCAAACAGATCTGACGGGTTCTTGCCCAGCACATTAACCAGAACGTTAAGCCGGCCCCGGTGGGCCATGGCAATCACCGACTCCAGTACGCCATGCCCCCCCAGCCGCTGCAGCAGTATATGCAGCATGGGGATAAGGCTTTCACCCCCCTCCAGACCAAAACGTTTGGTCCCCGGATAGCGGCGGTGCAGATATTTTTCCAGCCCTTCAGCCGCCACCAGACGTTCCAGAATGCCTTCTTTTTCTTCGGTAGTGAATGTCCCCCTGCCGCGCGCACTTTCCAGTCTCTGCTGTACCCAGAGCTGTTCACCGGCATCGATAATGTGCATATATTCAGCACCAATAGAGCCACAGTAGGTCCGCTCCAGGGCGTCCACCAGGTCGCGCAACTTAACCGAGCCGTCTCCATAATGGAAGGTACCGGTCTGGAAGGTTTCGTCCAGATCAGACGGTGTCAGGTGGTGATAAGCCAGCTCCAACACCGGCATGGTTGGGCGTTCCATCATGCCCAGGGGGTCCAGGTTAGCCTTTTTGTGGCCCCGGTGCCGGTAGGCCGAGACCAGGTCCTGCACACGCATTTGTTTGGTTTCGTGTTCCGTAGCCACCGAGGTGGCCACCTTTTCCGGTTTGGCTTTAAGGCGGTTGCGGCCCAGGCGTTCAAAGTGATTGACCACCGAAGAATGTGGGGTATCCGGCTCAACCACACCCTCGACCATGGGCAACTGTTCGAAGTAGCTGCGCCAGTTGGAGGGAATCATATTGGGATCGTCGAGAAAGGTTTCGTATAGCGCCTCGATATAGGCTGCACTCTGACCACTTAAATGTGACGTGCGTAACATGCGCTCGAACAAGTCGCTCATTCCGGTGTCCTTGCAAACATTAGTCGCTACCCAATCTGATCAGGTGGGTGTTCAAATAATCAGCCTCAGTTGTGAAAGCCCAGGCAGCGTTCGGATCAGGTCCCCTGCTGCATCAACATGGTGCGAATTTTGCCAATGGCACGGGTGGGGTTGAGCCCCTTTGGACAAACGTTGACACAATTCATAATACCCCGGCAACGAAATACGCTAAACGGATCATCCAGGTTGGCGAGCCGTTCTGCTGTGGCGGTGTCCCGGGAATCCGCCAGAAAACGGTAAGCCTGCAACAAACCCGCCGGGCCGATAAACTTGTCCGGGTTCCACCAGAACGAGGGACACGAGGTGGAACAGCACGCACACAGAATACATTCATACAGGCCGTCAATTTCTTCCCTGTCCTCCGGGCTTTGCAGACGTTCCTGGGCCGGCGGCGGATTGTCGTTAATCAGGTAAGGTTGCACTTTTTCGTATTGTTTGTAGAACTGGGACATATCTACAACCAGGTCCCGGACAACGGGCAGACCCGGTAATGGGCGCAGCACCAGCTTGTTGTTCTTGACCACTTCCGATACCGGTGTAATGCAAGCCAAGCCGTTTTTGCCATTCATGTTTACACCGTCGGATCCACACACCCCTTCCCGGCAAGAACGCCGGTACACTAAAGTCGGGTCTTGTGCCTTTAACAGTTCCAATACATCCAACACCATCAAATCTTTACCTTCAGGCAACTCGATTTGCATATCCCGCATGGCGGGCACTTCGTCCATGTCGGGGTTGTAGCGATAAATACTAACTTGCATATTTAAACCTTAAACTCGTTCCTGTCCGGAAATTGGCATCCCCGCCGGTTTCCTGTTTATTAATAAACCCTTTCTTTGGGTTCAAAAGCTTCAACCGTTTGTGGCGCAAAATTAACGGCACGTTTGGCCAGACGTTTTTCACCGGGGAAGTACAGTGAATGACATAACCAATTTTCGTCATCCCGGGTCTGGTAGTCATCCCGGGCATGGGCACCGCGGCTTTCTTTACGAGCTTCAGCAGCAATGGCTGTGGCCTCCGCCACCTCGAGTAAATTGTCCAGCTCCAACGCTTCTAATCTGGCGGTGTTAAAAGCTGATGACTTGTCGGGCAAATGCGCCTGGCCAATGCGGTTGCGCAGATCCGCCAGGGCGGCAATACCTTCCCGCATGTTTACTTCGGTACGAAATACGCCAAAACTGTTCTGCATCACCGTTTGCAGTTCTTTTTTCAGACTTGCCACGGACTCGCCGGAAGAAGACTCATCCCAGCGGCTCAGGCGGCTCAGTGCCGCGTCCAGATCCGAATCGCTGGGCTCGCGGTAAGATACCCCCTGACGCATCACTTCTTCGATGTGCAGCCCCGCCGCACGGCCAAAGACCACCAGATCCAGCAGCGAGTTGCCACCCAGGCGGTTGGCACCGTGGACGGACACACAGGCCACCTCACCGGCGGCGTACAACCCCTGAATGGCTTCATCTTCACCCGCTGAATTTTGCGTAATGGCCTGACCACTCACCTGGGTTGCAATACCCCCCATCATGTAGTGACAGGTGGGGACCACGGGAATGGGTTCTTTTATCGGGTCGGCATGGGCAAAGGTACGGGACAATTCCAGAATGCCCGGCAGGCGGCTGTTCAATACATCTTCGCCCAGATGGTCCAGCTTCAACATCACATGGTCACCTTCCGGGCCACAGCCGCGCCCTTCCAGAATTTCGATAACCATGGAACGCGCCACCACGTCCCGCCCGGCGAGGTCTTTGGCGGTTGGCGCATAACGCTCCATAAAACGCTCACCATCTTTGTTGATCAGGTAGCCACCCTCACCGCGACAGCCTTCGGTGACCAGCACCCCGGCACCGGCAATACCCGTGGGATGAAACTGCCACATCTCGATGTCCTGCATGGGCACCCCGGCACGAATCGCCATACCCACGCCGTCGCCGGTATTCATCAACGCATTGGTGGTGGAGGCATAGATGCGGCCCGCACCCCCGGTAGCCAACACCGTGGCCCGTGAACTGACAAAAACCACCTCGCCGTTTTCCATGCAGATGGCGATTACCCCAACAATAACCCCGTCCTGGTTGCGCACCAGATCCACGGCAAACCACTCATTCAAAAATGTGGTATTGGCTTTCAGATTCGCCTGATACAGGGTGTGCAACAGGGCATGGCCGGTACGATCAGCCGCGGCACAGGTTCTGGCCGCCTGGCCACCCTTGCCAAAATCTTTGGACTGCCCACCAAAAGGCCGCTGATAAATGCGGCCTTCTTCGGTGCGGGAAAACGGTAAACCCATGTGCTCCAGCTCAAATACCGCCTGGGGACCTTCGGAACACATATATTCGATGGCGTCCTGATCGCCGATATAGTCAGAACCTTTAACCGTGTCGTACATGTGCCAACGCCAGTCATCATTCGGGTCGTCGCTGGCAATGGCACAGGTGATGCCACCCTGGGCGGATACCGTATGTGAGCGGGTGGGAAAAACTTTGCTGATCACAGCCGTCTTTAAACCGGATTGTGCAAGCTGCAGCGCCACCCGCATCATCCGCATCAGCGACACCATCGACACCGACCTTTCCAGACAATTCAGCGATACCGACGGCGACGCCCTCACCTACACCGGTGTCATCATTACCGGCGAAGACATCACCGCCGCCCTTGACACCGTCGGCCTCGCTCTCGATACCACCGGCCGACTCACAGGCACCCTCCCCGCAGACACCATGCCCCGGCTCCGCGTCACCGCAGCCGACGGCAACGGCGGCGCCGTCACCCAGACCATCAC
>JANQMF010000045.1 GCA_028280225.1 Pseudomonadales bacterium | reverse complement strand
CACCCTCTAATTCACTTTGTTGGCGGGCACTGCGCAGACGCACGCCCGCCCGGTGTCCCCTCTGCCGGGCGTTAGCCGGGGTAATACCCAACAATTCGCTGATTTCCCGGTAGCTGAAGTCAAACGCTTCCTTAAGCAAAAAGACAATCCGCTCCGCAGGAGACAGGTGTTCCAGCAGCAGCATAAAGCCAACATTAAGATCCTGCTGAACCTCCAGGGTATCCGCCACGTCCAGCGCTTCGTCCGCCACAGGTTCCGGCAGCCAGGGCCCAAAATAGTGCTTTCTTTCAACCTTCAGCCGCCGCAGACGGTCCACGCATAAATTGCTGACCACCCGGTACAAAAAGGCGTCTTCAGAATCCGGCTTGGGGTCCGCCATGTGTAACCGCAGCAGGGCCTCTTGAACCGCGTCTTCAGCATCTGCAGCCGAGCCTAACATTCGATAGGCCAAGCCTTTTAACTGCGGGAGTAAGTGTTCCAATTTAACTTTTTCCTGTGTCTACTTGTCATCGGGCGTCTACTTTTTCAGCAGACTACTAGCGTTCTTTACGGACACTAGACGTTCGATTCAGCCAAAGTGTGACAAAGGCTGTGACAAAGGGTACGCCTCTCTCCCAGACGTCCCCGGGGCCGCTGGGCAGGGTGTAAAAGACCACCGTCAGTATAAACCCGGTCAACAGAGAGACCGGTACCGCCCAGGGCCTGATCCGCCAACCCAGAATCCGCACTACGACAATTGGACCAAAGGCTGCTCCCAGGGCCTGCCAGGCGAACAACACCCGGGAAAATATGGAATCCGTCAAAAACAACGCCAAAGCCGCGGCAGCTACCGTCACCCCGGCTAGTGCATAACGATCCGCATACCGGCCCGACCAACCACCCAGATCATGTTGCAAAGCCGCTGCCGCCACCAGCATCTGGCTGTCTGCGGTGGACATGATGGCAGACAGAACCGCTGCAATGAGGACACCGGTGAATACCGCAGGCAACAGCTGGCCCGCCAGGGCAAATAACGCCGACTCAGCGGCAACCGGCGCTACCAGAAGCAGGTGCGCACACACTCCCAGGATGTACATCCCCACAAGCACCACAACAAACCACACCAAGGCCACGGTGCGCGCCAACACGATATCCCGGGACCGGCGCATGGCCATGATGCGATTGAGCAAGTGGGGTTGGCCCAGGGGGCCAAAACCAATGCTGAACATGCCCAAAAACAAACCCACGGCAAACCAGCCGGAGGCCCCGCCGGTCCACTGCCAGTACGGGGTATGGGTTAAGATCAGTTGCCAGTCCGCGCGGTCCAGGGCCAAAACCGCATAAACCGGCAGAACAACAGCCACCACCAGCATCAACAGCGCCTGCAACGCATCGGTATAACTGACCGCCCAAAAGCCACCCCACAGGGTATAAACCAGCACAACCGCAACACCCACCAACAAGGCCACATAAAAATCGAAGCCCAGGGTTGCGGTGAAGGTATTGGCAGCACCCTGGAATTGGGCAGCAATATAGAAGGTAAAACAAACCAGGATAACAACAGCACTAAGCCGATACACCCAGCGGGCCGTCCGCGCAGGCATACCATGGGCCAACAGATCCGTCAGGGTCACCCATTGGCGCGCGTGACTGAGCCGGTGTAAACGGGGAGCAATTTTAAACCAAACCACCACATGCCCCAGAAGGGTGCCGGGGATAATCCAGAACGCACTTAACCCCTGGGTGAAGGCGATGCCGCTGACCCCCAGAATGCTCCAGGCGGATGACGAACCCGCCGCATAACTGAGTGCCGCAACCCAGGGCCCCAGTTGCCGGTCACCAATAAAATAACCCTGCTGGTCACCCGCCCGCCGCCGGGCCCAAAAGCCAATGCCCAGCAACAGCCCCTGATAAACAACCAGCGTGAGCACTACCCACAGGGTAGAGCCCATTATTGCGCCGGTTCTTTGCCCGACCCGCCGGCTTGATCCCCGGTCCGGTAGTCGCCATACGCCTGATCCCGTTTGCTCAGCGCCTGGGTCAGGCCTTTGCGCATATCCGCCAGATGGGCCTGGGTGGTGGCGGTAAAGGTGGCCAACTGCTGCATTTCGGTGCCTGCCCGAATTCCGGCGCGGATACCCATGGCATCCATTTGCCGGTGTACCGCCCGTTTATTGATCTGCTGCAAATCTGACGGCGTCATCGCCACCCGTTGGGCAATGGCCAGCACCTGGCTTTCCAATTCCGCCTCGGCAAAGGCGCGGTTGGCAAAACCACACTCAACCGCTTCAACGCCACTCATATGGTCACCGGTCAGCATCAGTTCCATGGCCCGCCGCAAGCCCACAATCCAGGGATAAAACTGATTGTCCGGCGGGCTGATGGCGCGTACCACCGGATAGCCTATTTTGGCGTCTTGGGCCACATAAACCAGGTCACATGCGGTTGCCAGTTCCGTGCCCCCGGCCAGACAGTAGCCGTGCACCTGGGCAATAACCGGTTTAGCCAGATCCCAGATATGAAAAAAGCCTTCAACCACGTGGCGCGGCCAATTTGCCAATCCACCCGCGGTATAAAAGGGTTGGCCTTCAGCCACGTTTGACTGCAAATCATAACCGGCGCTGAAACAGGACCCGGCCCCACGGATAATGGTCACCCGCACACCGTCATCCGTATCGCTGTCCTGCAGGGCATGAAATAATTCTGTACGCAATTCGTTGGACAGAGGATTACGTTTTTCCGGCCGGTTCAAGGTGATCCTGCGAACTTGGGCCACGAGTTCATCAACAATAATTGTTTTGTATTCCATCCCCCACACCCGGTCAGGTTTTAAATTGGAAGTTTGCCGCGGTAAAGGCATTCAGGGTGCGCTCCACATCTTCCTTGGAGGCTGCCAATGGCGCGATGATGTGTGTATCTACGCCGCCGTCCGCGTCTTCCTGAATACGTGCTTGAATCTCGGCTTCGGTGCCGATGATGCCAATTTCATCAATCATCTCGTCGGTCAGCGCTCCGCCGGTTTTCTGGCGGTCCTTTTCCGCCCAGCCCTGGGTGATGGTATCCGCCGCGTCCGCGTAACCCGCCCACGCCAGAAATTTGTTGTACACCGGGGTGGCGTAATAAGGCCCAAAAGCGGCGCGAAACAAATTACGGCCATATTCTTTATCGTCGGTGCACAACACCATGGCCCGGTTCACAATTTCCACCGCAGCCGGGTCCTTGCCGGCTCTTTGCGCACCAATGGCCACGTGTTCCATCATCTTGGGCAGAGCACCCTTTGGCCACAAATTAAAGATGACCCCATCGCCAACCTCCGCCGCCATTTCAATCATGCCCGGACGCAGCGCCGCCAGGTAAATTGGCGGTGGATTTTCCGTGGGCGCCTGGCGATAGCCGCGGCTATACAGTGTCTCACCCTGAAAATCTGTTTTCTCACCGGTCAGCATGGTACGTACCAGTTGCGCGGTTTCTTTAACCCGGGTCAGCGGTTTATCCAGGGGAATACCATTCCACTGACCCATGATGGTCTGACTTGAGGACCCCAAGCCCATCACAAAACGCCCGGGAATGACCTGACTAATAACATTTGCCGAAGCTGCCAGCACCGAAGGTGAGCGGGTATATACCGGGGTAACCGCTACCCCTATGCGCAACGACTGGGTATGACCACCCACGGCGGCAATCTGGGTGAGTGTATCCGGTGCCCCGGAATCGCTGAACCAGGCATCCGGAATACCGTTGGCCTCGGCCCACTTCAGCCGCTCAATGGTATCTTGGATATTGGGACCCGCCGGTACCGTTACTGCTATGCGTTTGCGCAGCGCCATATAATTTCTCCCGTGGAATGTGTTGTGGCCAGAATAATGTAACGAGGGCTACTGTCGCATTTTGCTCTGCCCGAGATCAACCCGTATGCTACCCACCTTTACCAGGGCAGCAAAGAGCAAGAAAGGGCAAGTATGAGTGACGTAGAAATTACCTCGGTGCGCAGCGGACACGAGTTTGACGAGACAGCGCTGGCTGATTATCTGACCCAACACGTGGCCGGGTTTGAGGGCCCTTTGACCGTCCGGCAATTTGAAGGTGGTCAGTCCAACCCCACCTTTCAATTGATCACACCGGCGCAAACCTATGTGATGCGTAAACAACCACCAGGGGAGCTTCTGCCTTCCGCCCACCAGGTTGACCGCGAATACCGCGTAATGCACGCACTGTGGGAAACACCGGTGCCGGTGCCGAGGATGTATTGCCTGTGTGAGGACCCGGGGGTGATTGGTACCAAGTTTTATGTCATGGCGATGGTTGAGGGGCGCCTGTTCACCGAAACCCAGTTACCCAGTCTGACCCCCGGGGAACGTTCAGCCATTTACCTGGACCTGGCGCGGGTGATGGCCCTGCTGCACCGGGTGGACCCCGGCGCCGTTGGCCTGGCTGAATTTGGGCGCCCCGGCAACTACTACGAGCGTCAGATTGGCCGTTGGACCAAACAATATGTGGCCTCAAAAACCGAACAGATTGACGCCATGGATGAGCTGATGGCCTGGTTACCGGATAATATTCCCGCACAGTCCGGCACCGTGGTTGTCCATGGTGACTATCGGCTGGGCAATGTACTCATCCACCCGACCGAACCCAAAATTGTAGCAGTGCTGGATTGGGAACTTTCCACCCTTGGCGATCCCCTGGCGGACCTGGGGTATTTGTGTCAGAAATACAGGGGTGAGTCTTACGAAGATAAGGGCCTGTCCAGCGTGGACTTTGCCACATCCGGGATTCCAACGGAGGATGAAGTTGTGGCTGAATACTGCAAACATGCCCAGCGCGGCACCATTGAAAATTGGCCTTTTTACCTGATCTACAACATGTTCCGCTCAGCAGCCATTATCCAGGGCGTTTACAAACGGGGGCTGGATGGCAACGCCAGTTCCACCAAGGCATTGGAATACAAGGATCACTGCCGCACACGGTCGGAACAGGCTGTCGCGTTGTTGCACGCCACTTTGCATACTTAAAACCCATGCATACTTAAAACCCATGCATACTTAAAACCTGACCCGGCCATTCGGCCGGGTGTTCGGGCCGTCTGGATTAGAGCATTTCGCCGGCAATAACCTCCAGCGCTTCAGGCTGCTGGCAGCCCAGGAGCATATTGCCCACATGGCCCTGATTACCCGCGGTTTTCCAGCGCTGCAGGCGTTCCTTGATGCGCTCTGCCGGGCCAACCAGGTGACACGCGTCGATAAGTTCCGCGGGCACCGCCGCCATGGCTTCGTCCTTTTTACCGGCCAGGTAAAGATCCTGGATTTTCACTGCCGCGTCCGCAAAGCCCAGGCGTTTAGCATAGTCATTATAAAAATTCTTATCCCGGGCTCCCATCCCACCAATATACAGGGCCATATTCCCGCGTATAGGCATCATGCACTGTTCCAGGTCATCACCCATCACCACGGAAACAAAAGGAGCAATGTCAAATTGGGTCAGATTCTTATCCCCCGCCGCGGCAAAACCTTTTTCGATGGGTTCTGCAAATACTGAATATTGCTCCGGGTCCATCCACACCGGGAAAAATCCATCCGCTACCTCAGCAGCGGCAGCCACGCCGGCCGGTGTTATGGTGGCGGCATAAATCGGGATGTCTTCTTCGCAATGAAGAATACTCTTAAGCGGCTTTGCCAAACCTGTCGCACCAGCCCCGGTATAGGGAAGTTGATACATGGCCCCGTCATAGGTCGCCGGACCCTGACGGGCAAAAATCTGCTTCATGATTTGCACGTACTCTTTCAGCCGCGTTACCGGCTTGCCGTAGGGGACACCGTGCCAACCCTCAACCACCTGAGGCCCCGAGGCTCCCAGGCCAACAATAAAGCGGCCGCCGGAAAGCTCAGCCAGGCTCATGGCGGTCATTGCCGCCATCGCCGGGGTTCTGGCCGGCATTTGCATAATGGCCGTGCCCACCTTCATTTTGGTGGTCTGTGCCAGAATCCACGCCGCGGGTGTTACCGCATCCGAGCCATAAGCTTCAGCGGTCCAGATGGACTCATAGCCCAACGCTTCCGCGTGTTTAATGGCGTCTATCGGAATGCTCATTTTGCGGCCGGAATAGCCGGAAATCAGTCCTAGCTTCATTGTCTGCTTCCCCCTGAATGATTCGAGATCTAAAATGTTATCATGGTTGTTCGCGACTGAGTTCCACTTCCCCGGAGTCAGAAAAAATTAAACCCATGCCCAGCAACACCGAAACCCCCATCAATCCCACAAAGGCGGACCCGGATACCGCCGAACCAGCAACCATTCAGCCGCAGCTTAATCCCCTGTCGGTGCAGGCGGCGAGCCTGGTACGCTCCATAGACGCCCTGTCGACAATATTCTGGCTGTGTTTTCTGGGCTTTTTTCTGTCCATATTTTTTGCCGGGCTCGCCCAGCTTGAGGACAACACGTACACCGACTATCTCTTTTTAGGTGAATACAAGGTACCCAAGGCCATATTGCCCCTGGCCAGCCTGTCGTTTGCGGTTTTTGCCTTCTGGCTGGTGTCCAACCGGCTGCAGATGCTCAGCTATGTCCTGGGCACAACAACGCTGTCGTTCACCATGGTACGTGACCTGTTTCAGCTCAACCCGCCCGTGCTCCATGTTTTCGATCAGAGTAATAACAATCCCTGGTCACCTATCTCCGGGGTCAGTGTATTCATTTTTATCTGGGCGGTATTTTTCGGCAACGCCCTGGCCCTGGTGTGGGCGGGGGTTGTCCAGCAAAGTGCGAGTTTCTCTGAATTTGACCCCGTGCTGATGAGCATCTACGGCATCGCCTTTGTCGGCATTATCATCTTTGGGGTCCGCTCCATCGTGCCGCCGCTGCGCGCCATCCTGAACACACTGCACGGCATCAGCTTCCAGATTGGCTGGCAGCGTACCGTTATGGCCATGACGGTGATGGTGGCCACCTTTGTCATCAACGAGTTTGACCAGTTTTCCGCCATGGCGGACCAGGAGGACGATCTGCTGGGTCCCGCTTATGCCAACGCCATCGATGGGGAAACGCTGTTTATCAAGGGTATCGAAGTCAGCCTGTTTGGTATCGATGCGGTGGAAAGTGATCAGATCTGTCAGAATCAGCTTGGCCAGGACTATCCCTGCGGCAGCCGCGCCACCCAAGCCCTGCAGGAGCTGGTGCAAAAAGACCAGATTGTCTGCCTGCCCATTGTCAGTATTAACGAACGCCGCCTGTTAGCCTTTTGCGAACTGGTGAGTGAAGACACCCCCAAACGGGGCCGGGATTTTATGCAGGGCTACCGGCCCAATAATTTATCGCGCCTGATGATTGTAAACGGGCACGCCATTGGCATTGGAGCCGGTGCTGAAGCTTACAACGAGGAACAGGTTGAAGCCCAAACCCTGCGCAAAGGCATATGGCAGGGGTCGTTTGTGCCCCCCAGGCTGTGGCGTAGCTCTAAGTAGGTTATGGCCGAAGATCTGTACGGGAGACATCGCTGAGATAGCGCTTGAGATTGCCGGTTTTACAGGATTGATTATGGTGTTGACAGAGCAACACTACGGGCGACAGGATGACGTCTAGATGGAAGGTTCCGACGAGCTTCTAACGCTAAACACTCTAGTCATGCTATCCATCCAGGTGTGCTGGTAGTGTCTCAGAGACACTAGCGTTTTTCTCTGGCTTTTTGAAACGCCTCATGCAGGCGTTGCTGAGTTGCCGCCCACTCTGAGAGTTTTGTCACCACGACGATCGCGCAGCAAATAGCCGTGTATAAGCACGCTTGTGCAAGCCCTTCGGCCAGATAGATATCTACGATCGATCCGGCCGCGTTGCGGGTCATCACATATAACAAGAATAGGATTGTGCCGTTAAACAGGCTGTTTACAGCGGCGAAGATCAATATAAATTGAGCAGCGTGACCGAGGAATGCGCCCGGCTGGTTGCGCCTGTTGAGAAAGAAGTATGTGCCCACGCTACTGATACCAATGTTCGATATAACATAGAGGAACACAAACAGGTATTCGGCAACCAGGGCCAGTTCTAAAGCATGGATTCTGCTCGCGTTAAACGTCAAGCTCGCCCATACAGCCATGATGGTGAATCCGGTAAAGGAGAGTGTCCTTCGCAGCACCGAACGTGAGGCAGTTTTGCCGAAGATATTGCGGAAGAACATCACAGACAGGGTGATAGCGACACAAATACCTAAGGCGTGGGGAGCGATGACGTAAACTCTGGCTGAAAGCCACCCCAGGCCTATCATCCATTTTATACCTTCTGTGACCAGCAGCTGCGTGAAAGAAACTAGCACAATGAAAGTCAGCATGCAGAATGCCATTTCACGCATGAGCCTGGACAGACGCTGATTCTGCAGCCAGGTCAGCAAGCCCAGAACCAGGGCGACAACCAGGCAGAAGACCATCGCCAGATGATCCTGGTAGGTTGCAACCGCTTCCTGGCCCAGCACCAGGAGAGAGGCAAACGCCAACAGCAGTGTGGGGCGCGTTGTGGTCAGGTCGCGAGCATGGAGGATGTGGGTAATCAAAAGTAAAATTAACAAGGCACCCAGAGTCGTCAGCACGGACGATATCCATTTGGCGTCTGAGAGTTCGGAACCTATAACGATGTGCAGTGCCGTAAACGACAGCCATAGCAATTGCAGGCGGCTATTCCAGAGAGTGCTGGGGAAATAGGGTGAACCCTTGGATAGCTCTCCGGCATCGAAGGCTTGTTCAGATGAGTTTGTCATCGACCGTTAGCTCATCCTAAAACCTTGCTGCACAGCGGTCTCGGCCATTGAGGTTGAGAACAAGAACAAGTCTTAGCAAAAGGACCATTATTGTATGGTTCACAACCGCCTTAAACTCGCACCATTTCTTTACGGAAACCCTGCACAACACTCGCCGGCCTAGAAAACTCAATTTTTTGCGTAGAGAATTGTACTGTGTGAATGAGAATTGTGCCGAATCCATAGCATTTCCTCCCTTTTTCGTAAATCTCCTCTAAAACCCCAATGCTGTCAAACAACGTTCTTCTCAATGACAGCACTGGGTATTGCCCACCTCTAACAGGCGGTCCTGGCCCTGATCCCACGGTTTCCCCCGTCAACACGTGAGGTTTTGCCCCAAGTTCGCCAACCCGTTCTTATCAGGAAAAAACTACCCTTAAGCACTGATCAAACGTCTCCACAAACTGATCAATTTCCGCCTCGGTCACCCGCAAAGACGGCATCAGCCGAATCACATTGGGGCGCGCGCAATTCACCAGCAATCCCTGGGCAAAAGCGTGGTCAGCCAGTTGCTGGCCAACATCTCCGTCGAACACCAGGGCATACAGCAGGCCCTTGCCGCGTATGTCTACTATGGGATAGCTTTGCCTGAGCTGCTTTAGTCCCGCTAACAGGTAACGTTCCCGCTGGCGCACGGTGCTCAAAAACCGGGGCTGGGCCACTGTTTCCAACACCACCTCCCCCACAGCCGTCGTCAGGGGGTTGCCGTTGTAAGTTCCACCCTGGTCGCCAAATTCGAAACAACTGGCCCGGGCATTGGCCAGGGTTGCCGACAACGGTAAGCCCCCGCCCAGACCCTTACCCAGAGACAGGATATCCGGCTGCACCCCGACAGACGGAAAATAGAATAAACTGCCCGTGCGTCCAACCCCGGTTTGAATTTCGTCAAAAATCAGTAACAGGTTCAATTCATCCGCCAGTTTGCGCAATTGCACCAGGTAGTTTTCCGGTGGCATCACCACGCCGGCTTCACCCTGGATAGGCTCAAGCATGATGGCCACCGTTTGTGAATCCACCGCCGCGGCCACAGCATCCACATCCCCAAAGGGTACCTTGGTGAAGCCGTCCACATGAGGTAAAAACAGGGTATCCCAGCCGGGTTTGCCGCTGGCCGCCATGGTCGCCAGGGTGCGTCCATGGAAGGCATTACTGGTGGTGATGATGCGAAATGCCCCACCCTTGTACAGTTGACCCCACTTGCGCGCCAGCTTTATGGCCACTTCGTTGGCCTCAGCCCCTGAATTGGAAAAATGCACCTCATGCAATCCGGTATATTCCACCAAACGATTGGCTAAACGCAGCTGGGGGCGGTTGTGCAGCGCCGGGCTTGGGGAAATCAGAGTGCCGGCCTGAGATGCCAGGATCTCACTGATTTCCACAGGGCAATGGCCCAGGCAGTTGACCGCCCAGCCCTGAATAAAATCAAGATAACGTCTGCCCGCTTCATCCCACAGATAGCTGCCCGCGCCGCGGCACATCACCGGTTCCGGACGTGGGGTGATTTTCATTAACGAAGTCTGCATGGTTGTCTCCTTTTCTTTTGCATTCACAAGTCCAGAAACACAAAAGGGGCGACACCATATTCAGGGAGGGCCGCCCCGGTGAACTGGGCGGCCGGTTGATTGTCTTTATCTTGCAACAGACGTCAACGGCCACCCATAGGGTGCCGCTGCGCGACGGCTGTTGGCCGGGGCGCTGACGAAAAACTTGTCGTTCAGATTAGACATAGTTGATATGTTGGCAGGAATAAACAAAACGTCAAGGGATTTTTAGACCCCATGACGCTCACCCAGGTACTGCATAATGTCCATGGACTCGAACATCCACTCCACATCATCACCACGCTGGATGCGCAAACACGGCACCGTGGTGCGCCGTGTACTCTCCAAAAGCTCACGAAACGCCGCTGCATCCCGGTTTACATCCCGCAAGGGAATGTCGATACCGTGCTGCTCCAAAAAAGCCCGCACCCGATAACAAAAGCCGCACAAATCCGTTTTGAACAACTGATAACTCTCATCCACATGATTCACTGGCTTGTTTTCCGGCATAATTCCTGGCCTGGTTGTATTTATCCGGCAATATTTTATCGTTCACAACCGGGGATTGTAATAGATAAACTAATAGCCCAGACCGGCACTTAAGAAACGTAAAATAGAGTAGACAGATGGCCAAAGCAGACAAAAAAGTTATTCGGGCAAGAAATACCATATTTGCCTTTATCACCCTGCTGGTGGTCCTGATCATCGGCTTTGGCACCTACGTCAGCACCGGGGTGGGCACTTCAGGGGAAATTGTCTCCGGCGAAGACTACCGGGTGGTTGACAATCCGCGGCCAACCCGGCCCGGTGATCCCATTTCCGTCGTGGAATTTTTCAGCTATGGCTGTATTCACTGCAAAACCTTTGAGCCGGTATTGGATGACTGGACCGAAGACCTGCCCGACGATGTCAGCGTTAAGCGTACCCCAGCCGCATTTTCACCCATCTGGGCGTTGCTGGCACAAACCTATCTGGCCCTGGAAGCGGCTGATGCCCTGGAGGAAAATCACCACCGCATTTTTCGCGCCATCCACGATAACGGTCGTCAATTTCTAACCCCCAGAATGGTGGCGGACTTTGTTGACGGGCGGGGCATCACCGCTGACGAGTTTTTACGCCATTTCGAATCACCCGGCGTGCGGCGCGCCATGCAGCGCGCCGACCGCGAACAACGGCTGTTGGGCATATCCGCCACCCCCAGCCTGGTGGTTAACAACAAGTACGTCATTGCCATGACCGGGGGACAAAAACGCGCCCTACAAGTAGCGGACCATCTTATTGAGCAGGAACGTCAGGCAAAAACAGCAACCCCCTAAAAGTCCGCGCTCACCGATAAGCCAAACTGACGTGGTTCTCCCAGTTGGGTAAAGGCCCTGGGGGTATACAAGTCCCGGGGGTCGTTGCCAAAACCGAAGCCGCGCACAAAGTAGTCCTCGTCGGTGATATTGCGCCCCCACAAACGCACCCGGTAGTTGTCGCCTTGATAAGTTAAGCTGGCATTAAACAGTTCATACCGGTCCGATTGCTCTAAATGGCTGTCGGAAAAGAAGAACGCATCCTTTCCTTCTGCTTCAAGACGCAGGGTCAGGCGATCTAACAGCACATATTCGCCACCCAGAAAAAACTGATAACTTGGCGCATGGGCTTGTTCCCGGGCACGCTGCCGGATACCGTCGCCGTTTATATAGGGATCATATTCCGCATCAAGCAAGCCTACGTTGGCAAACAGGCGTAAAGGGTCGGAAACCTGCCAGTCCACTTCCAGTTCCACACCCCGGTTATACCCCTCCGCGGCATTGGTTCGAAATTGAATAAACTCCACCGGTCCATTGGGGTCCGCGGTTACCGGCCGGGTTACCGATGAGGCAATTTGAATGTCATCCCGCCACATATAAAACAGCGATGTTCTGAGGCTGAGCCGGTTGTCCAGCAGTTTGGTTTTATAACCCACCTCCAGGTTGTGCAAGGTTTCCTCGTCATACTCCAGCAGGTCCGCCGGGATTGTCCCGTCGGTGTTAAATCCTCCCGCGTTATACCCCCGGGTCACACCGGTGTAGATAAAACTGTTGCCACTTAACTCATATTCCAGCAACACCCGGCCGCCCAACAGGTTGTTATCCGGGGAAAGGTCCACCCCTAGAATATCTTCATAGTCCGCTTCGTGCCGTTCCCAGCGGCCACCCAGGGTTAACCGCCAGCGGTCGCTTAAGGGACCAGATATTTCCCCATAAGCGGCCAGACGGCGGATTTCGAACTCACTGAAAAACAAGGGTGCAAAGGTATATTGCCGTTCCAGATCAACATCCTGGAAGAGGCTGAAAAATCCCGCTACCCAATCCCATTCGCCATTAAAAATGCCCGCCCCCGGTTTGGACAACAGGCGGGCTTCCGCAGTGGTGTTGCTGCGGTCCCGGATATAACGGTCCGTGGATGTATAGCCCTCTTGATTAAATCCGGTGAAGGTCCAGTCTTCATCGTAGCCGTAGTCGATATCGCTGGAAGAGGTGGCCACGGCACCTTCAAGGATCAGGGCATCAGACACATCCCAGGTCAGGCCCAGGGCGGCGTAGTTGGTCTCCTGCCGGTCGAAGCCCGGCTCATCAGAACGGGTATGGCGGTCATTGTCCAAAGAAAAGGCATCATAGCCGTTGTCCACATCAACCCGCCCAAAACTCAGCTTCCAATCCGCGCGGCCGGCCTGGCCCATCAATTTGGCCCGCACTGTCCGCTCATCATGGTTGTTGGTATTGTCACGGCCGAGAAATTCATTTTCCATAAAACCGTCATCCCGATAACGCTGGGCACTGATCCGGTAACCCAAACCCTCTCCAACGGGCCCGGAAATCACCGCCCCTGCGCCAAAAGCGCCATAGTCTCCCGCCTCCAGGCGAACCGTAGAGGTAAAGTGATCCGACGGCGCCGGAGTCACCACATTGATCAGCCCTGCCAGGGCATTTGCCCCATAAAGGGTACCTTGTGGGCCACGCAGAATTTCAACCTGCTGAACGTCAAACAAGGTGGCGGCAGCGCCAACACCGCTGAGATCCACACCGTCCACAATCAGGCCCACCGACGAGTTTAAGGGTTCGTCAAATTGTCCCCGCTCGCCTATGCCGCGAATCTGGATATAACGTCCCCGCGAAGCACCGCTGGCAAAGTTCACATTAGGTGCCTGGGCCAACACCTCTTCCAGGTGATTCACCACGGTTCCCACATCAGCAAGACTGACCACACTGGCACTACCGGCCAGGTTATCCACGGTGGTTTCCCTGAACTCAGCCGTTACCACAATTTCTTCGATAACCGCCGGACCAAGGGGTTGCTGAGCAAATAACTGGGGGCTCAATAACACCAGCACAGCCGGCATCAGCGGAGCAATTGATCGGGGGAATTTCATAAAACGTCCTTCAGGCCATTACATTTATCGCACCTAAGGAGTTCCGGCGAAAGCCGCAAGCAGACCTATTCCTACGCCGGTGTTAGCCGGATCAGGTTCAAAGGGTCCATCAAAGATGTCTCAGGCCGGTGAAAGCCACCCCTTAGGCAGCGCGCATTAAACCCCAAACTCACCGGCGTTGTCGAGGGGCATTCAGGTTACATTCAAACTGGTTTCTTAAACTGTCTGCCCAATGGAGCAAAAAACGCAAAAAAATGGCTGAATATCAATCGCTTATACAAGTCATCGCGCTGACCATGGGGGTTGCCTGGGCCAGCGGGATCAACCTCTATGCAACGGTCGCCACCCTGGGGATTGCCGGTACAGCCGGTTATATCGACCTGCCACCTACACTGGAAATGGTCCAGGATCCCCTGGTCATCATGGCCGCCGTTTTCATGTACTGTGTTGAGTTTTTTGCCGACAAAACACCCGGTGTAGACACCGGGTGGGACACCTTACACACCTTTATCCGCATCCCTGCCGGGGCCATTCTGGCTGCAGGGGCTGTTGGGGATGTTGCCCCGGCAGTTTCCATTGCAGCCGGTCTGGTTGGGGGTGGGGTAAGTGCAGCCACCCATACTCTGAAGGCGGGTTCAAGGGTCATGATCAATACCTCGCCGGAGCCTTTCAGCAACTGGGGCGCTTCTCTGGCAGAAGACGTTGCGGTATTTGCCGGTCTTTGGGCAGCCTTGCAACAGCCGCTGGTGTTTATTGTGTTGTTTGTGGCCTTTCTGCTGGCCCTGGTATGGCTGTTACCCAAACTGTTCCGCGGCCTTAGAAGCTTAAGCAGCAAGGTCAGCGGTTGGGCAAAACGATCCAGGCAGCCTCAGCACGGCACCAACAAATTGCCCCACAACCCGGCTTATCGGGACCGTGCCCTGATTGAAGCGGGATTTCTGCCCCGGTAACCGGCGGTGCGGGCGGCGCCGCCATCTTCCACCGGTTTTCCATGAAAAATTGGATATTGCATGGCATGCTGTCGCGTTCACCTTAGTTACCTAAGCAATTCGATTGGCCACGGGCAAAAGCAGGAAAAATTCAGGCGGCCGGCACAAGTCCAGTTCTGCGGCAATTAAGTCCAGTTCTGCGGCAACGAGCACCGGCTGGCGTTGGCGGTTGATAAAATTGACCTTCTATACCGGTTTGCTGGCTACCTTGTGTGTGCTCGGCTATCTGGTGTACCTCGACCGCACCATCACCAATACCTTCGACGGACGCCGCTGGTCCATCCCGGCTCAGGTTTATGCCCAGCCTCTGGAGTTGCACGCCGGCGCGGCCATTGACATCTATGCCTTACAGGCAGAGC
>JANQMF010000043.1 GCA_028280225.1 Pseudomonadales bacterium | reverse complement strand
CTGATGGTGATTCTGGTGAGTACTTTGCCCGTGACCACAACCATGCTCCTGCATGGGGCGGTGCAAGCCACCTCTAACGGCTCCCGGGCGTGGTTTTTACGCCGCCATATCGATTGGCGGATTCTGCGCATTTATGTATTTGGCGCCCTTGCTGCCCTGGCACTGTTCAGTTACGTGCTGATTGTTCCCGCCCCGGGGTTGATCCTGATTCTGATCGGCAGTTTTGCCTGGCTGGCCCGTTTAATCAAACGTCTTCAGGGATTAGATATCACACATACCGCAACCGCCCTGAGTTGCGGTTTTCTGGTAACGTCCGCCCAGTTGTTAGCCGGCGCCTCGGGTCCGCTGTTGGATGTGTTTTACTTGAACACCCCCCTTTCCCGGCAACAAATAGTTGCCAACAAAGCCCTGACCCAGACCCTTGGACATGTGCTGAAAATCGTATACTACGGAATTATCGTGGGTAGCCTTGTTTTGAACCCGGAATCATCGCAACTGGCACCCTGGGTTTATGCAGCCTGTATTGCAGCCGCCATTGCCGGTGCAAGAATCGGCACCCGTATCCTCGAACGGTGGAACGACAGCGCCTTTCAGCGCTACAGTCAGTATATCATCCTGACCATCGCCACCCTGTGTATCTTCCAGGGTGTTTATTACCTGCTCATACAGGCGCCGGCATAACCGGATCCCGGATAGCCTATTCGGCGATGGGTTTCACCACAAAAAGCAGATCACCCACATTCACCTGCTGGCCATTGCTCATGTTGATGCGAGTCACCTCAAACTTCCGGCTGGGCGGATAAAGCACTGCATCACCGTTGAAGTCCGCCAGGGTTAAAGGCGTAAATATCTTCATCGCTTCGAGCTGGCACAGGGTATTGGATACGTCGATGACATCCCCAACGCTGACGTATTCCGGCTCCGACGGAGACGGTGCGCTATAGAAAATAGCAGTTGCCGGGGCCATCACCTTCAATTCGTCGCTGTCATCAATACGGATGCTGTCGATATCGATACCATCCCCGGCATCCCCGGCGGAGGCTTCTATCTCTTCAATAAGATCAGCAATGTCGATGCGCGCAAGCATCTCAGGCAAGTAGTTGGTATCGTAAACCCCGTTCACAAAAACCTCATCTGCCAGAATTCTGCGCAACAAGGGGATGTTGGTGCAAATTCCGGTCACCTGGACTCTGCCCAGATAATCGGTCAGCTTTGCCGTGGCCGCTTCCCGGTTTTCAGCATGGACAATTACCTGGGCAATCATGCTGTCGTAATAAGGAGAAACAAATTTCCCGGGACCAGCCGTGGCGATGATTTCCACCCCCTCCTCAGCCGGAAAAACACAGTCCTGAATCTTGCCCGGATGAGGGCGGAAGCTCAGCGAGCCATCTCCACTCTGCTGTACCCGCTCGGCGGTCACCCGGGCTTCAATGGCATAACCGTTGTTTTGAATTTCCAGGTTGCTGATCGACTCTCCCGAGGCGATACGGAACTGTTGGCTTACGATGTCTACACCGGAAGTCCATTCCGTCACCGGATGTTCAACCTGCAAACGCGTATTCATCTCCATGAAGTAAACCGCGTCGGATTTCAGATCATAAATAAATTCCACGGTCCCCGCGCCGACATAGTCGACCTCGTTGGCAATGTCCGCGGTGGATTTAATCACCGTATCCAGCAAATGCTGAGGCAGCATGGTGGATCCGGATTCTTCGATTACCTTTTGCTTATCCCTTTGCACGCTGCAGTCGCGGATACCCAGAACATGGGTATTGCCGTGGGTATCGCGCAGTAGTTGGGCTTCGATATGGCGCAGGGAGGTGACATACTTCTCCAGGTAGACGTCACCGTTGCCAAAGGCGCTGCGTGCTTCCACCGTTACCCGGTGAAACAGTTCAACAAAGTCGTTGGGGGATTCAACCACCTGAATACCCTTACCACCGCCACCATGCACCGCCTTGATCAACACCGGATAGCCAATGTCTTCAGCCACTTCCGCCGCGCGGTCCGGATTGGTCATAATGCCGTGACTGCCGGGCACCACCGGTACATTCAGCCGCAGCGAGGTATTAATGGCATTAGATTTGTTGCCCATGGTTTCCATACTGGCAACCGAGGGCCCGACGAAGTTGATACCGTGGCTGCGCACCAGTTCGGCAAATGCTGAATTTTCCGAAAGAAAGCCAATCCCCGGATGCAGACTGTCTACCCCTTCGTTTTCAGCCACGCTGAGTACACTCATGGCATTCAAGTAGCTTTCATCCGGCGTATTGCCGCCGATACAGACCAGGGTATCCTCGGGACGCAGCTGATCCACCGCCATGGATTCCATATCCGGGTCGCTTTGCACCAGCACCACCTGTATGTCATTTTTCTGGGCAATACGGATCAATTTTGCGGCGGTACAACCTCGGGCGTGGATAAGTACTTTCTTCACGGGGCGGATCAGGTCTTCGTCGGTATACGTGGGACGATGAGCCACCACCACCGGCCGTTGTTCCGCAAATCCGCCGGCCAGGACCCTTTCGATGACCTGCTCAACCGTATCCGAGGGCACGGGAATCTCCCCGTCAATGTCTCTAAGCTGGGCGTCCAGCTCCGGATAAAAGGGATGCTGAACCAGACCCTGCATGGAGCCTTCGGTGGCGGACAGATAGTTGGACAAAATAGAATTCAACGGCAGATTGGAGGGCACCACAAGCTGCCCGGCAAAAGGCATGCTGGTACCGGAAAAATAATAGGTTTGCACCAGGGGATGGGTGACAAAGCTCGCCTGAGCCCCACCGGTACAGTCTCCATAACCAAACACAATAACCGGCAGGTCATGATCACGGACAAAACGGGTGATGCGGTCGTTGACCGCCGCCATGGAAAACAGCGCCCCCGCACCTTCCTTGGTTTGCATGCCTCCGGAGGAAACAAAACAGATCACCGGCAGGTGTTGCTCAGCACATTCAACCAGCATTCTGCAGAATTTTTCCGCACTGGCCATATCAAAGGCACCCGCCTGAAAGTCCACATTAGACACCAGAACGCCAACCCTGGCGCCGTTTTCACCCTTGAGGTTGCCGTATCCGGCCACCACCCCACAAGGCGGCAGGTCTTTATTCAGCGCATTTTCTATGGAAATACGGAAGCCGGGAAAGGAACAAGGATCTGAGCTCAACAATTCATCAAAGCGGGGCTCCCAATCATCAAAATACCGTTCGACAATATCCGTGTGGGTAAAGCGGTTCTGATTTCGATTGGCGCGCAACACGTTGTGCATCAACAAGTCGTTGTACGCCATGTTAAGGCGGTTCCAGAAATCTTTGCGCCGGCCGATATTTCTGGGCGCAATCCTGCCCTGAAAGTTTTTGCCGTCACGTTCCGCGGCAATAAAGGAGCTGAGCAAACTTTCGAACAAGTGCGTAACCACAACAAATAGCGCATCCGCAAGGTGTGGGAAACTGAGCTTTTTCCACTCCTCCACACCCCGGTAAAAGTCGGTGCCCTTGGGCATTTTGTTGATACGCAAATACCAGTCGACAATTTGTTCCCGCAATTGCTCCACCGAGGGTTTCACACCACCCTCAAAGGTACCGATGGTCAATCCGCTTACGGCCAGCTGTACCGTGGTATCAATCAACTGTGCCAGGGATTCTTTTGACAGGGTCTGGGAAGACTGTGCCTCTGCTGCAATGGAATCAAGATTGGCGATGATCTGGTCATAGACTGAATCAAACAGCAGCAGGTTTTCACACTCGTGAATAAAATCGCCCCGCAATTCTGAATCAAGCAGCACGTCCAGAACGGTCATGTCACTTAATGCCACGGGTTTTCCACCCACATCAACCGCCCTGATGTAATTGGGAAAGCGCTGATGCAACAGGCTGCGATTGGCCTGGTGTTCAGACATCCCTTTCAGCCCCATCATATTGCTGCCGGTCAGCGCCAGATTCAGTTCGGTGGTCAACTGTTTGGTCAAGAAGACATTAGACTTTTCCGCCAGCTCAGCAGCATCACCGCCGGTCATGGCCAGAAGTTTCTTGCCCTCGTAGGTAAAACGGTCCCGCAATAAATCCAACATCTGGGTATCAGCGGTAATGGCCTGCAACAAACCACGCGGATCCGTAATTTCAGAAATTTTTAACACCTGCCGGGTATCTTCATGATTCTGTAGGTATTCCCGCAAGGCACGCAGGTTACCCACCGCCTCGTTTTTCCAGCGGTTGTACAGGAACACGCCAATGGCCGACAACAATTCCGCACGGGCGGTTTCGTAGTTCTGTTTGGGTTCACCAAAAATTAACTGGGCAATCCTGCCCCGCTCGTCATGTAAAGCCTGACGTTTTTCGTTGTAGTTTCGCCATGCCTTGGACAAGGCCTCGTCGTAGACAATTTTGTCCGGATCCTGCAGCCATTTCAGGAAGGTCATGCGCCGTTCCCGGTCTGCACGGATGTGCAGTTCACCCTTGGGCATCTCCTGGTCCGCCAGACGGCCATATTGTTGTTTGGTTGTGGCCTTGATCCGTTTGCGTACCTGCAGGTAGCGTAAATAGCGGTACGCCACACCAAAAACATTGAGGTACTCCGTGGGATTTTTGGTCAGCTTGAGGGATGCGCTGGTTTGCATCGCCTGGAGTTGCGGAGACGGATTGAGATAGCGCTGCAGGCTTTGCCGGTAGTGGTCGAGAATGTACGGGTTTTCCGCAACAAACTCCGTCACGCGACTTTCGATATTGATAATACTGCCGATAATGGCACGCCGCAGGTTTTCGATCTTGTCCACGGAGTCTGTGGGTGCATAGTCCACAATACCGTCAATGTTGCCTTGTTTGTGAAGCTGGAAAGGTGACAGACCCACATATTGGGCACACTCCTGCCAGGACAGATTTAAACGGCGTGCAATATTGGCCAGCGCCACCGGCTGAATGGTGCTGAATACCCCATCCCGCAGGGACAGAATGACATTGCTGGCGGCCAACGGAATGGCCCCGCCGGAATAACCCAGGCCGTAGATCAAGCCTACGTTGGGCACATCAATGTTGCTCATTTCCGCAATCAACCGGGAAATGCTGTGCGCCTGATTGTTGGCATTGGATTCTTCCTTGGCATCCGCCCCGGGGGTGTCCATAAAGGAGACCATGGGGATCGACCGGGTCGAACAAAGCTCAGCAAAATCAGCCGCTTGCAGGTGGTGTTCCGGCCCCCAGCTGCCCAGATTTTTACTGCGATCCTGAGCTACAAAACCCACCATCCGGGTTGTGGTCTCATCAAACTCCAGCAGCACCGTGGCGTGGTAATAGGGTCCGTTACTGACCTCATCAATGACTTTGCCCAATTGCGCAATGATCTGCGGTGCCGGGGTGCGGCTTTGATCATTTGCCGGTGATACCACGGCTTCGATATAGGCATCGGTATCCAAGCGGCTCAAGGCATCGTTTTCACGATCGATCTGCGCTTGGCTGAGCAACCCGGGAATGGGTTCCTGCTCTAAAGATACGTTGGGAAATAGGGAGAAGTCTTTGGCGAGGCTTTCAGCAATTAAATAGAGCCGATCACCTTCAATTAGCTGTTTTTCCACGATATTCTGGCTTGTGTAGAATGGCGGTACTCTAGCCACTTCTGTTGAAGAAAACTAGCAGCCTGTTGAAAAACTATGCCGCTAATCGTTTTTTCAGCAGACGGCCGGCCGAGGTAACCGATAGTAGCCTCAAAAAACTTTGGGAGACAAAAAGCCCTTGAATACCCTCAGCCTTAATATCGCCGTGTTGACCATTTCCGACACCCGTACCCTGGCAGACGATAAGTCAGGAGGCTGGCTTGCTGAACAGGTTTGCGCCGCGGGACATCAACTGACCGGGCGGCAGATTGTCAAAGACGACATCTATCAAATCAGGGCGGTGGCCTCTCAGTGGATTTGCGATGCCAATATCCAAGCCATCATCACCACCGGTGGTACCGGTTTCACCGGACGGGACAGCACACCGGAAGCGTTATCGGTATTGCTGGATAAAGAAATTTCCGGTTTTGGCGAGTTATTCAGGCAAATTTCATACGACGAAATCGGCTCCTCTACCATCCAATCCCGGGCCTTGGGTGGACTTGCCAATGGCACCCTGATCTTTGCCCTGCCCGGTTCTTCCAACGCGGTAAAAACGGGCTGGGAGAAAATTTTACGCAATCAGCTGGATATCAATTTTAAACCCTGCAACTTTGCCGAGCTGATACCACGCTTTAACGAATAGATGGTCCCCGCTCTTGCCGGCCTGGTTGCCAGTGGGTGTCTTAAGGCAATATTGCTCAGAGATTTCCTGAAAAATAGAGTAAACTGGCGCCTTCGAACGTATGTTTTGCCCCATACAACTGAAGACTTGTGTCTGTGTGACCCTGCCAACAACCATGCCAACATGATACCCAGGCAAAAACCCACAGACCAAAGCAGACAATAATTGGAGAGGATTTTTGAGCGAAGACGTTTTTCTGGCAGCCGCGGCACGCACCCCGGTGGGCAGTTTCCAGGGCCGGCTCGCCAGCTTCACCGCCCCTGAGCTGGGTGCACATGCAATTAAGGCGGCCATTGCCCAAGCTCAATTGTCCCCAAGCGCCGTTGACGAAGTGATTATCGGTAACGTGGTCAGCGCCGGCCTCAAACAAGCCCCTGCCCGCCAGGCGATGCGTCAGGCTGAATTGCCTGACAGCTGTGGTGCAACAACCATCAACAAAGTCTGTGGCAGCGGTATGAAAGCCGCCATGTTAGCCACGGATCTGATCCGTGCCGGTAGCGCAGCCACCGTGATCGCCGGCGGCATGGAAAGCATGAGCAACGCCCCTTATTTAATACCTCAGGCAAGATCCGGACTACGTATGGGCCACGCCCAGATGCAGGACAGTTTGTTTTTGGACGGTCTGGAGGATGCTGAAACATCCAACGCCATGGGTTTATTTGCGCAAAATACCGCTGACGAATACCAGCTCAGCCGGGAAGCCATGGATGCTTACGCCACCGAATCGGTGACCCGCGCTCGAGCAGCAATTGATCAGGACAGCCTGGCTGCGGAAATTGCACCCATTGAAGTGGGCGGTGAGCTGGTCAAGGACGACGAACAACCGGGCCGGGCAAAAGTAGACAAAATTCCTTCACTGCGGCCGGCATTTAAGGCGGATGGGACCATTACCGCGGCAAACGCCTCATCCATCTCCGACGGAGCATCAGCCTTGGTGTTAACCAATCACAAGGGCTTGAATGGCCGCCAGCCACTGGCAAAAATTGTTGGCCATGCCACCCATTCCATCCACCCGAGCCAGTTCACCATTGCCCCGGTTGGCGCCATCACCAAACTGGCGCAGAAAACCGGCTGGGATCTTTCTGAGGTTGATCTATTTGAAATTAACGAAGCTTTTGCCATGGTCACCATGCTTGCCATTCAAGAACTAAATCTGGACCCCGCCAAGGTCAACGTTTACGGCGGGGCCTGTGCCCAGGGCCACCCGATTGGTTCAACGGGCTCACGACTGATTGTCACCCTGGCCCACGCGTTGCGAAATCACCCGGGGATTCCCCCGGATCAAACCACCCGGCGGGGTATTGCCGCCCTGTGTATTGGTGGTGGCGAAGCAACCGCCATTGCGCTTGAGAGCGTTTAGGGGAAAGACTTGAACAGATTGCCGGTTATGGTGGGTCTTGGCGGAATCAACCCCGCTGGAAGAATTTCCCACAACAATGCGTATCGAAGACTGGTCATAGACAACCTAGATGCGGTCAAACAAGCCACAACCTATCAATCCCTGGCGCGGTTGATGAACCTTGAGGACACCTGTAGCCAGGCGCCCTCAACCCGGGATTACATAAAGGACAATACCCTGATCCGGCGTATTGACCTGTGGAATCCTGATCGGGTGCTGTGGCAGTCCACCGCAAATTTGAAACAGCCGGACGAAGCCGCCCTGACCTTTATGCTGAACAAACGCCAGCTACCTGAAACCATCCCGGATAGCTGGCAGGTCAAGGACGTATCCAAACGGGAAGTCCTGGTCACCCTGTCTGATACTCTGCGGGTACTGCTGCCGGATGAGCGCGTGTCAAAAGTGACCAGCGCAGGTCAACTACCCACCGGATTTAACCCCGCCGCCCTATATCCCAGCCGCAATCATCCCCGGGGTTTGCAGATTGCGGTTTACGGGGCATCTGATGCCATTTACTCCACCGGTTTCACGGTAGAAGCCTTAAAATCCATGGTACGCCCCGACGAAATAGCAGTTTACTCCGGCAGCGCCATGGGCCAATTGGATCCCGAGGCTTATGGCGGTCTGCTGCAAAACCCCATGATCGGCCGGCGCACCTCGTCCAAGCATTGCGCCCTGGGGTTACCCGAAATGCCCGGCGACTTTGTCAACGCCTATGTATTAGGTTCGGTGGGTGAAACCGCAGGCATCATCGGCGCCTGTGCCACGTTCTTGTACAACGTTAAGCGGGGGCTGGATGATATTCGCTCCGGTACCAAGCGTATTGTTGTGGTCGGCAACACGGAAGCCCCGGTTCTCCCCCACGTGATTGAGGGTTACCGCGTTATGGGAGCTCTGGCTGAAGATGAAGAACTGATGGCCCTGGACAACAGCAACGTGTGTGACAACCGCCGGGCCTGCCGGCCCTTCTCCTCCAACGCGGGTTTTACCGTGGGCGAAGCTTCGGTCTGGGTGGTGCTGATGGATGATGAGCTGGCCATACAGCATGGCGCCAACATCCTTGGCGCTGTGGGTGATGTTTTTGTCAACGCAGACGGATACAAAAAATCCATCTCCGGACCTGGTATCGGTAACTATGTCACGGCGGCAAAAGCAATGGCTTCCGCACGAGCAATTCTGGGAGAAAAAACCCTGCGCCGGGGCACCTATATGCAGGCACATGGCACCGGCACACCGCAGAATCGGGTCACTGAATCTCACATATTTAACGAGTTGGCAAAAAACTTCGGGATCGATTCCTGGTTGGTCGGTGCGGTTAAGTGTTATGTTGGGCATTCCATGGCCCCCGCCGGTGGCGACCAGCTTGCCGCCATTATCGGCAGTTGGTCAGACGGTTGGATTCCCGGTATTACCACCATTGATCATATCGCGGACGACGTCCACCAGAGTCATCTCAATTTTCCCATGCAACACGTGGAAATTGATCCCGAGGAATACCCCGCCGCCTTTGTCAATTCCAAAGGTTTCGGCGGCAACAATGCCACCGGCTTCTTTCTTTCACCCCAACAAACCCGGGCCATGCTGACAGCCCGTTGGGGAAAGAAAATGATGAGGAGCCATCAACAGGCTAACGAGCCGGTTCAGGAAGCTGCACAACACTATAATGCCCATGCAGATAACGGTGACATCCCACCAATCTACAAATTTGGCGAGGGTGTGGTTGAGGGTGACGAAGTTGGACTGAGCAGCACCGCCTTGTCCATTCCCGGGTTTGACCATCCTGTTGACCTGGATTTTGCCAACCCTTATCCGGATATGATTGACTAGTTAGTTTGCACCGAGAAACGGGCGTCCCTGCCAACTTCTTCCCACGCGCTTGCCGGTGCTGCCCCGCACTAATGCCATGTCTCGGCGCTGCCCTTAAGCTGGGCAAGGCGCCCCTCAGCTTTATCGGTTAAATCCGCAAAGCTACCCAGCCGTATACATTGTTCGAAAGCTTCCCGGGCCGAGGTCACCGCGCCGAGATTCTGCCAATACTCCCCACGCTCAAAGTACAACGACGCCAACAGATCCTCATGTCCCGCACTGACCGCCAGTTGGATATCCACCACCCCAAGCGCTTGATTAATTTCCTGAGTCTGCAGGTACAGCGCCTTGATGTTGTTCAACATCCGCAGGGCAATCATTAAGGCGCTGGCGGGTTCAAGATGCCCTGCCTTACCCTTAATCTTATCTGCCGCGGCCGGATCGAGCACCGTCAACGCAACAGGGTCGATTAGCTGTCCTGCCAGAGACAGTAAAAAGTGGCCGGGGAAATTGACGCCAAAGCCGCTCAGACCACAGCGGCGGCCACACTCAAGCAACAAAATGGCCATGGTGATTGGAATGCCCTGTTTGTCGCTCATCACCCGGACCAGATTGCTGTGCCGGAAATCGACACTGCCCCGGGGCCCGCTGAAGCCTTCGTTGGTAAAATGGTTGAGGATCGTGTCGATCCGTTCCCCGCCATCATCCTGATCTTCGAAACCTTGTAGAGCAAAAAGGGGGGCAAAGGTTTCCTCAAACAACCGTTCAACCTGACCCGGGTCCTGCCCGGGTTCCAGCATGCACCCAATTAGTGCCGCCACGGTAAATTCGCTGTCCGGGGCAGCAGCTGCGTCCACCAAGTCCTGAGCGTGTTGAGAGTCTTTGACCGCAGTGAAATCCAACCGGCCCACCTTTAGGTATGGGAAACGCTTAAACTAACAGAGCATCAACCGTTTGTATAAGCTCTTGCCGGGCAAAGGGTTTGGCTAAGGTGGCATTGGCGCCAATAAAGCGGGCGGTTTCAAGGTAGTCGGTGGGGCCAACCCGGCCACCTCCGGATATGGCAATAATGGGGATTTCGGAATATTGCCGGCGGATGTCCGCAATGGTTTCCAGCCCCTCTTTTTCCGGCATGATCAAATCGGTTATGACCAGATCAAAATTTGCGGCATTCACACAGTCCACGGCTTGCTGACCGTTTTCAGCAACAGTGACCACATGGCCTTCCAAACGAAGCATCTCACTCATTACGTCCAATACCGATGTATCGTCGTCAACAACAAGTATCGCGCTCACCCAATCTCCTATCTCAAGTCCTGGGGTATCAAAAGGTGGTTACTGCCCGGCACATACCACTTTATGTAACTTATGTAATTTGTGTATTTTATGTAGTCTGTTTAATGGATCTGTTTTGTTCAGGTCTCGTTGTCTGTTTCGCGATTTGTTATTTTTTTATTTCTGTCTCTCGATCTAACATTTTTTGATCTATTAATTTGCGATCTACTAATTTGCGATCTACTAATTTGCGATCTACTAATTTGCGATCTATTAGTTTGCGATCTATTAGTTTCCGATCTGCTAATTTTCGATTTACTATTTCGCTAGTTACTATATCACTATCTAGTATCTATTCGTGGAGTTTAGTACAAATCTTGTCGGAATCCACCCTTTCACACGCGTCAGTGTCAATTAGCAGACACTTAAAGCAGATTTTTTGGGTATCGATTAGTGTTCCCGGGTCTTGGCAAAGGTAACGTCCGGCCAACGCTCCTCGGCAAGCTGCAAGTTAACACGGCTGGTGGCCAGGTAAGTCAGATAACCTCCAGCGTCTATGGCCAGGTTTTCCTCGTTTTTTTTCCGGAAGTCGGCCATCACTTTTTCATCATCACAATACACCCAACGGGCGGTGTGAATATTGGCATCCTCCCACACACATTCGGCCCGGTATTCATCCTGCAACCGGTAGGAAACCACATCAAACTGCAGTACTCCAACCGCCCCCACCACAATCTGGTTTTTGGTCAGCGGCCGGAATGCCTGGGTGGCACCTTCTTCAGCTAACTCCTGAATACCCTTATCCAATTGTTTGGAGCGGAGTGGGTCACGGACACGAACCCGCCGGAAAAGCTCAGGGGCAAAGTTGGGAATACCCTTAAAATTGAGTTCCTCTCCTTCCGAGAAGGCATCTCCAATTTGGATGGTGCCATGATTGTGTAAGCCGATAATGTCTCCGGCAAAAGCTTCCTCTGCATGGCTGCGATCACCGGCCATAAAGGTCACCGCATCCGTGACCTTAATTTGTTTACCCAGCCGGAGATGTTTCATGCGCATGCCTTGTTCGTAGCGCCCGGAACAAATCCGTAAAAAGGCAATACGATCCCGGTGTTTGGGGTCCATGTTGGCCTGAATTTTAAATACAAAGCCGGAAAACTTGGCCTCGTCCGGCTGCACCTGCCGGCTGGCCGTGGAGCGCGGCTGGGGCTGGGGCGCACAGGTCACAAAGCCGTCCAACATTTGTTGTATGCCAAAGTTTGCCAACGCTGTGCCGAAGTACACCGGGGTCTGCCCCGCCTTAAGATAATCTTCCAGATTAAAGCTATGACTGGCACCACGTACCAGTTCTATTTCCTCACAAAAGTCATCGTACTGATCCGCCAGCAACACCCTGGCTTCGTCACTTTCCAGGCCTTGTACCACCGGGTAGTCAAATACATGATGACCGTGGCCCTGAACATACTGCACAATGCTGTCGCTGGCCAGGTCATATACCCCCTTAAACTGCCTGCCCATATCGATGGGCCAATTCATGGGCGCACATTCAATCTGCAGGATGTCCTCAATTTCATCCATCAACTCAATGGGATCCCTGATTTCCCGATCAAGCTTATTCACAAAGGTCACGATCGGCGTGTCACGCAACCGGCAAACCTCCATCAGCTTGATCGTCCGCGGCTCAACCCCCTTGGCGCCATCAATCACCATCAAGGCAGAATCCACCGCGGTCAGGGTGCGGTAGGTATCTTCGGAAAAGTCTTCGTGGCCCGGTGTATCGAGCAGATTGATAAAACGGTCCTGATAAGGAAATTGCATGACCGAGGTGGTGACGGAAATGCCCCGTTCCTGCTCCATGGT
>JANQMF010000037.1 GCA_028280225.1 Pseudomonadales bacterium | reverse complement strand
ACTCTGCCTTGCGCAGTACCCAGCTACGTTTGCCGGGGATAACTTTCAGCGCCTGCCCCATCGCTTGCGCAGCGGCCGGGTAATCTTCCGCGACAAAGTGGGCACTGGCAATCATTGCCCGGCTGTGGCCCCCGTATTCCTCCGCATCCAGTTTAATCGCCTGCTCATGGGACTTTATCGCCAGTCCCGGATTGTGATAAAGACTGGCCTGCCCCAACACAAATTGGGCATACGCATCCCCGGGACGCAACGCCACCGCGCGCTGGGCATCTGCGTAAGCAACATCCAGCAGTTCATCGTCCGGACCTTGAGCTAACAGACCTATGGCACCGGCCCGTCCTACCAGGGCATTAAAGTGGTCGGGATTGCCGTCTAGAATTTCCCCAAATGCCGTCATCGCCTGTTGATATCTGCCCTGCTGGAAACGCCAGGTTGCAATCCACTGCTTATTGTCATCGTTAGGTTCAAGATCCAGGGACTGTTGCATCGCCTGGACAGCGGCTTCCAGTTGACCGTCAGCAGCTTCAGCAAAGGCCAGCCCACTGAATCCATGCGCCGGGAAAGTTCCCGCGGTCATTTCCCGGGCAACGGTTCTGGCCTGCTCAAATTGACCCGCGGCAACCAGGGACAGCACCAGCATTTCTCTGATCTTTTTGTCCGCCTGAAAACGCTGCAGATATTGCGCCATGCTTTGCACCGAGGCGGCAAAGTCTCCCCTGGCGTTCTGCAAAATTGCCCTGCTGAGGAAAATACGATCCGATTGTGGGTGGATTGCTTTGTCATCTTCTACAAGTCTTGCCAAGGCGGCCTGTTTTTCCGGGGTGTCCGGAGGCGGCACAATACGAAAGCCTGAGCGGTCGTGAACAACGATGGGGGATATGGCTTCTGAACGGCCAAACTCAGCCACTATTCGGTATATGCGGGCATCCTCGTAGAGAGGATCATCATCCAACGACTGGGTAAAGTACTGATGAGCAAGATCAAATTCATTTTGCCACAGCAGCGCTATCCCCTTAAAGTACGCGGCTGGTGCATACCCCGGCGCAAGCGCCAAGGCCTGGTCGGCGTAACGGTGAAGATTCTCCAGAGTGCCCTGCTCCGCCCGTCTATCTAATATTGGAGCAGCATAAATTCTACGCAGTTCCCTCTCCTGGCCTTCAGCGTTAGAAGTGTGGATGGAGGCTGCCTCGATCTGCTGCTGACGCGTATAGTAGTCGTTCAGACGCATTGTCCCCCACGTGGCCACCGCAATGATCAAACAGGCGGCCAAAAACAAAGACCCGGACAAGGCAGGATTTCTTTTTGCGCGGCGCCATAGCCGCTGCGCCGCATTGATGGGCTGTGCATGAATGGGCTCATCGTCAATGTAGCGCTGCAACTCTTCAGCCAGTTCTGCTGCGGTTTGATATCGGTCCTCCCGGTCCCGCTCCATGGCTTTTTCAGCCACCACAACCAGGTCGTCGGCTCCGCTGATCTTCGGCGGATTGGAAACCGCCACCCGTTTTACGACTTCGTGCACAAGCTCCCCGGAATAGGGAGGCTCGTTCTCGACCAGGGCATACAGGGTTGCGCCCAGACCGTAAACATCTGTTCTGATATCAGCGTCCTTGCCCTGAGCCTGTTCCGGAGCCATAAAGGCCGGAGTACCCAGCAGCGCGCCACTTACCGTAAGGCTATTGTCTTCCTCACGCATTCTGGCCAGGCCAAAGTCCGTAACAAAAACACGCCCGCCCTCTCCTATCAGCAAATTGGAAGGTTTGAGGTCGCGGTGGATCATGTTCTTGTCATGGGCATATTGCACCGCCCGTGCGGCATCGCGAACAATCCGGGCTGCGCCTTTTCTGTCCAGTTGTTCAGCAACCGGTGTACCGCCGCTGACCAGTTCCATGACAAGAAAGGGTTGCGCTTCATGCACACCGATTTCAAATACCGCGGTAATATTCGGATGGGTAAGCTGGGCGAGCAGGGAGGCTTCGCGCATAAACCGGGCCACCAGACGGCTGTCATTAACTTTAAGCTGCTTAACCGCCACCCAGCGCGACAACTGATTATCCCAGCCGCGCCAGACCACTCCCATGCCACCTGCACCAATCTCGTCGACCAGGGTATAACGTCCCACCCGTCGCCCAGCTTGACTTGCCGCCTGCTGCACTTCAGCGGGTGCCGCGCTTTCGGTAACGGTGTCCATGACGTTAACCAACTCAGCTTCTTCCAACAAACTGCTTAACTGAGCTTGAGAGAGCTGGCCCGAACTGACCAGGTACAGGCCCACGCCGGTACTGTTGGGGTCTGCCAGGTCAACCGTTTCCGCACCTGCTGCTGCATCCTTGTTAATTTCCGGGGAAAGCGTCACGGTTTCGTTAATGAGCCCGCGTTGCACCGCAAGATCCAGAATAATCCGGTCTGTCAGTTGGCGTTGACCGGCTCGAATGGAATTGATCAGGGCAGCAGCCATTGCAACTCTTCTCGCGCGTGATCCCGATTTGCGGTGTAGCCGGCAATATCCGACATCAGATAGCCACGCAACATTCGCCGTGCGCTAAACAGCCTGTTTTCAACCTCGGCAACGTCCATGTCGAGGCCGCGGGCAAGCTCATCAACAGTTGCCGGCTTAGCTGCAACATCGACGGAAGAAAATATGTCGAAGGTGGATTGGTTTTCGGAGTCGTCGTTGACTTGCAGCTTATCTACAGCGCGCAGAATAAGCAGCAGCATCCACTGTTCATCAAACACAATATCCACCTCACCCTCGGAGGCGGGTAGCTCCATCGGGCTGGTCAGTTGAAAATCTGATAACTTACGCGCGGGTTCAGCCAATAGATTTTCTCGGCGCTCAACAAAATCAAGCAACTCAGCCTTAAGGTGTGTGCGAAAGTTAATTTGTTCCGGATCTACCTTTGCCAAAGCCTCCGGGGTGAGCAGCTTCTCCAGAAATTGTTGGGCAACTTGTTTGCTGTCTGCAACGGAAAGGCTGCAGGCCTGTTGCAAGGCATTTGCAACAGGCTGCCAATACAGTTCCAAAAGCTGCTTGAGGGCCTCACGCTTCTCCGCAAAACCACCCTGGGCCTGTGCAATAAGTGACCACGGTGTTTCCGGTAGCTGATCAGTCACGGACTATGATCGGATGATGGTCATGTTGGATATGATGGCGTCTAAGTCACCCGCCTCACGCATATCCAGGCTTCGGTCGTTCAGCAGACTTTGGATCAGTTTTACCGATTCATAAAGATCGCGCTCCCCGGATTGTCCGGTGGAAAAGTCGATGCTGGGATGATCCTTGGCTGCCAGTCTCAGATTAAGAAACATCACTTCACTGAGTTCCAATTCCGCACGCTGCACCAGAAAGGCCCAGAAAGCGGTGCCGACCTTCTGATAAAAGTTGTTGGCGCGCAGGTCAAGCACGGCATGCATACGGCGCCCATTGTCATGTTGGGTATTAAAGGCAACGGCCAACTGCCGGGCTACATCGCGAATCTCACTGCCCCAGCGTTGTGCAGCGGCCTTTTCGGCCCGTCCGTTTAGATCTTCACCATCGCTTTCCTGATGGCGCCTGCCGACCAACTGTTGCAGGTCACCCTTATAGAAAGGAAATTCACCATTGCTGATTCCCTCAACGATAAATTCCGCCAAAGCCGTGGCAAGCTTTGTCTCATTCCCATATCCGGCGTCGATAAGCCCGTCAAAAGCAGCTTCATGGAAAAAGTAGCGTAGGGAAACACTGATATCTCTGCGCCGCTGATCGAGTAGCCACGGGGTACCCTCAAGCTGTAGCGCAAGCTCCTGTTCAGCAGCATCGTCTAACAATAGCTCTATTTTGCGGCGCATGCGGCGGTATTCGTCGGCACGCAGGCGGGTATCCTTGTATTCCAGACCAAAGCCGATATTCAGGAACTGTATTGGCTTGCCATCCGGATCCGCAACAAATAGAGCATCAGCTGTACGCACCTGGTTTTCACTTAACATGCCAAACAACATGCTTCGGTCGCGCAGATGAGACCAAGTGGGTAACAGATAGTGAGAGCGGATATCCCCTTCACTGCTCAGTTGGTTGCGGGTAAGAAAATTCTCCCGGTACAGGCGCGAGCGATTTACCGCAAAGGTTGAGAGCTTGACGTCAAAATCAATAGACCGGCTGTTTGAATAGTTTGAACCCTGAAAATTCCTGACCACACGTTGATTACTTTTTTCCAGGTCTTCCCGCGCCAGACGATCAAGTTCTTCTATATTCCCCACCAGCCTGTCCCGCAGTTCAAACTCATTGCGCAGGGGGCTGGCAATTTTCAGATCCTGCAGGGCCACCGCTTGGCCAAAAATACTTTGATAAGCAGCGGCGGCCTGGGGGTTGGACAAGTCAATGGTGTAGTCCACCAGGAACAGGGCGCGCTGGTCCTTGTTGGCGGCAATACCTGCTGAAGCGTCCAGGAGCGGCAGCGACGACAAAGGTTGAAGTTCTGCATTGACGCGGTTAATCAGCGCAGCCTTAACCCGGTTTGGCATTTGCAGCGCAACTCCGGCGGAAGCTTCCCGGCCCCGATCGGCAACCAGGCGCACGCGGATACGATCACCGTCCAGGCGGAAAACGTGCACCTGGTATTCTCCGTCGACCAGAATCGAGTACTTGGTGGTCAGCGCCAACATATATCCAGCCAGGGGCCATACCTGCCCGGCGTTGGCCAGCAGACCCATGCGCCCATTGAAGCGGGCATAGTCTCCTGGTTTTAAGGCCAAGGCCTTTGTTGGGGTGAGCGGGATGTGATCCGGGGTGTAGGTACTGCGTGGATCCCGAGCCACTCTGCCGCTGGCAAATTGCTGGGCAAACAGCAGTTCGCTGTTTTGTGACAAGCCGATGGATAAAGGCAGGGTTCCCAGCAGATCCCCCTGGTTGGCCCCGGACCTGATCTTATAGCTGTCAATCCTGGTGAAATACCCTTCCCGATAAGAACGCTCAACCTGGTAACGGTAGCGTGCACCGATGGTGATGGCCTCCAGCAATCTCAGGTCTAAGCTATCGGTCTCGTACTCAACATTGAGATTATTGAGTAAATTGCTGACCCCACCTTCACGACTGCGTTCAGCGGCTTGTCGTTCCGCACAGGCTTGAGCAGACAGGCGCACAACTTCCCGGCCGCTGATGCACAGCGGCTGATCATCCGTAACACTGGCTGAAGGCTGCGCCACCTCCTGTTGAGCAGGTGGGTCGGTCTGGCAACCCATAAGGGCCAGGGCACAAACAGATAACCCAACAAGGTGCCCCCTCCGCCACCACTTTTGGCTTGATCGGGGACCTGCCAGCTTTTCAGATTCCACACCAACATCTGGCCACACGCTTGCCATATTCGAATCACTCCCTCGGTCCGGATATTGTCTTTCCACCAGTAACCATAGGTCTGATTGGGCCCGGGTTGCAAGACGTCATCCCAGGCGAACGGGGCAGCGGGTACTGATTGGCCATGCTGATTGGGATGCTGGTTAGATATGAGGCACAAAAAAACGGAGGTCTTTGACCTAAGTCGAGGACCTCCGTTTTTCTTGCCGCTCGTTTGGGGTAAGTCTTATACCTTAACGAAGTGGTCCCAA
>JANQMF010000179.1 GCA_028280225.1 Pseudomonadales bacterium | reverse complement strand
CCACCAGTTGATTCAACCGGGCAGGGGATTGAATCAGTTGCTCTGCCTGTTTGCGGAAGCTGTCAAAGCGGGCTGGTGGTTGTTGTGCCATCTGCCACCCCTAGCCGGGCGCCGGTTGTTGAATAAAGTTGAGCATCCAGCCGAAAACTTCATCAGCATCCGGTGTTTGCCGGCTGCTGCGCATACCTTCGAGAAATACCGGCTCGCCAATAATCTCCCGCCGGTGGCGCATCAACGCCCGGGCATAGCCGCCACTGAATTCGGGATGTCCCTGCACCGTGACAATCTGCTGCCCCAAGGTGAATCCACCAATGGGGCAAAACTCACTGTGCAAAAATACCTCGGCACCAGGCGGCGGGATCAGTACCTGATCTTTATGGCTGGCCAGCAAACCCACGCTCTCCGGTGCCCGACCCTCCATCCAGGATTGAGGGGTGACCTGGCTGGTTTGTAAACCCACCCCCCAACCGTTTTCCGACGGGCCCACCCGACCGCCAAAAAAATGGGCCATCAACTGGTGGCCAAAGCAGATACCAATGACTTTTTTGCCCGCTGCCAAGACTTCTTGCAGGAAGCGGACCAGAGCTTTTATCCAGGGTAAGTCATCGTAAACACTGTGCCGGCTACCGGTAATCAAATAGGCGTCACAGTCCATCCGTTCCGGCAGGGCCCGGCGCACGTCATAGCTGACAATGTCCAGGTCCGGTACCAGCCGCAACAAAAGGTCTGTAAACATCTGTGGGTAATCGCCAAATTCCGGCTGAAACTGCTCCAGCACCGCATCCGTCCGCAAGATGGCAATCTTTTGCACGTTAGATTGTTCCTGTCCGGAAATGGGCATCCCTGCCAATTTCTTCCCACGGGTTGCTACACAAACCCGGCAAAAACCTGCGGTTTTTCACTGGTGCTGTCCCAGCGCCCGAAGTCGCTGCCCTGAACGCTGGGCATTGTGTAGCCAGACTAGATAATTTCAAAGTACCGCTCAAGCTGCCAGCTATTGACGGTGCGCTCGTATTCACTGCACTCCCACAGACGGCTGGTCACAAAATGATCAACAAAGGCGTCACCAAAATGTTCACGGGCCATCCCGGACCCGGCAAATTGTTCCGTGGCAGCACGCAGATTGCTGGCAAATTGCTGATCCGCCGGTAACTGTGCCTGCACATCGTAAGCATTGCCCGTCACTGCGGGACCCGGTTCAATTTTTTCCTGCATACCCTGGAACGCAGCCGCCAGTACCGCCGCGGCAACCAGGTAGGGGTTGCCGTCCGCTCCGCCCACCCGGCATTCGATACGTTGACTGGCGGCACTGCCTGGAATCACCCGAATGGCGGTGGTGCGGTTTTCAACCCCCCAGGTAGCAGCCGTGGGGGCCCAAGCGCCCTTGACCAGACGGGTAAAGCTGTTGATGGTTGGCGCCAGCATAACCAGCAATTCCGGCAAGTAGCGCTGTAAACCACCCACGGCAAACCGCTGCATGGCCGACATCTGATCCGCTGCCCCGGGCTGATAAAACTGATTTTCATCTTCCCTGTTGGCCACACTGAAGTGGTAGTGCCCACTTTGCCCCGGATAGTCCATGGACCATTTGGCCATAAAGGTGCCCATCAGTTCCCGTTTTTGCAGATAAACCTTGGCAAAGGTTTTAAACAAATTTGCCCGATCCGCGGCTTCTACACCCAGCTTGGCCTGCAAAGCCGCCTCCCACACCCCGGGACCGGTTTCGCAGTGCAACCCTTCCAGGTCACAATCCGCCGCGCCCGCATAATCCATTAAGCCGCTGAACAAATCAGATTGAGTTGACGCCCGCAGCAGCGAATAGCCGAAGTTTCCCGGGGTCACCGACCGCAGGTTGCGATAACCTTTGTCTCTCACCGTATGGGGGGTTTCGGCGAAAACAAAAAATTCATACTCAAAACCCGAGCGCACCAACAGTTGCTGCCCGTCATACCGTTGCAACACCTGGGCCAGGCGGGTGCGCGGACACAGGGGGTGGGAGGTGTTATCCGGGCCGACAAATTCACCCACAAAGTACGGGCACTCTTCATCCGGCAGCCAACGCTCGGAATCCACAAGCAGGCGAAAGGCGGCATCCGGGAAACCGGTATGCCAACCCGTATAGTCCGCCTGGGTATAAAGCTGATCATCCACATCCCAGCCGAACACACAATCACAAAAGCCACCCTGCTTCTGCATCAGGCTGGAGAACTTTTTGAGGTTGACGTACTTACCCCGGATGACCCCATCCATATCGGTAAGGCCCAGTTTGATTTTCGACACCCCTTTGTCCCGATACTGGGCCAACTTTTGTTCCAACAAACTTTGATCTTTGTCGCTCACACGCTATTTCCTGGCTGATCCGGCTGGTAAAACCCGATTGTGCCGCCACCGACCTGGAGTGACCAGCCCCGTTTATGGGCAACACGGTGTGCAACTTTGCACAGGCTGTGGATAACTTTGAGGATAACTTTCCCGGCTCCGGTTGTTTTACCCCACCGCTCGATTGGGCGAGTTCTCGCCGCCCTGGGCAAAATCTAAGATTTAATCTTATAAATCAAATAGTTGAAGAACATTAGAAATAAAGAAGGTGAGAAAAAAAGCGCAATTCAATGCGCTTTAACATAGATATCATCTCTGTGTATAAAGCCCCCGAGGCCCAGGTTAGTGGATGCTCACCGCCAAAGCCTCGCTGCGTCACAAAATTGTCACAAATGTCCGGCCATCTCTCCACCATGGACAACCGTTAGACTATTTTGCGCGGTTCAGCCAATCACCCAGGTTGGGATAAACAGGCTGGCCACAAGTGCAAGGACCACACAACCCCAAATCAGTTTGCTGAACCTGGACGATGCCACATTGGACAGGTGGGAGCCTGAAAGCTGAGCCGGCGTCATGACCCCCCGTTGCAGGGTGGCCTCCAGATCAAACCGCGGCACCGTATCTTCATTCAGGGCGGTACGACCGTCAGCAAACTTTTTGATCACCTGGCGCCGGCTTTCCCGGTATTCAAGCCGGGACAGTTCACCCGCCTGACAGGCCTTGGCAATTCTTCGCAGGCGCACCACTTCCGGAGATAAGCTCATTAAACTCACGACACCTCCCGCACTAATCTAAATCCAGTAGACTGATCACCCTGGGTGTCAGAGAGTTTTCCCGTTCGCAACAGGCAGCGGCCCTGGGCATCCTGCAATACCCCATCCAAGGTCAGGTAGCCATCCGCGTCTTTAACAATTTCGCCTACGTTGTTCAAAATATCGACAACCCCAAAACGATTGTCTTCAACAATCTGCACCTCAGCCGCGGTGACAGAGCGAACCTCTTCCCGGCTGACCCGCAAACATTTGTTGCTGAGATCAAACGCCTGGGCAACCTGAAACCATTCGGCCCGGGTCGGCAGGCGGTAGTGGTACCCTGTTTTTGCACTCAGCCATTGGGCATAACGCTCCACCAGGCTGACATCCACACCGGTGACCGGTCGAGTGTCTTGTTTAACACTGCGGCCCCGTTCTTCATCAGCCGCACATTCGCCGGTCTCCTGACAGAAGTTATTAAAGTCTCGCCAGCTTATTTCGTATTTACTGATGGCAAATTTCCCACTTGACTGCGCGTCCGGCACAACCACCAGCCTGGGCCCCTTCAGCGCCGGTGCTGACGAATCATCTCCAAGATCATCCGCGCAGGAACCACCAGCACCCTGTTGGCGGCCATTACCCACCAGATAATGCATGGAACAGGGGTCAACATCCAAATCCGTAAAATTCGCCAGTTCGGCAAAACGGCTTTGCGCCTGACGTTGCATGGAGCGGCCTCGCTCCGCATCAACAGCACCTACCTGGGCAACACACTCGCTGATGCGCCGGGCGGCTTGGGCCTGCACCAGATCCAGCTGACCGGGATATTTGCGCCCAACACCTTCCAAGGCGCTCGCCACCTGCTCCAGGTCCAGACGCAGACAGCTTACCTGTAAAATGTTGTTCATCTGCGCGAGCAGACTACTGCGCAGCCTGGCTGCTTCTTCATCCGCCTTTTGCCGGGCGGCCTTTGCCAGGGCCAGGTCCAGCAGGGACTCTATTTCGTTGCGTTTAACCTCATCGGGGATTTCGCCGGCAAAGGTATTCCAGGCTTGCTCAGCCACCCCCACATCCCCGGGATGCTCTCCGGCAAAAACCGCGGCGATTTCGACGAACAAGTTATCCAGCAACGCACCCTTGGCCTCGCGCAACATCAGGGAGCCGGAAAAATCTCTTTGTAAATAGCTCAGGGTTTGTTCCGCGTCGGCTAACCATTGGGCATCCAGCGGCTGTCCACCCAGATGGTGGATACTCGATAACAGGCGACTTTCCAGGACTTGCGCACTGGCCTGGGCAGCCCCCAGTTGCAAAGCACTGTGATAAAGCCGGAAGCTCTCATCCAGGGCGTTACTGTCCGCCACCGCTTGAGCGTAGGTCGCGGCAATTTTCTCTAACATGGCATCCACCGCCACATCGTCCGGAGAGACAGTGCGCAGGGTCTGCACTTCGCTGAACAGGATTCGCACCCATTCAGTATCAAAGCGGGGTTCTTCCAGCAGGTCATGAATACGATTCACTTGGGCGGTGACCAGCGTTTCGGTACGAACCTCTTCTTTCACCACATTAATTTCCGCAGTTTCCTGCAAACTTGCAAACAGGATACTGGCGGAAACGATGAGCGCCGCAGCGGCTATACCCCAGCTGCGCCAGTGGGTTTTACCAAATAATCCCTCATACAGATCGTGGGCGGTGGCGGGACGATCCTGGCGGTTAAAGGCCAGACAGCGCTCTAAAATCCGCCAGCGCCGGCGGGACAACTGCTTGATGCGTTCCGGGTGCAGATTTTCCTTAATGGCTTCGTTGGCCGGTACCCGGCCATAGGGATGCAGACCCGTCAGCACCATATAGATGACCACCCCAAGGGAATATAGGTCATCCCGGGGCTCCGCGTTGTCGCCGTTTAACATTTCCCGGCTGGCGTAGGCGGGAGTCAGTGCCGCAAGCCGGGAGGGATCAAAGTCTGTATCATCACCGCCGCTGTTGGCGCGCATCGCCCGGGCAATGCCGAAGTCCAGAATTTTAGTACTCTGCCGATGCGTGACATAAACGTTACCCGGTTTGAAGTCCGCATGCACAACCCCCTCCTCGTGAGCATGCATCAAACCCAGGACCATGCCTTCGATGATAGGCCAGGCCTGTTCCTCCGGCAGCCCGTTCGGGTAAGACTGTAAAAGTTCCGCCAGCTCCTGGCCTTCCAACAATTCCATGGTGATATAGGGGATATCACCGTCTTTGTCGAAATCGAATATCGAAACAATATTGCTGTGCCGCAGGGTCTGGGACTTGGAGGCTTCACGCTCCAGGGCAATAAAGGCCTCGGGATGCTGGCGAAAGTCATTGTTGAGCACCTTAACCGCAACATAGGGTTGATTGTCCCGAGCCTCTACCTTACGCAGGTCTTTGGCCCGAAACACACTGCCCATGCCACCGCTGCCAATCCGTTCCTCCAGCACAAAGCGCGATTTTAGAATCCGGTGTTCGTCCACCTCCACCGGCGTATCCGCGGACGGAGGGGTCTCCCGGCCCTGGGAGATACTGTCTTCGTTGCGAAAAACGGTCTGGTCACCGCGCAGGACGGTCGTTTCCGGGCCACCCTCCGGGGCTGGGGTACGGTGGGGACCGGTCTCCATTTCAGGCTCCACGGCCCGCCACCTCTGCACGCGCCACCACAACCGACAAATTGTCTCGGGCTTCTCCCTGCAGGCATTCTTTAACCAGGGTTTCTACCGCAACATCCACATCCTGCTGCAGGGCATTGAATAACGTATGTGGCATCACTTCCCGATACAGCCCATCGCTGCACAGCAATACCGTGTCACCGGGCTGAATATCAAAAACCGCCACATCAAGATGCAGTTCCGACTGCCCACCCACAGCCCTGGTGATGATGTGGGTATCAGCATTAACCGCTTCTTCCTCGGTGACCCCACCCACATCCAATAGATCCGAAACCGGATTGTGGTCTCTGGTGATCTGTTCAATTTTCCGCTCTCTGAGACGATACAGCCGGCTGTCCCCGGCCCAAAGGACAACCCCTACACCACCCCGGACAACCAACACCACCACCGTGCTCCCCACGGTCTCACCGGCACAGTTTAACCGGGCATGGCGGCGTAACTCGTCGTTGACGGCCAGTAAACAATCCTCAATGCCATCCACTGCATCCGCCAGGGACTTACCCAGCTCAATGTCCGCCAACGCCTGTACAATGGCTTCGCTGGCAAAATCTCCCGCATTGTGTCCCCCCATGCCGTCCGCAACCGCCCACAGGCGGTCCCGGGAAGAACAAAATACGGCATCTTCGTTGCGCTTTCTGTGGTTGCCGCAGTGTGTGTCGGCTGAACTGGACCAATACATGGCCACCTTACCTGCGGTCGATTTGTCGGAAGTGAATTGGCGACCCAACGGCCAGGGGCTGCCCCAATGAAATCCACCCGGCACCCCACAAACGAATACTGTTGCGGTGTACCAGGGTGACCTGCTCGTCTTCAGTCTGCACATAGGTGCCATTGGTGCTCCGGTCAACCAGGTAGAAGTCGTTGTGTCTTACTTCAATCACCGCATGTTGACGGGATGTTTGTGCTGACTGGGCAACAAGATCATTGTCGTCATTTTTACCCAGACAAAGGCTTGGGGATTGGGCGCAGGCATCTTCGGTCCCCTGTGTGTCCTCACAGCGGATTGGCAGTTCAATTTTAGTATCAGCAACCTCGAGCACCAAGCGAGGCATTGCAGGCGCTTCCATGCCGCAATCACCAGAATAGACCGTGGAGCACTCAGGATAAGGCCAGCCCACCTTGGTTTATGTGTACTGATTCACATTAGCCCACTTAAACCCCGCAACAACACGGCAACCCGGCGCAATTGGGCATTGCGCACCGCCTAGTGCATAAAGTTGAACATCTTGCGCCGGTATTGGGTGGCCAAGTCATTCCCTTTACCCAGCAGGGCAAAAATCCGGATCATGGTCAGGCGTCCAATATCATCACGAAATTCTCGATCCTCACGCAAGATAGTCATGGCATCCTGGAGGGCAGGTTCATATTGTTCAGCGGCAACCTGACGCACACAACGCTGATAGATAAGTTCCAGATTGTCCGGATCATCCGCCAATT
>JANQMF010000022.1 GCA_028280225.1 Pseudomonadales bacterium | reverse complement strand
CAGCCAGCTTAACCAGTTCCTGGACGGTTTCGTCATACACGGATTCGTGAACGTAAAGCCGCTTCATGGCAATACAGACCTGGCCGCTGTTCTGGAAAGCACTGGCAAACAGTTTGGGCGCCACCTCCTTGGGATCCACATCATCCAGCACCACTCCGGCGTCGTTGCCTCCCAGCTCCAGGGTGATGCGCTTGAGCAGGCCTGCCGCACCTGCCATCACCTTGCTGCCGGTGGCCGTTGAGCCGGTGAAAGAAACTTTCCTGACATCCGGGTGGGCGGTCAGCGGGGCACCCAGGTCGTTGGCATCGGTAATTACGTTGACGACCCCCGGAGGCACAATGTCCGCAATCAGTTCAGCAATGCGTAATGTGGACAGGGGAGTGGTGGGGGCCGGCTTAAGGACCAGGGTGTTTCCGGCTATCAGCGCCGGTGGCAGTTTAAACATCATGAGAATCAGCGGAAAGTTCCAGGGGACAATGGCGCCAACCACCCCCAGGGGGTTGCGATGGGCTTCCACTTTGCGGCCTTCGCTGTCATCCAGGGTTTCTACCGGAAGATCCAGGCTCATAAAATAGCGGCAAAATGCCGCGGCGCCATACACTTCCCCGGTGGCATCACCTATGGGTTTACCCTGTTCCTGAGTGAGGATCTGGGCCAGTTCAGTGGCATTTGCCTCAATCACATCAGCAATTTTGCCTACAACCGCCTTACGCTCATCCATCGGCACCTGGCGCCAGGTGTCAAATGCCGCCTTGGCTGCGGCCACCGCATCGTTCAGCTGGCTTTCTGACGCCCGGGGGCAATCCGCGAGTTTTTCTTCGGTGGCGGGGTTTACCACGTCCATGGTCTGGTCACCCTCGACCAGGGCACCATTAATCAGCAACTTATACGACATCTTCTGCTCCATAATTTGGGGCCCAAAATTATACCCATCCGTTGCCGGATGTGTATCGCAAAAGGTTGCCCTGATTGGGCGTTGAATGTGCCGGTTGCATAAGGTCCACAAAGTGATATCGTCAGAAAAATCAAAATAGAGTGACACGGTGCTGCGGATGAATGGAAAATTCCTGGTATCAGTAATTGGCGCTTTTGGCCTGGGGGCTGTGCTGGTCTATTTGACCTTGCCTGAACCCGCTGAGGAGTCCCGGGGCCATGGGGACAAGGCTCAAGCCGGTGCTTCGCACCGCCTGCCAACCCAGCCGCCTGCAAGATCAGCGCATGAGACACCCGGATCCTTGCAGGCGGTAGCCGGCATTACCGGTCACTTTGAGCAAACTCTGGCCCTGCATCAACTGATGAAAGGCCGTCCGGCGCAAGGCATAGTTGATCTGTTAGATCAAGCGCCGGATGTATTTGCCGGCTCGGACCGGGTTGCCGGTATTGCCATATTGTACGGACGTCTGGCTGAGCTGGATTCTGACGAAGCCCTGCGCAGGGTGCTTAAACATCCGGGCACCGCTCAAGCACGCTGGATAAAGGCTGTATTTAATGCCTGGGTGCGCTCTGATCTTGACGGTGCCGTAACCGCGGCGGCTGAGTTGCCCCCGGGATTGCGGCAGGTTGCTGCGCAGGCCATTCTGGCGGCACCGGGTGCTTTATCCGCAAGCGAACGGCAAGCACTGGCCCGGCAGCTTGGCCTTAACGAATTACCTGTGGCAGACCTGGACTTTGCTGCAGCCTGGGAAAGTGCGGCGCAGCTAACGGATTCAGATTGGCGCTGGCGGGAGCTGAACCGTATTGCGCAACAGTGGGCAGCGAACGATCCCATTGCTGCCCTGAATGCAGCCGGGGCTTTAGATTTTCCAGCGCGTCAGCCGATAGAAAGAGGGATTTTAACTCAGTGGGCGCAGCACGATCCTCCCGCTGCGATTAATTGGATCCTCAGCCAGGATCCGTCCCGGGAGAAAAACCAGCAGCTGCAAACAGCCTTCAGGTTGTTTGCCCGGCAGGATGTCAACGCGGCCTGGCAACAGGCTCAGACGCTACACGGCACGGCGCAGACCGCTGCGATGTTGGGTGTGATTGGACCGTTGGCGGCGCAGAATTTAGAGGCGGCCAAACTGTGGCTCGATGCGCAAACCGGCGTTGAGGCACGGATGATCGGGATACAGCATATTGCCCTGTCGCTGGCCGGGACCGCACCGGCAGCGGTACACGACTGGCTCGACAGTTTGCCACCGGGCGAAGCACAAATGATGGAAAATATGTTGTCCAGCGCAGCGGTGACAGGGGTTGATCTGCAAACGGCTATACAGCGTGTTGAGCGGATCAAAGACCCACAGCGGCGGCAATCCATGGCAGCCAACCTGGTCAGGAGCTGGGTGCACCGGGATGTCCATGCCACCACTCAGTGGATCAGCAACCAGCCGGAGGGGGAGCGAGGTGCCTTGTACAACAAGCTGGTGTCTGAGTGGTCCCGCTGGGACCCGCAAGGGTCCAGGGATTTTGTGGATAGTTTGGATTCCGGTCAGGATCGCGACTTTGGCCGGCTGGGTCTGCTTAACGGCACCATTCCGTTTGATACGGCAAAACAGATTTATGATCAGATCACCGACCCCCAAGCCCGTCGTATGGCCAGGATGTCGATGTATGCCCATTACCGGCGGTCCCATCCGGCTGAGGTGGAACAGTTTAAGGATGCGCTGCAGTCGAATGCTGTCAGCATCAGCAACCTGCAGGAACCTTAGAGCAAGTGCCGGTGCAGCTCAGTCGGACAACAGATGTTCTAACTTGACCTGGTCTGCGGCAAAGTTGCGGATACCTTCCGCCAGCTTTTCCGTAGCCATGGCATCTTCATTCATCATCCAGCGGAAGGTGGCTTCATCCATGGTAATTTTTTCAGCGGGGCTGATGTCGTCCGGGGTGAGTTGCCGGTGCAGCGGGCCTGCATCCTGCTCCAACTCTTCCAGCAACCCGGGGCTGATGGTAAGACGATCACATCCGGCCAGGGCTTCAATTTCGCCGGTGTTGCGAAAGCTGGCCCCCATGACCACGGTGTTGTAGCCGTTACTCTTGTAGTAGTTATAGATTTTCTTAACCGACAACACGCCGGGATCGGTTTGTGCAGTATAGGTTTTGCCGGTGTGGTTTTTGTACCAATCCAGAATGCGGCCAACAAAGGGTGAAATCAGGAACACCCCGGCATCCGCACAGGCCACGGCCTGGGCAAAACCAAAAAGCAGGGTCAAATTACAATTAATGCCTTCACCTTCCAGAATACGGGCCGCCTGGATACCTTCCCAGGTACTGGCAATTTTGATTAGCACCCGCGAAGCATCAATGTTGTTGGCGGCATACAGCTCGATCAAGCGCCGTGCCTTTTCGACGGTGGCCTGAGTTTGGAAGGACAAGCGGGCATCCACTTCGGATGATACCCGGCCCGGGATGACACTGAGAATTTCCGTGCCAATGTCTACCGCCAGCTTGTCACAACAATCAGCCAGCTGGGTCCGGTTGGTGCCACCCTGGCCTTGGGCCCAGCGTTTGGCCTGGCTGATCAGTTCAGCATATTCGGGCAGGGCTGCAGCCTTTAGCAACAGCGAGGGATTTGTGGTGGCATCCAGAGGTTTAAATTGCCGGATGGCGTTGACCTCCCCGGTATCTGCCACCACATCGGTCATGGCTTTCAATTGGGCCAGCTTGTTCATCGGCTGCCCCGTTATACCCGCTCGATGATGATGGCTGGTGCCATGCCGCCGGCGGCACACATGGTCACCAACCCGTAGCGGCCACCGGAGCGTTCCAACTCATCCAGGGCAGTGCCGATTAATATGGAACCGGTGGCGCCAATGGGATGACCCAGGGCCATGGCGCCACCGTTAATGTTGACCTTTTCGCGATCCAGCTCCAGGTCGCGGATAAATTTTTCCGCCACCACGGAAAAGGCTTCGTTAATTTCAAAAACGTCGATATCGTCGGTCGTCAGGCCGGCCTTGGCCAGGACTTTTTTGGCCGCGGGCACTGGTGCATTCAACATCAGTGTGGGGCAATCCCCCATGTTGGCGGTGGCGACAATTCGTGCCCTGGGGCGCAGCCCGGACTTTTCCGTATATTCAGCAGAAGCCAGCAACAGAGCCGCAGCGCCGTCCACCACCCCCGAAGAGTTGCCGGCATGATGGACGTGGTTGATTTTCCCTTCCAGCTCCGGGTACTTCTGGAAAATCAATGACCCGTAGGTATTACCTTCAGCATCGACCTGGATATCCATGTAGTTGTCAAAAACTGTCTTCAGTTCTCCCAGGGTGTCCATGGTTGTGCCGGGGCGGGGGAATTCTTCCCGGTCCAGAGCCAATGTACCGTCCGGGTTATAAACGGGAATCAGCGACTTGGCAAAACGGCTTTCCTCCATGGCCCGGGCGGCGCGTTGCTGGCTGACAAAGGCCAACTGGTCAACCGCTTGCCGGTCTATGCCTTCCAGAGTGGCAATGGCATCAGCACAAACCCCTTGTTGGGACTGGGGGTGTTTGGCGCGCAGACGCATATTTCCGGCATCGATCATCGGCGGTGTTGTCGGATCTGCGGTGGAGGCGGTGTAGCTCATCATTTCCGTACCACCGGCAACGACCAGATCTTCCATGCCGGACATGACTTGCGCGGCCCCCAAGGCTACCGAGGTGATTCCCGAGCCGCAAAAGCGATCCAGGGTAACCCCGGAAGCTTTAACATCATAACCGGCATCCAGGGCGGCCATGCGCCCCATATCTCCACCCTGAGACCCTCGTTGGGAGCTGGTGCCCCAGATGATGTCGTCCACTTCCGCGGTATTCAGGCTATTACGTTCCGCCAGAGCCGCCAATACCGTGGCGGCCAGGATTTGCGGGTGCAGGTGGGCCAGGGCTCCCTTACCCTGTTTACCAATACCTCGTGGGGTGCGGCATGCGTCTATGATAAAAGCTTCAGCCATGTTGATTCTCCGCTCGCAAATTAGAGTTATTCTTAATGTAGCCCGGCATTGTCCGCTAATTTGCCTCGGGAAGATAGCGCCGCTTTGGGAACGCGCCCCGGCCAGATCTGATCTGGTAATGTCCGATCTGGTAATGTCCGATCTGGTAATGTCTGATCTGGTAATGTCTGATCTGGACCCCTTTCCTCAACTACAATGCCACCTTGGAGAAAGCTGATGGCTGAACATATCTTAACCGGCGGTTGCCAGTGTGGGCACATTCGATATGCCGTCACCGGGGAGGTGTTGCGGTTGAATATCTGCCACTGTAGGGATTGTCAGCGGCAATCCGGCAGCGCCTTCAGCATGAGCCTGGTGATTAAACCCAATGCCTTGCGGCTGGACCGCGGAGAACTCAAATACTTTACCGTCACCGCGGATAGTGGGCGTGAGAAAACCTGTGCCTTTTGCCCGGCCTGCGGGGTGCGTATCTACAATCGCACCAGTGCCTTGATGTCTGTCAAAGCAGGGACGCTGGACGATACAAGCGGGCTGGTACCGGATGCGCACTATTGGACCAAACGCCAACAGGGGTGGCTAGTTTTGCCCAAGACCATACCGTCCCACGCTGAGACGTAGATGAATCATCGGACCCATCCGGCAGGTGACAGTCAGACAGATTGGGCTTGTTCCATCAGTTGCGCGCCCGCTTCTTTAATGGTGGCCAGGGCAGTTGTGCGCATATGCGCTTCCAGACTGGCCTGCAACCCCCACTTGCCCATAAAGTGCCGGGCCGCCGCGGCAACATAGACTTGCCACAGAGCCAGACGCCGGGGGTTGATGGATGCATATTGGCCATAGGCATCAGCAAACTGCTGACCGGCCTGTTTGCCAAACTTGTAGCGTAGTTCCAGGCAGGTGCAGGCCACATCGGATAAGGGGTCGCCAACCGCAGCGTCCTCCCAGTCGATAACCGCCGCAATTCTGCCGCTTTGCCAGATAATATTGGCTGGCCAGAAGTCGCCGTGCAGCAGCCGTGGGTTGTCTGAGTAGCCGGTGGCCGTCAATGCCGACAAATGTGTTTTTAACCGGGCGAAGTCAGGATCTTCCGGCAGGTAGTCAAGCAATTCCGGCAGCGGATTGTCCCGTGCAGGCAGCTCAGGGAGTTTGTCCGTTGCCAGGTTATGAATATCCGCCAGGGTATGGGCCATGATTTTGATTCGGTCCGGCACATTTTCGGCAGGAATATCGCTGCTGCCTTCAACAAAGGACATCAGCACAAACGGGTCATGTCCTAGTGTATCAACATGCAAAGGCTGGGGAACCGGGAAACCCTGCTGATACAAAGCCTGCAGTAGTGCAAATTCCAAGCTGGCGGAGTGGCCGCAGTGGTTGGTGCCGTGGATGCGCAGGACCACACTTGTTGGGCCGCTGTTTTTCTGCCTAAGGTTCACGCGATAGACATCAGCGGAAACACCTCCGGTGAGGGGCTTAACAGAGATTACATCAGCCCCGGATATCAGTTGAGCTATTACGGTTTTAAGCTTATCCAGTTTCACGTTAGCGGCCTTGTAACTTTTGTTTTATTCACATAACTGATTCCTGGCCGTCACTCTATTGTCTCGGTCTACGATTCCAGGGATTCGTTATGGCTACGATAAAAAGTCTTACTGAGCACCCATTTACCCTATGTATAGCCAAAAGTGCTGCGCAAATTACCCGCACCGGTTACGCGCTGCTGCAGCATGCAAAGTCCAGCAATCAGCCCTGTTGTCTACTGAACTTTAATGGGTTCCATCAATGGGAAGACGCCCTGCATGGTATTCAATTGGAGCAGCAAAAGCTGCAAGTCATCCAAGGCCCCTTATTGCAACTCCTTAGAGATAAAACGCGAGAGCGTATCTTAATTGTCGACTGTCATGATTCCCAACCCGAGTTGGTTGAGTCGCTGAATTCGATATTTGATGCAGAACCTTATTTGCAGACATCCCCTGCTGAGCGGGAAGTATTATATTTAGACAAAGTAAAAATTATTCTGCTGGTGACTCAACAGGATGTGGGAGGCGGTAAGTTTTCTGAAGCGTTTTACTCGCGTTTATCCCATGTGGTGCTTGGGCAAAGTAACTTTGCAACGGCTAGCCCCAGTCAAAGACAGTGGCCGGAAGAGAAAGATTTTGCTCCGGTTCCTGACGACAATAAACCAAAAAATCAAATTGTTGTGGACTTAGGTTTTACCGGTGATTGGCAAACACCATTATTGGGGCACTTTGCCTATCAAAATTTGCAGTGGATTTTTCAGGAAGGGTATTTGCAACAGGCTGCAAAGAAAAACGCGGCGCTTCAATGTGTGCTGGTCAACACACCTTCACCCCTGCCCAAGGATCTACGCTACTTTATCGATAGTGCCCATGCCCAAATCATGACGGTTTATGGCAAACAGCTTGATCTGACCCAGGTCAGCTTCGTTAACGGAGGGGCCGCAACCCCCAACAAAAAACACAAGGCGAAGACGTATCAGCACGGGCCTAAACAAAAATTCTTTCCGGTAAATGCAGTTACCGTGGAAGCCTTGCACCAGACCATTTACCTGGATGACAACAATTACTTGCAACACAAAAAAGGTCTGGCGGGAACGGTGGTAAAAGGGGATCTTCTTGTTACGGCTAATCTCAGCCGATGGCAATGGCATCGCCTATACAGTTTGTCGTCCAAGTTTACCCTCTATATAGGCCAGGGTGTCCGATGGCGGCGTGAATACCTGAGTAATCCGCCGAAGGAGCGGCCAAAACCGGCCGTCACAAAGGATCTCCGTTGGGGGATTGAGGGTGTTGAAAATGTCAGGCGCTTAAAACAGGAACGTCAGACATTGGTCTTTTATTGTCACGACCTGGGTCTGGGCAGCCGGCTGTTACAGGACTGTGCGGAAAAAATGGGCACCAAGATCCGCTGGATGTACACGGTTAACG
>JANQMF010000242.1 GCA_028280225.1 Pseudomonadales bacterium | reverse complement strand
TTTATGTCATAGCGGTCATTGTGGGTTTTTCCGTGGTGACCACGTTCATAATGCTGATTTATGAGCGCACCCAGGAATTTGGCGTATTGTTGGCGGTGGGCGTGAAATCAAGGCTGATTCGCCTGCAGTTACATCTGGAGGCGCTGATGGTCTCTGTTCTGGGGCTTGCGCTTGGGGTATCCGTGGCGGCAGTGCTGACCCGTTTGATGCAGATCAACGGTTTGCCGTTGCCGGTGGAGGCCACAGAACTTTATCAGCAGTTCAACATGCCAACCCGAATATTTCCCGAATTTGATTGGCCGGCGTTAGGCACGGCAACCCTCATGGCTGTGGTTGGGGTGCAGGTGGCTGTATTTATTCCCGGGTGGCGGATTCGCAAACTGCGGCCGGTTGAAGCGTTGCGGCAGGAATAATTAGCCATGATGAAAACGATACTTCAGCTCAGCATACGCAACATCTTTCGCTATCGCCGGCGCAACCTGATGTTATTTGCCGCTATTGCGGTGGCGGTTGCGGGTGTCTCGTCAATGAATACCCTGATACGCGGTTTTCAGCTGGATATGATGGATACAGCCGTGTCTAACTTAACCGGGCATTGGAAGGTGCACGCCCCGGGGTATCGGGATGATCCCAGTATACAGCGCGGATTTTACCTATCCGGAGACTTTCATCCGGATGTGCCCGAAGATTTGTTGCTCGGCTGGGCACCCAGGATCCGGATTCCCGCGGTTATCATGAGTGAGCGGGAAAACCGCGGAGTGCAGTTGGTGGGGGTGGATCCCGCGGCGGAGTATATATCTTTCCTGGGCGAAGTGCCGGTCCAGGGTGAGCGTCTGGTGGATGCGGAAGATCGCCGGTTGTTGATTGGCGCTGAACTGGCTCGTCAGCTCAATACGGAAATCGGGCGTAGATTGGTTGTGATCACTCAGGGGGCGGACGGGCTGAACCGAGAGCGGGGCTTCCGGGTTGCCGGTATTTACGATGCGCAGGGAACCACCCTGGAAAAGATATTTGTGTTCTCCGGATTGGCCGGCTTACAAACCATGCTGGACAGCGATGCGGTAACGGAAGTATCTATCCGGCTGACCGGCCAGCCGCAGAATCCGGCTGAAGAGTCCGCAGTGCAAAACGGCTTATCGAGTTTTTTTGTCGACCTGGATGTTAAGGACTGGCAAGCCTTGGAACCCCAGGCGGCCGCCATGTTTTTATTTGCCGACGGTGCAATCTACATCTGGTTTGTGCTGATGATGAGCGCGCTGACCTTTGGTTTAGTCAATACGCTGGTGGCCTCGGTCATGGAGCGGGTTAAGGAGCTGGGCATGCTCAGAGCCCTGGGCATGCGCAAACGCCTGGTCATCTTTCAGGTGGTGACGGAGTCCAGCCTCATTATGGCCATTGGCGTGCTGGTGGGACTGTCCCTGGGTTATCTGGTTTTTCTCGTGATCAGCGATGGCATCGATTTATCCGCCTTTGCGGAAGGTGTTGAGCTTGCCGGCATGTCAACCACGTTAGTCCCGGTGCTGCTGTGGTCGGACTTTGCGCTGGTGGCCTACATGAGCCTGATTCTTGGGGTGTTGGCCAGTCTTTATCCGGCCTGGCGGGCGGTGAAAGTTGACCCGTTGGAAGCGATGCGGGGATAACCGGGATTCAGGTGGAATTCAACAAGAGTATAAACGTGAGCAATCAATATGAATGATGTGGTGGTGGTATGTCGAGGAGTAACAAAAACCTACCAGCAGGAACTGATACCGGTACACGCCTTACGCGGGGTGGATCTGGACATCTCCCGGGGTGATTTTGTGAGTCTTTCGGGACCTTCGGGTTCCGGCAAATCAACCTTGCTCAACGTCATCGGCGGCCTGGACCGTCCCGACCAGGGGGAGGTGAGTATTGCCGGAGAGAGCCTGATCGGCTTGTCGGAAAGCGCCCTGGCGGAATTGCGGCTGCGCAAAATCGGCTTTGTCTTTCAGGCTTATAATCTTATTCCGGTACTCAGCGCCCTGGAAAACGTGGAGTTCATTCTGCAACTGCAGGGTATCTCCCCGGTGGAGCGGCGCTCCCGAGCCCAAGCTGCGCTGGAATCCCTGGGGTTGTCGTCAATGAGTCAACGGCGGCCCGGTGAATTGTCGGGAGGCCAGCAGCAACGTGTGGCTATCGCCCGGGCCATTGTCACCAACCCCGCCTTGCTGCTGGCGGACGAACCCAGCGCCAATCTTGATTCGACCACAACCGAAGAATTGTTGCGTCTGTTGCAGCATCTCAACCGGGACCAGGGCATGACCATCGTCACCGCTACCCACGATCCGATAGTTATGGGATACACCAGCCGCCGGGTGCAGTTAAAAGACGGTGCTATTGCACAAGACAGCCGCGTGCCGGTGCCTGCTTAGCGATTGCTGAAGGTATCGTGGTGTTTGCATTTCCCTCCATTCCCGGCAGGCATTTCGGTAGGCTATGGTGCCTGCACCTGGCGTTATGTTGTATACCCTCAACCTGGGCCGTGGATGCTGATTTGCGCTTAAAGTGGTTTTCCGCTGCCCAGCTTGCGCCGAGCCACGATATACAGCGGCAACAAATGGGCACGCCGCTGTACAATCACAGTGCGGATATGCGCCTCATCCTCACCCATGATGCTGGGCGGTTTAAGTTATTGCTGGATCATACAACGGTTCTGTTAAATGGAGATCAGTTGGCGGTTACCGACACGGTCATTGATCAAACCGTTTCCAATGATGATCGCCGCTGGATGGATTTGACGTGGAATATCGATCGTGGCGGCCGGCACAATGCCTTTCATCGGTTGGACCGTCTGGCGGTGCAATGGCAGCCCGGCGATTGGGGGATAACCCTGGGCCGGCAAGCGGTCAGTTGGGGGAGTGGGCTGGTTTTTCAGCCCATGGATCTGTTCAGCCCGTTTTCACCCACCGTTGTGGATCGAGACTATAAAGCCGGGGATGACCTGCTGCTGGTGGATCGGCTGTTGCCCAACGGCCATGATCTGCAGTTACTGCATATTGTCCGGCGTAATCCCGGGGGTGGGGTCAGTGCCGCGGCCGCCAGCACGGCGTTTAAGTGGCATGGTTACCTGGGGGCCGCGGAATTTGAATGGTTGGGGGCCAGACACTTTGACGAGCCCGTAGTTGCGGTGAGTGTGCGCCTGCCCCTGGGGACTGCGTTGCTGCGCTCGGATCTGGTGGCCAGCAAGGACAACGCTGGGGACTGGGTCTATTCCGGAATAGTAAATGCTGACTATACCTTTACGCTGGGCGGGCGAAACGCGTATCTGTTTGCTGAGTACTTTTACAATGGGTGGGGGGTGGATGAGTTGCAGACACCCCTGGATCTTCCTGAAGAACTTCAGCTCAGGCTTGAGCGTGGTGAGGTGTTTAACCTGATGCAACACTACCTTGCCGTGGGCGGATCTTATGAGTGGCACCCCCTGGTCCGGCAAAGTACAACCCTGATCTCGAACTTGCAGGATTCCAGCAGCCTGTTACAGATCCAGCTTTCTTATCAACCCGGTGACAATCAGAGTGTAGATTTAGGTTGGGTTGAGCCGTTAGGGCGCCCGGGAGACGAATTTGGCGGTGTGGGTTTAGCAAGCCTCGATGCGACCACCGGCGGGGCAAGCCGCGCCTACTTACGCTGGGTGTATTTCTTCTAGACCATGCCCGGTTTACCGGTCCTGCACCAACTCATAGGGTTGAGACGGTGACAAGCGCACCCACTCTCATGGGTCACGCGGCCGGGATGTGAAAAATTTCCGCGGTAAAGTGCTAAAGCGATTAATCCAAGGTTACAGTACAATACCGGATGACGGGTATTGGCACAGTTGGGGATACGGCGGCCAGGTGAGAGATTACGCAGCAATAACGCACTCGGGCAACATTCGCCACCACAACGAAGATTGTTTCAGTGCTGATGCTGAAATGGGGTTGTGGATTGTTGCTGACGGCGTGGGTGGGCATACCAGTGGTGAGGTGGCCAGTAAAATAGCCTGCGAAACCATCAGCGACCAGGTGCGCAAAGGCGAAGACCTGTTGCCTGCCATTCATTCCGCCCACGACAAGGTGTTGAGGGAAATCAGTGCCCGGTCGGCGGGTGACACGTTGCCGGACGAAGGTGGGGAAGAAAATAATATGGGCACAACGGTTGTTGCCTTGCGCCTGCGGCAAAACCGTTTTCAACTGGCTTGGGCCGGGGACAGCCGGGCTTACAAATGGCACGGGCGCCTGACCCAGCTGACCCAGGACCACTCGTTTGTTGGGGAGCTGATGGCCAAGGGTGTGCTCACCAAGGAGCAGGCGGCCCGGCACCCGGAACGGCATGTCATTACTCAATCCGTTGGTGTATCGGCGGAAATGGCCCTGGAGGCGGAAAGTCTCGATGGCAAGTTGGGCAAGTATGAGCAGTTGTTGCTGTGTAGCGACGGCCTCACCGATGAACTGAGCGAGTCGGTGATTGCCTTGGAAATGCACCGGCACAAGAGTCCCAAGGCACAGGCTGATGCTTTGCTGGAAGCCGCCCTGCAGGCTGGGGGAAGGGACAACATCACCATCATCGTGATTGGTCCGGAGTCGAACTCATCCCATGATCCGGACGTCACCCAGGAAATAGGCACCTCCACAAAGGACAAAATCCGCCGCAAAACCCGGCAGTGGGCAAAACAACGTTATTGGCGGGGGATACTGTGGCTGGTGCTTGGCCTTGTTTCAGGGGTGGGATTGCTGGTTTTGGTGACCGGGGTTGGGTGACGTAAGATAGGAGGGGTATGGAAATTCTGGGTAAATTGATTGGCCGGTACAAAATCACCGAGCATGTGGGTGCGGGGGCCATGGCTGAGGTGTACAAGGCTTATGACCCGGATATCAACCGTACGGTTGCGCTGAAAATTCTCAAAGAAGAAAACTGCGTTAACGAGGAGCATATCAACCGCTTCCTGCGGGAGGGTAAGGCGGCAGGGGCGCTGACCCACCCGAATATCGTCACCATTCACGACGTCGGCACCCTCGATCAAGCGCCCTATATCATGATGGAGTTGCTTGAAGGCCGACCGTTGAGTGAGTTGTTAAAAAGCGGCGAAAAGCTGCCGATGGATGTCATTTTGAAAATTGCCATCCAGATTGCGGATGCCCTGGACTATGCCCACGCTAAAGGTGTGGTTCATCGGGATGTTAAGCCGGACAACATTATTGTAGGTGCGGACGGCAGCTCCATCAAAATTGCCGACTTTGGTATCGCCCGGGTTGAGGAGGGCGCCAAGGATTCCACCCAAGCGGGGATGATCCTGGGTACACCCCGTTATATGTCACCGGAACAGGCGGGTGGTGAGCCGGTGGACGGCCGGTCAGATCTATTCTCCCTGGGGGTGATCCTCTATGAGATGTTGACCGGGCAAAAGGCTTTTGATGCGGAGTCCATGGCGACTCTGATCATGCAAATCATGCAGAAAGATCCACCGCCCATCCGTAAGGTGGTGGCCCAGGTCCCGCCGGGGCTACAGAATGTGGTGACCAAACTGCTGGCGAAGAAACCGGCGCGCAGATTCCAAAGCGGCAGCGAATTACGCGAGGCGCTCATCCGGGAACAGCGCTTGCTGGAGGAGGACGATAACGAGCGCAGCCGTTACCTGCCTCTGCAGATTAAGTGGACCGCCATCATGGGGGCCGTGGTGGCGGTTGCCATGGCAGTGAGCTCCATTTTTATCATGCGCGCGCAGACCGATGCCCTGCACCAACAGGCGATTGACGGCGGCATCTCCCTGGCCAACTTTATTGCCGTACAAGCTGCGGTGCCGGTACTGGGTGAAGATTGGATTACCCTTGAGTCATTTGTGGAAGATGCTTCCGCACGGGAAACCTTTGCCTACCTTGCGGTTTCGGACCATGAGAACATCGTGCGCAGCGCCAGTGATACACAGTGGGTGGGTTCACCCTGGCAAATGGCTACCGCTGCGGAGTTATTGTTTAAGGAAAACGACGTTGAGGTACACCGTATAGAAACCGCCGGCGGGGCTGAAATATTTAACTTCCACCTGCCTATTCTTTTTCGCCAGACCCGGGTCGGCATGGTCAACGTGGGTCTGGACCAGACGGGCTTGAACGCGGCGCTGGAAACCACCGCACAGCTCCTCATGGGACTTGCCCTTGCCATTGTGGCGGCAACTGTTGTGGTCATTTATGTGTTTAACCAATTGGTGGCCAAGAATCTGGCGTTGTCCACCCAGGCCCTGCGCTTGTTCCGCAAAGGCCAGGTAGAAGCCCGGATATCAAAGGAGCGCAGTGACGAATTTGGCGATCTGTTTCGCGCATTTAACAGTATGGCGGACGAGGTGCAGGAACGGCTTGAGGGTGCTGCAGATCAACCCCCGGCGGAAACACAAAAATCGATGCCCGGATCGCCGGAAGATATGACCGTTATTCCCGACGCGGACACAAAACTGGATATCAGTGGCATCGCCCAGCGCAGTGCCAGTGAGCAAACGATTATTCAACCGGCAGAGGATGAATCCACCGGCCCGGATGCTGCCGGGAAGAAGTTGTGAACGTGATTCGAGGGCCCGTCTACCTGGTGTTGCTGCTGCTCCTTATGAGTGGGTGTGCCGGCCTGCCCACTACCGCTCCGGGTCCCGGTGAGGCAGCGAGCGTGGTTGCTCAGAATGCCCAGTTCCGCTGGGTGCGGCTGAATCAACGCACTTCTTATCGGCAATTGGCGGAACAGTATCTGCAGGGCAGTGTGGATGCCTGGCAGTTGGCTGAGCTGAATGGGCAGGGCCGAGGCGGCGAAGCCGGGGATGTGCTCGCCATCCCCAAAAAACCGCTGCACTCCAGTTCGGTCTATGTACACGGATATCGCACCATTCCAATTTTGTGTTATCACCAGTTTACGCCGGGTAACCGGACCACCCAGCGTCTGGAACTTTCCGCCAGGGACTTTCGCGCCCAGCTGAATTTTCTGCGCGAGCAGAGATTTAATGTACTGACAATGGATGATGTGGCGGCGATTATGGACGGCACCCGGCCCATCCCTCCCCGGGCGGTGGTGCTGACCATTGATGATGGTTACCGTTCGGTCTATGACGTGGCCTGGCCCATCATCCGCGAATTTGGCTTTCCGGTGACGTTGTTCATCTACACCGACTTTGTGGGTGGCGGCAAGGCGCTGACCTGGGCACAGATCCGGGAAATGCAAGCCAGCGGCCTGGTTGACATTCAGTCCCACGCCAAGAGCCACACCAGCCTGTCACGCCTGCCGGAAGATGCTTCCGCAACCGCGTACAAGGTGCGGGTGGAGGACGAAATAAACCTGTCTGCTCAGGTGCTTTCCCGGCGCCTGAAGCAGCCGGTGGAACACCTGTCCTATCCTTATGGCAACAGTAGTGCCCTGGCGGCGGCAGTACTTGAGGAACAGGGTTATGCTACCGGGACTACGGTAACCCGGGGTGAAAATACGGTTTTTTCACCGCGTTTCCTGCTGCATCGTACCATGATTTACGACAATCACAGCCTGGATGATTTTGCCGGCTTTGTGAAGAATTTTATGCAGCAAGATCTCAGATGAGATCCCTGTCTCTTGCCTTGGCTGTCTTGTTGTGCGGCTGCGTGGCGCCGGCGGTGCCGCCGGATAACGCCATTGATCAGTTTGTCACCAGGCAGGTGACAGCGGCGGCTGAGTTGGAAGAAGCCGGCCGGCTTTACGATGCTCTGATGAGATGGTCCAGTGTTCAGGGTGTTGTCAGCGATACCATGCCGCAAAGCGTGAGTGTCAGCGAGGTTCGCGACAATCTCCGGCGTTTGGAAAATATGATAGCGCAACGCACGGCAACGGCATTGGCGCAAGCACAAAAGCGGTTACGGGCAGGACAGCACAACCAAGCCAGACTCGGCTTTCTGAAAGTTCTGGCGTTACAACCTGATCATGCGCAAGCGCTGGAAGCGTTGCGCCGGCTTGAAGTCAAGCGTGTCAACAACCAGCAGGCACAAAAAAGTGAAGCCGAAAACGAGACACGCCTGCTCTTGCAGACCGGGGTTACCGACAGCCTGGTCGATGACCTGAACAAGCTGCTGGCGGCGGCGAAGTACCGCGCGGCCCTGAATCTGAGCAATAACTACCCGCAGGGTGACGGCCATGCCGGATTTAAGGCGTTAAAGACCAGGGCGCTGGTGGGCCTGGCGGAACAGGAAGCGGCAAGCGGGCGGTTGGAGCAGGCGGTTGGTTATTACGAACAAGCTTCGACCCGGGGAGGCGGTCAGGTTGTGGACGCGGCGTTGATGAAGATCAAAAAAGAGCTGAGCCGGCAGCATCTGGTCCAGGGTGTGCGTTTGCTGGCGCGGGACCCGGAACAGGCTGTCGTGGTCCTGCAGCGCGCGGTGGACTTGGACCGTCAGAACACAACGGCACAGAATCAGTTGGCCAGGGCGCAAAAAATAGCCGCCAACTTGCAGCGGCTGCGTGCCGCTGAAGGCAATTAGCTGCCGGTTTTGGGTTTATCGGGGTTTTGCAGCGCGGCAACCTCAACCACGGTAGTCTGGCTCATGGCGGTATTTTCGCTGCTGGAGCGGGAATAGCTTTCGGTCACCTTCATACAAATGTCTTGAATGTGGATTTCATCATCGTGGTGCAAGGTGATGGGGGTTTCCACCCGCACGCCATTTACCAGGGTACCGTTGGCGCTGCCTAAGTCTTCCAGAACCAGCTTGTCTCCCTGCACATCCATGCGGGCGTGATTGCGCGAAACCACATTGCTGAGGATGGTCAGATCACAATCTAAGGCACGTCCAATCACGGTGGTGCGGGAGATGGCGTAACTCAGCCCCTCCAGTGGACCTGTTTCCATCAGCAAAACCCAGCGATAGGCCGCCTGGTCCTCCTCCTTGTTAAAGTAACGCCCGACATTGCCGCGCCTGCGTTCGTTGATGGGGGGAATATTGTTTAACACCCGCCGCTCCTGGAAGGTTGAGGTCAAAACAATGCCATTACGCGTGATCTGGAAGAACCAGGCCAGGGCGATACAAACCGGGAATCCGGCGATTGAGATGTACAAGATCATACGCAGGGCAGCATCCGCGTCGACACCAACGGCGGGGAGAAGAATTTCGGCAACTTGCAGAATACCCCAGCAAATAAATATATAGGCCGCAACGGTGCGCGGTACCTTACGCCGCCGCAACTCGCCGAAAAAACCGACCCTGGAATCTTCTGTGCTGTTCACAATTTTGTTAAACGCCGCTATTCATTAAGAGTGGACAGGCGTTCCTTCAGTTCCAGCGCCTGGGCGCGATATACCTGAGCGTTGGCGTGGTTTTCGTCAATTTCCAGGACCCGGTCCCATATACTGATGGCGGTATCCAACTCCTGGGCACGAAAAGCCTTGGACGCTTCCCGGTGATATTTGTTAGCCAGGTCTTTACGCAAAGTAGCGTAGGCGTCAGCGGTTTTCACGTCGGCGGGGTTGAGATTCACGGCTGACCGGTAAGCGCTCAGAGCGCGGTCCGCTTCGCCGGTGGCCTGCAGCAGGGTGGCGGCGGAAACAAAGCGCTTGGCGGCGGTAATGTTCTGACCGGCTGCTTCCAACTCGTCCGCCCCGGATAAATAGGCCAATATGGCAAGCTGTTGATCCTCTTTGGAAAGCTCACCGGGGAAGTTTTCCACGGCGGTAATGGCCTGTTCATAATTTCCGGCATCCACATGTTGAGCCAGAACTTGGGATGGGCCCGGGGATGAATCAGGGGATGGCTCTGGGGCCTGCGGCTCCGGCTCCGGCAGGGGCGGTGGACTTTCCGCAACCGGGGGTAGTGTATTGGGGTTTTCAGCGTCGTTGGCCAACGCTTCCCTGGCAGCGATGGCCGCCTCGGTCATGGGAATACGGATGGTCTGGCCAATGCGGATGTTCTTCGGCACGTCGATGTTATTGTAACGGGCCAGGGCATAAAACTTATAAACCCCGCCCAGATACTTTTTACTGAGGGTGGACAACGATTCACCGGATTCCAGTTCCACGGGGAAAGATTCTGTGGGGAAATAGTCCGCCGCCAGTTCAATTTGATTCAGCAGATCCCGTGCTATTTTGCTGTTTGGACGTTCGTCCACATAGGCTTGCAGCTCCGCCTTTGCCTGGCCCGGATTTCCTGCTTCGAGCAACGCCAGAGCCTGGCGGAAGCGTTGTTGAACGGTTAAATCCGGAGTCGCCTGGTAGATGGCTTCAGGGGGTTGTTGGCTTTGTGCCTGAGTATCACCTGGACCGGGGAGGGTGGCGGAGCCGTTTTCTCCGGTGGTGGCGCAGCCGCTGATCAGTGTCAGAATGGCCAATTTCCATGCAATACTTCTGCTTACTCTGGTCACTATCCATCTCCATTTCTTGCGCATGTTCCGTGAGCTGAACATTCGCCGGGAGATGAGTCCCCACTCCCCCGTTATGTGTACTTTTTGTCGGTTATTACCCGCTGTTTGCCGGTGGTTACCCGCAGCGCACCTGTTTTGCGCCTGTCCCTAGACACGCCCCAGTACCTGTCCTGGTTACTTGTGGGCCGCAACGCGTGGTGCGCGTGCTTGTCGTACACAGTTATTATTTTGGCCGTTCCGGCGGTTTGTGCAACGGTTGATTATCCTATGAATGCCGGAATACTGTCTAGCGCGGACTATTCAGTCCGGAATGGACCCGGCATTAACCGCCCAGCCTGGCGGTTTGCAGATGGTCTAATTACTATGCCCAATTGCGCCGGATAAACCGGTACTGATGGCCAACAGGAGGGTCGACATGAATGATCGTCAGCGATTGGCGGGAACGCCGGAACCCATGACATTTTTACCCGGGGCTGAAGGGGTTAAAATTGCAGCAGACTTTTGGGGGAGTTCAGGCCCACTGGTCTTGTTGCAGCATGGGGGCGGGCAGACGCGCCATGCCTGGAAAGGTACCGGGCAGGCCCTGGCCGCGGCGGGCTTTTGTGCCTATGCCCTGGATGCGCGCGGACACGGTGATTCCAGTTGGGCTGAGGATGGGAACTACGAGCAGGATGCCATGATTGCGGATTTGATCGCTGTGGCCAAACATCTGGGTAGCATTGATCCTATTCTGGTTGGCGCCTCCATGGGCGGTGGGGTCAGCCTGTGTGCCGTGGGTGAGGGTGCCATTGATGCCGGCGCCCTGGTGTTGGTTGATACCGCACCGCAAATTGAACCTGAGGGTGCACAGCGGATCATGGATTTTATGGCGCAAAAGCCGGAGGGTTTTGACTCTCTGGAAGAGGTTGCGCAGGCAATCGCCAGCTACCAGCCTCACCGCAAACGCCAGCGGAGTCTGGATGGATTGAAGAAAAACGTCAGGCTTGATGGTCATGGACGCTTGCGCTGGCACTGGGACCCGGCCTTTATTACCGGCAAGCGTATGGAAATTGGTGATCGTATTGAACGCCTGCAGGGGGCTGCGGAAAACCTCAGCACCCTAAGTCTGCCGGTACAGTTGGTTCGCGGTGGCTTGTCCGACGTGTTAAGTGAAGAAGGTGCCATGGCCTTCCTTGAAATTTGTCCGCGGTGTGAGTATGTGAACGTCACGGACGCCGCGCATATGGTTGCAGGGGACCGCAACGACATCTTCACCGATGCGGTCATCGATTTTTTGCAACGAAACAGTTAAGTAGTGTCCAATACATTTGGCAACTAAGCACAGATGGAGAACATCCAATGCAAGATTCAGACACGGCAGGCGTGCCTACCGGGCCTTTGACCGGGGTTCGGGTGTTGGACTTTACGGCGGTATATTCCGGTCCCCTGGCGGCAGCCATTCTGGGTGACCAGGGTGCGGAGGTGATCAAGGTGGAGCCTGCCAGCGGTGACTTGATGCGTAAAGGCGTACCCCGGCACAAGGGGACCAACGCGCCTTATCTGACGCTGAATAGAAATAAGAAATCCCTGTGCCTGGATTTACGCAGCAAGGCCGGTCTGAAAATTGCCAAAGATCTGGTGGCCGGCTGTGACGTCCTGGTGGAAAACTTTCGTCCCGGGGTGATGGACCGGCTTGGCTTGAGTTACGCAACCGCGCAGCACATAAACCCCAAGTTGATTTATGTCTCCATAAACGGCGTGGGCGCCACTGGCCCTTATGCAAATCGTCGGGTTTATGATGCCGTGATTCAAGCCGTATCGGGTTTTGCTACCCTGCAGCCGAATAACCCCCCACAATTGGTCAACAACCTCGTTTGCGACAAAATCACTGCGCTGACCGCTGCCCAAGCGGTGGTGGCCGCTTTATATCAGGCGGAAAGGAGCGGTCAGGGACAACGGGTAGAAATATCCATGCTGGATTCAGCGCTGTTTTTTCTGTGGTCCGATGCCATGACAAATTTCACCTATCTTGATCCCGACGCCGAGACGTTGCCATATGCAGACCTCAGCCTGTTCATTCGCCAGACGAAAGATGGCTGGGTGGCTCAGATGCCGGTGCAAAAAGCCGAAATAGAAGGTGCTTTCCGGGCACTGAAACTGGACAAACTGATTGGTGATGCCCGCTTTGCGACGATAGAAGACCGGGTGGCAAACCGGGGGCTTTTGAAACAGCTTACCGATCAAGCGTATCGTAGCTTCACCACAGATGAAATCTGTCAACGGCTGGAGGCGGAAGACGTACCCTATTCCCGGGTCAACCTGCGGGATGAAGTAGCCCGGGACCCCCAGGTAGAAGCCATGCAAGCCTTGTGGACGGTTGATCACCCCCGCGCGGGTCCAATCCGGCAACCGCGGCCACCGGCTCAATTTTCGGCAACCCCGGCCAACTTACATACCCCAGCAGCGGACCTGGGGGCGCACAATACAGAAATCCTTACCAATCTGGGCTATAGCCCCAGCGAAATTCAACAACTTGCCCGGGACAATGTCCTGTTCAACGCAGCAGAGCAACCCGGCTAAGCACCGGGGTGGGGTATCAGCACGGAGAACGCAGCATGAGAGTAGAACTGGTTAGTGAATTTGCATCCACCTTGTCCGCCGGGGATACACACCCCTATCGAACCGGGTGGTGGCAGCCGAATGTGCGCGAATACAACGCTTATGACCTGGAGATTGAGGGTGATCTGCCCAAGGATCTGTCCGGGGTTTATTTGCGTAATACGGAGAATCCCCTGCATCCGGCCATCGGCAGGTACCATCCCTTTGACGGTGACGGCATGATTCACTCCCTGTTTGTCGACAACGGGGAGGTTGAGTATCGCAATCGGTTTGTGCGGACGCCGGGGCTGGCTGCAGAACAGGAGGCCGGGGGGCCCCTTTGGGCAGGTCTGTTTGAGTCACCTGAAAAATCAAAACGCCGGGGTTGTGGGGCTCGTACGGGTTTAAAGGACGCCAGCAGCACCGATGTGGTTGTGCACGGTGGGCGGGCGGTCACCAGCTTTTACCAATGTGGTGAACTGTTTGAAATGCATCCGCGTACCCTGGCTCCCCTGGGGAGCGCGGCATGGGTAGGGGAGACAACCCCGGGTTGGGGTGTGTCCGCCCATACCAAGGTGGATGAAAGTACCGGGGAGATGTTGTTCTTTAACTACTCTAAACAGGCGCCCTACATGCACTACGGTGTGGTTGATCAACATCGTCAGCTGGTGCACTACGTGCCCGTGGAATTGCCCGGACCGCGGCTGCCCCATGACATGGCCTTTACCGAGCACTATGCCATCCTGCATGATTTCCCCCTGTTTTGGGATGCACAAGCGCTGCGTCATGGCGCCCATGCGGTGCGTTTTCACAGGGACCTGCCCAGCCGGTTTGCGGTGCTTCCCCGGCGCGGGCAACCGGCGGATATCATGTGGTTTGAAGCGAATCCAACCTTTGTTCTGCACGTGATTAACGCCTATGAAGTGGGAGATGAAGTGGTCATGGACGGCTTCTATCAGGAGGACCCTAATCCTAAAATCAAGGTTGATGCAAACGACCCCCGTTCCATCTTTCGCATGTTGGATACGCGAGTACTGAGTACCAAGCCTTATCGGTGGCGGCTTAACCTGCGCACGGGTAAGGTCACCGAGGGATATCTCCACGACGGTATTATGGAATTTGGCATGATCAACCCCGGTCATGCCGGCCGTCCGTATCAATATACCTGGGCCATGGAAACCAAGCCGGGCTGGTTTGTATTTGATGCCATTACCCGGCTGGATGTGGATTCGGGTGTTTGTCAACGCTATGCCTTTCCCGACGGGGTGGTGGCCAGCGAAAGCCCCATGGCACCACGGCTTGGTTCAAGGGGTGAAGATGATGGTTATGTAGTGACCTTTACCAGTGACTTGAATAACAATACTTCTCACGCGGAGATTTTTGCCGCGCAAGATATCAGTCAGGGGCCGGTGGCGCGGATAAAATTGCCGGAACGTATTTGCGCGGGAACCCACAGTTACTGGGCCGGCAGGAGTGGGCTTCCTTAAGGATTCGGATTTGTCAGGTAGATTTGTCAGGTAGATTTGTCAGGTAGATAGATGCGTCGTTTGCATATCATTGACGGTACCTTTGAGCTGTATCGGGCGCACTTTTCCAAACGCCCCCCTAAAACTTCGCCAGGTGGTCTTGATGTAAAGGGCACAGCCGGGGTGATGGCGTCGTTGATGAGTTTGCTGGCGGATCCGGTTGAGGCGGTCACCCACATCGCGGTGGCTTTTGACAATCCCATCGAGTCCTTTCGCAATGATTTGTTTGCGGGTTATAAAACCGGTGAAGGAATGGATCCGGTGCTGGCGCGGCAGATGGATCTGGTGGAGGACGCGGTGCGTGCCCTGGGGATTACCGTGTGGAGCATGGCCCGGTATGAAGCGGACGACGCCCTGGCCACTGCGGCTGCCATTTATGCCACGGAAGTTGATCAGGTGCGCATCATGACCCCGGACAAAGACCTGGGTCAGTGTGTGGTGGGCGATAAAGTGGTTCAAGTGGACCGCATTCGCCAACGCATCATTGATGAGCAGGGGGTGTGGTCACGAAATGGGGTCTCACCGGCATGTATTCCGGATTGGTTGGCGCTGGTGGGAGATAGTGCTGATGGGATTCCCGGTCTGGCGGGGTTTGGCGCAAAATCCGCCGCCGGTCTGTTGAATGCGTTTGGATCTTTGGAGGAGATCCCCGCGGATGCGCGGTTGTGGCCGGTGCGGGGCGCGTCCCGGCTGGCGGATACCCTGGCGCGGGAGCGGGAGGCTGTGCTGCTTTATAAGCAGCTTGCCACCCTGATCCGGGATGTGCCGCTGGCTGAAAGCCTTGCCGATCTGGAGTGGCAGGGTGCCCCCAGGGCACAATTTTTCGACTTTGCCGCAAGTCTGGGCGGCATCACCATGCGTCCCAAACGGTTTACTACAGCTTAACCGGTGCCCCAGCCTGATCCGTTAAGCCGTCCACGTCAAAGGTCATCATAACAAGGTCCCGGGTCATGCCGTTGCGATCTTCAACAAAGTCCGCCAGCAGGGCTTCGGGCACAAAACCCAGTTTGCGAAACACGGCCTGGGCTCCCAACTGGTCGGTGGTCATCTGAGCCATCAGCTTCTTCAGCGATCTGCTGCTGGCGATATCAAAAATATGGGAAATCAATACCCGGCCAAACCCCTTAGCCCGAAAGTTTGGCGCCACATTAACGCGAATCTCTCCCACCCGGCGCATCCAGGGGGCGCGATTGCGGTGGATGTTGGCATAACCAATTAACTCGGGGCCGTGATAGGCAACCAGGGAAATGGATACGCCATCCTTGATGTTTTGCAGCCAGTCTTCAACCACGGCGGGTTCGGTCAGATCCATGCTCAAAAACAGCAGATCCTCCTGGGGTAAGCTCCTGGCAAAAGCCAGGATGGCGTCTTTGTCGTTGCCGGACATGGCCCTGAGTTCAACCTTGGTGCCGTCGTTGAGCGTGACGGTTTGTGGGTATTGTTCTTGTAAGTCGCTCATGAATATCTCCGCAGATCCTTATTTATTTCCGGTAAGCTCAGCCACGTGCTCGCGGGCTTCGGCAAGCAACTCCTCAAAGGCGTCGCTCACACTTTCAACCACCAGTTCCAGGTCGGGTAATAGCCGCGGCTCACAAATAAAGTTGAAATAGAGTTGTTTGTTGTAGCTTGAGACAGTCACGCTGAAGCCAATGTTGCCCGTCAGGATTAACAGGCCAATGGTGTCCAGGATTTGATGGCCCGCCAGATACTGGGGCATTTGCACACCGGGTACGTTGGTGCAAACAAAGTTGATCCCGGCATTGGGTGGCCGCCAGCCGGATTTTGGTGGAATTGGCCAGGGAACCCTTGCCAGCACGGCGGTGGGATCCAGGGGTGTACCCACCAGGTGAGTGGGCGCCATGGCCAGGGGCCACACGTTGGCGGTGGACTCGCTGGCCAGGGTCAGTGCCTGGGCGTCTTCATCCTTTTTTATCCGCTCGGTTTCGGCACAGACCACAGCCAGCCTGTTTTTTAGCGGCATGCTCCAGGCAGGCAACGACGGAAATATGGCAGATACCTGGTTACCCAGGCTTCCCTGCTGATCTTCGGTGCGGACGTTAACCGGGCACATGATGCGCATGTGCTGGTTACCGACGGGTTCGTCATGGGCCTGTAGATACCGGGCGATCCCTTCCGAAACCACGGTTAAGACAACATCGTTAATGGTGCCGCCCAGGGCCCGTCTGACCTCGCGTATTTCCGCAAAACCGCGTTTAAGAAAGCGCACGCGCCGTTCCGGGCCAATCAGACTGGCGTTAAAAGGTGCGGTAATGGCAGGTCGGGTGACAAATCCTGAAAACAGTTCGCCGGCGCGACGGATCAGGGCCTGCTGCTTTTCGGATTGTTCACTCAGGGCAGCGGGGCTCATATCCGCCGCATCCATACGCGGTAAATTTTCGAGGTTCTCTTGCAGAGCTTCGGTAAACAGTTCAAAACCTCCGGGTGGTGGCTTGGGGTGCCAGCCCTGCTCGTCGGGGGGAACCGGCTCTCCCTTGGGATCAAAGTCGTACAAAATAGTAGAGAGTTCAACACCCGAGGCGCCATCAATCATGGCGTGGTGGGTCATCTGCAGGAGCAGGGTACGGTCTTCAACGCCGCTGATGACATAACAACACCACAACGGGTGGTTTCGATCCATCATCGGTTCGTTCAGCTTGGATGCGGCGTCAATCCCTTCCTCAAGGGTTGCCCCCGGCGGTAGTTGATGATTGCGCACGTGGTACTTCAGATCAAAATCAGGGTCCTCCACCCACTTCGGATGGCCCATATTGATGGGGACAAGGGCTACTTTTCGCCGATAGGCGGGAATCAGGTGAATGCGGTCAGCAATGTGCTGGAACACGGTTTCGTACGCTAGTTCACCCTCAATGATGTAAATCGCCGAAATATGCATCGGTCCACTATGTGATTCTGCATAGAGGAAAGACGCATCTGATGCGCTGAGTCTCATGTTGCTTTGTCCCCTCGTTTTGTTAGCCGACTACCAAATTCGGCTTGTTATTTTTTGCGGACGCCACTGTATGGTGGTCTGGTAACGCTTGTGTGCTGCCGTAAGCGGGATATTGGACGACAAAGATGCATGAAACAAGTGTGAAGGCTGCGGTTCATGGCCCATTGCGGGGGAGGGATTAAATCTCTATGTTACAGTGGCGAACCCGGTGCGTGTCCGCACTGAATTTCGCACAGGTACTAATCAACAAGACAAAAAATTATGAAAATCAATGTAGAGATTGATGTTACCCCGGAAGAGGCCAGAGTATTTTTTGGCTTGCCGGATGTACAGAGTTTACAAAACCGGATGATCCAGCAGTTTGCAGACCGGATTGAAGGGTCTGCGGAGCAGCGGGATGAATTTATCCGCAATATGTTCAAGACGGCCATGGAACCCTGGCAGGTTTTTAACAATCTGGTGGGTGGTATCGGCGGCAGCAGTTCTAAAAAAGACAGCGAAAAATAGGCCCATCTGTGAACCGTGTACAAGGATGAACCGCAGATATGAATAGGGTGCTTAAGGAAATTCTCGATCTGCTGAATGTAGAACCGATTGAAAAGAACCTGTATCGCGGGCAAAACCACAATACCGAACACGTCTTTGGTGGTCAGGTCCTTGCCCAGGCGCTGGCTTCTGCTTACCGGACCATTACGGCTGATCAAAGTCTACATTCCCTGCACGCTTATTTTTTGCGTGCCGGAGACTGGCAAACCCCTATTTTGTACGAGGTTGATCAAATACGGGATGGCAATTCATTCAGCACCCGGCGGGTTGCCGCTATTCAGCACGGCAAGGCGATTTTTTCCATGTCCTGTTCCTGGCAAAAACATGAAACCGGTCTTAATCACTCTCAACCCATGCCCGATGTGCCGCCACCGGAAGCGCTTCGCGGGGATCTTGAAGCCCACCAGGATTTTGCCCGGACGCAGCCCGAGGTTGCCCGGTATGCCTTTCGCTTTGAAGCCATCGATTCCCGCCAGGTTGAGCGTATCCCCCTGACGGACAAGGGGGAATACCCGCCGTTTAAAC
>JANQMF010000234.1 GCA_028280225.1 Pseudomonadales bacterium | reverse complement strand
GGTGAGGGGTCCTGCATAAGCGGAAACTTGCCATTGGACCAGTCAAACTCGCCGGACTCCACCACCATGCCGCCGATGGAGGTGCCGTGGCCCCCCATGAACTTAGTCACCGAGTGGACGACAATGTCCGCCCCCCATTCCAGCGGCCGGCACAGATAGGGGGTGGCAAAGGTATTATCTATGATCAGTGGAAGACCCTGGCTGTGGGCGAGGTCCGCAAGCCCTTGAATATCCAGGACGTTGCCGGAAGGATTGCCGATGGTTTCGCCAAAATACATTTTGGTCGTTTCCCGGGTGGCGGCCTGCCATTGATCCAGGTTGTTGGGTTCAACAAAGTCCAGTTCTACGGAAAGCTTACGCAGCAGATGTTTCAGCTGAGTCACCGAACCGCCATAAAGGGCGGATGAGGCCACCACATGATCACCGGGCTGCAGCAGGGTAAACAGCACCGCACTCTGGGCAGCCAGACCACTGGCAAAAGCCACGCCACCCACACCGCCTTCCAGATTAGCCACGCGTTCTTCCAGGGCGGCTACGGTGGGGTTCATAATTCTGGAATAGGTGTTGCCGTATTCCTGCAGATTAAAGTAAGCCGCCGCGGACTCTGAATTTTCGAAAACAAAGCTGGTGGTCTGATGAATGGGCATGGCCCGGGAGCCGGTATGCGGGTCCGGGCGGGCACCGGCATGAATGGATCTTGTTTGAAACCCGGTGAACTTTGGCGGTGCACTCATCTCTTCCCCCGCTGCACAATTTTTGGAGCACATCGGCGCCCCTCCCGTTGTGCATCGTATACAATAGTCCGGCTAATAAAAATTGGGGAATCTGTATGGATGCGTTGGAGGACTTTCGGCATCAGGTCAGAGATTGGCTGATGGCCAATTGCCCGGAATCCATGCGCACACCCATGCCGGCGGATGAACATCCCGGTGGGGGACGGCGGGCGCAGTACAAAAATCCGGATACCAAGGTGTGGATGGACCGGTGTGCGGAGCGGGGATATACCGTGCCCGCCTGGCCCAAAGAATATGGTGGCGCGGGTTTCAATAAGGATGAAGTTGTGGTCTGGCAGCAGGAGATGCGGCGCATCAATGCCCGCCCGCCTCACCTGGGGATGGGGATCAGCATGATTGGACCTGCCCTGTTGGAATATGGCTCCGCGGAACAGAAGGCTGAGCATCTGCCGAAGATTGCCCGGGGGGAAATCCGCTGGTGCCAGGGATATAGCGAACCCGGTTCCGGCTCTGACCTGGCCAGCTTAAAAACCTCTGCGGTTGAAGACGGGGACAACTTTGTCATAAACGGGCAAAAGATCTGGACCAGCGGGGCTGACCACGCGGACTGGATGTTCTGCCTGGTGCGCACGGATCCCGATGCCTCAAAACACGATGGCATCAGCTTTATCCTGTTTGATATGAATACCCCGGGAATTACGGTCAAGCCCATCCTGTTGATCAGTGGCATGTCACCCTTTTGCGAAACGTTTTTAGACAATGTACGGGTACCCAAGGGGAATCTGGTGCATGAACCGGGCAAAGGCTGGACGGTGGGCAAGCGGCTGCTGCAATACGAACGGTCTTCCATAGGGGGTATAGGCGGGGGTCAGAAAACTAAATCCTTGGAAGCGTTTGCCTTGGAATACGTTGGTCGGGAAATGGGTAAGGTGGCGGATCCGGTGATTCGTCAGCAGGTGCTTAAGCACCGTATGAACGACCGGGCTTTTGCCTTGACCAGCCGGCGGCAGGTGCAGGAATCCGCCACCGGCAACGCCCCGGCAGCATTATCCTCAATGTTCAAGTACTACGGCACGGAACAAAACAAAGGCAAATATGAGCTGTTGTTAACCATTATGGGGACACGGTCCCTGGGCTGGTCCGCGGACGCCTTTAACGCTGAGGAGCTGTCCACCACCCGTGCCTGGCTGCGCTCCAAGGCAAACTCCATTGAAGGGGGTACTTCCGAGGTGCAGCTGAACATTATTGCCAAGCGTATCCTGGAATTGCCGGACGGCCCGGCCGGGCAGTGATTTCCGCACAGCGTTACCGCTGGATCATTGTTGCTTACAGTCTGGTTATCCAAGCGGTTTGCGTGGGTATTCTGATTTATTGTTTTGCCCTGTTTTCGTTACCCTGGCTCGATGAATTTGGCAGCAGCAGACGCGATGTCATGATTACCATCAGCGGTCTGCAATTGGCCATGGGTATCGTCAGCCCCTTTGTCGGGCGGGCCATGGATCGTTATGCCATGCGTAACATTGTTCTGCTTGGGGTGGTGCTGTTGGCATTGGGTTTGTGGTTGTGCCAATTGGCCACCGCCTTGTGGCAGATCTGGTTGATTTATGCCACCGTGATGCCATTGGCCACGGTGATGATGGGTACACTGGCGGCCCAGACGCTGGTGACCAAGTGGTTTGTGCAGCAACGGGGTCTGGCGCTGGGGTTGTCTGCCCTGGGCACCAACGTTGGCGGATTAATCCTGCCTCTGATGGTGGCTGCCCTGATTGTGGATGCGGGATGGCGGCAGACCTTTAACCTGCTTGCCCTCATGGCCTTGGGCTTGGTGGTGCCGCTGACCCTGTTGATTCTGCGCCGGGAACCGCCTGAGCACAGCAGAATCCATCCCGCCCGGGGCGAACCGGATACCCCCTCACCGCCGACCCAGGCCCCAACGAATACCCCAACACAAACCCCGGCAGAAAGCCTGGCCGGCCGGGTCTGGACCAGCCGGGAAATTTTGAGCACCAGACTTTTCTGGCTGCCCTTTTTAGCGCTGGTCCCCCTGAACATGGCCTTTGGGGCATTACAATTTAACCTGGGGGGGCTGGTACGTGACATTGGCGCCAGTGATGAATCCACCGCTGCGCTCATTACGATCAGCGCCCTTGGCATGGTGCTGGGCAAATTGTTTTGTGGGGCCTTGGGTGACCGGATTGATCATCGGGTCTTGTTTTGGTTAGCCAATGGGGTGATGTGTATTGCCATTGGGCAGTTGTTGGTGGCTGAAGACTACCCGGGGCTGATGCGGGGGGTGGCCGGGATGGGTTTGGCCGGTGGTGGCTTGTTGCCGATGATGGGTCTTATTTTCAGTGCCAGATTTGGTGTTGAATCTTTTGGCCGGGTGATGGGTTTTGTCATGCTCAGCGTCATGCTGGGTGGACTGGCGCCGGTCATAGCCGGTTGGACCTACGACGTTTCCGGCAGTTATGACACCGCGTTGTGGGGTGTCTATGTGATTACCTTACCTGCCGTGGTGGCCATGAAGTGGCTGCCGACCCCGGAACAGGCACGCAAACTGCATCCACGCAAACTGCATAGCTGATGCAGTCCGCAAATTCGACGTATTTGGCACCGTATTAATCAGCCCTGCTTAATTTTATGCAGCGCGGCGCGGTCCTGTTCGTGCCTGCGTTTCATGGCGGCTATGGTTTTGGCGTCTAAGTGTTTGATACTCATAAAGTCCGCCTTCCAGCTTTCATCCGGAGCCCAGATCTGCTCGGATTGGCGGGTTGTGCGGGGCTTGCGGGCCTGTTCAAACAGGTCCAGAGCACCCAGCAGGGTGGCGTGTTGAGACGTATTGTCGTGGGGCTTGCCTGCGGAGTGCCCCAGGGGAAAGTCACTCCACCAGAAACGGGGCACGCCAACGTATTCCACAATATCCCGGGCACAACCCATAATAACCGTTGGGATACCTTGTTCTTCCAGGTGCCGTGCGGCCAGACTGACCGACTGATGGCATACGGGTCAGGTGGGCACCAGCAAGGCATGGGTGGCACCCAGGCGTTGACAGTGCGCGGCGGCGGCCGGGGCGTCTTGTTCCATGGTCACCCGCTGGCTGCGATTGGTGGGAATACCGATCAGCTCTTCCGCCACCTCACCAATCACACCCGCCTGTTGCAATGCCTGTAACCGTCTCACCGGCAGCCAGGTATTTGGATCGTCCGCGGCGCAATGGATGCGATCATAACCAATGTGCGAAATTCTCAGATCCGGAACCGGTGAAATGGGTTGGGTAAAGACGTCAAAAAACTTCGCCTTTGCGTTATAGGCCGCCCCAGGGCCTTGATCCCCCAGACCCTCCCGGTAGGGAGCCGCGGTTGAAATAAGGACAATTTTCGCCTGATTCAGCGGTTGAGTGGGGGCACAAAAGGGAACCTGGTCAAAGTGAGCCCACTGGTAAGGGGTATAACCCTGGGCACCATAGTAGTCCCGGGTTCGTTGTAGATACTCGATCATGTTTTTAGTTTGCCCCGGTCATCCGGGGTCTTCAAGGGTGTGTCTGTGTCGCTAGACCCGTTGTCAGGGGCCGCCTTGCCACAATTCCTCCTGCTGGACCATGACGTCCGGGATGTTGTGCAATATGACCACGCCACAAGTGCAGACAGCCAGGCCCAGTACGGCCACCAGCAAACCAATTGCTGTAGAAACCAGTAAGCAAAGCATGCCAATCAGCAAGGCCAGGACACCGGCGATCAGGGTAGCCAGACCCAGGTATTCACGCCGTTTGATTTGGTTGGGGTTCATGACAAAGCTCATCAAACATCTCCATGTTTATTTGCATTGTGATCTACCTGCAGTTTGTTCATGGGGTTCAAACCTCGGGCGGCTGAACGTACCCATACAAATCCAGGTAATGTCTTAACGGTTTTTGATTTTATTGGTTGACATCAAATTGCCGTTAAAAAGACAGCTGTGCTAACTCGCTCCCTCGCTGCACCTTCATCTACCATTAAGTTTATCAAGGATTGCGCGTGGTACAACTTGTTTGAGGGGTATTTTTACAGTTCTGCCAACACAGGCAGCACTTTTGAATTAAAAAGTGCGTCGCGAAGTTCCAGATGCAGCATATCAATGCCAATTTTTTGAAATTCTGTGATCCGGCGCAAAATCGTCTCCGGAGAGCCGATTAACCGGGAGCTATATCCCTCGTTGGTGTCCAGAGCACTTAAGGGGTCCGCATCACCCCACATGCCTTGTGCACCTTCGCGGAGTCTGGACTTACGTTGGCTGAGCATGACCGGATCAACCGCAGCCAGACGGCGCTCTATTTCCTGCCAGGCTGTGTGGTCGTCTTCGCGGCACAACGGGGCGGCGTATAGAGCAAAACGGACGTCACGGCCGCTGCCCCGGCAGGCTGCTCTGACTTTGGTGATAATAGTCTGTATACGCTGGAGATTTCCCCCGTTTAGAAACATCCAATCCGCATGCTCAGCAGCCATGTTTATGGCAGCGTCACTCTGTCCGCCTTGAAATATCCGCAGTGGGTGTTCCGGGCGGGGTTCCAGATGCAGGTCCTTGCAGCGGTAAAAGGTGCCGGTGTGGGTGAAGGGGCTATTTTCCCAGGCACCTCTTAATACGGTGATGAACTCCGCAGCCCGCGCATAACGCTCATCGTGGGACAGCGGGTCGATGCCATACATGTCGAATTCCTGCATATTCCATCCGCTGGTGATGTTGATGGCCCAACGTCCGCCACCCAACTGGGAAAGAGTGGCACCCCACTTGGCAATGGCGGTGGGGTGAAAAAAACCCGGATGGATGGCGGTAACCAGGTTTATCTTTTGCGTGGCTGCTAGAAACATGGCGGTCATGGCCAGACAATCCAAGGATGAGCCTTCGATGTCTTGGCCATTCCCCCACCAGCGCTGGGCAACCAGCAGGTGGGACACACCCATCTGTTCGTAACGTTGCACCAGGTCCCGGGTTAGCCCTTGTAAGGTTTCCGCCGGCGGCGGGGCGCTTGCGGCAGCGCTTTTGGTAACCACCTGAGTGCCTTGGAAGACGGTTGGTGCCCATGTACAGGTTTGCATGCTCAGCATAATATCGGATTTACGGGGGATTCCCATCGTGAGGTTCAAGATGGGGTTTAAGGATCTGGTGCAATGAGTACATACCAACGGGAGGCCAATTGAAAATACACGAACGGGTGCAGCGCGCGATGGCGGGGGATCAACAGATCCTGGCTACCTTTGGCATCGAAGTTGTACAAGCCAGTGACGGGCTTTGTGAGATGTCCGCAATTGTGCCGGGTTCCTTAATTAATGCCGCGGGGTTTGCCCACGGCAGCGTTGCCTTCAGCCTGCTGGATACCGCGTGTGCGTACGCGCTGTCCTCTCAAGGTGCGCGCGGCGTTACCCTGAATGCCAATGTTAGCTATATACGTGGCTGTCACGCCGCCGATCAGCTCCGGGCGCGTACACAAGTTGTCAGTCAGACTTCACGTGTGGCCACCCTGCGCGGGGAGCTATTTGTTCAGGGGCAAACCTCGGTGCTTGCCGCCCATGGCAGTTTTGTCTTTCAATTGATCAGAGATTGATTACGGGATCAATCCACCGGGGACCATCAGTACGCTACAAGCGAAGTGCCCAGGCGACTAACAAGGGCAGGCTGATAACACTCAATAAGGTGCTCTGCAAAATAACCGCAGCCACTTTGTCGGGTTCGCGGTTGTATTGTTCAGCAAAAACATAGTTAAAAACCGCTGACGGCATGGTTGCTTGCAGCAGGACAACACCGGCCAGGGTACCGCTTAAATCAAACAGATAAATGGCACTTAAACCCAGCACAAGGCCCAGCAGCAAGCGCAGAACAGCAACACTCAGGGTTTGGCGGATGGCCGAAATCTTGAGCTTGGCCAGGGATGTACCCAACATCAGCAGCATGGCGGGGATGGTAATGCCACCCAGCAGGGTGGTGGTGTCGTTAAACCACTTGGGCATTTCAAGATCAAACACCAGCAAAGTGAGGACCAGAACCACAGCCCAGATGACCGGTTGGCGAAATAGAGTTGCCGGATGAAAGTGGCCGGAGGAGACGGACAGGCCGATGGTGTATTGGGAGATGGAATTGACAAAAAAGTAAGCCATGCCCAGGGCCAGTCCCGCTTCGCCAAAAGCCAGCAGACACACCGGCAGCCCCATATTACCGCCGTTGGGGTGCACCAGTGCCGGTAGATAGGTGGTGAGCTTCCAGCCGGTAATTTTCAGAAAAACCATGGCACAGACAATGGCACCCAAAATGGTAAAAAGCGCGGCACCGGCCATTTGCAACAATTGGCTTAGCGCCGGTGCGTTGGTGGTCAGGGATGAATAAATCAGGCAGGGGCTGCCAATCAGCATGACAAGACTGCTGATGGTCTGGTTGTCAAAAGGCTGATGCTTGCGTATCCACAGATAGCCGATGCCGGCAATCAGGAAAACGGGGGTAACTACTGATAAGACTTGTAAGATCAAATGTTCAGGGTTGCTCAAGCGGGATAGCAATCGATTATAAAGCCCTGCCGGTCAAATCCGAAGGCGGCACAGCCTGTGACTCAACCGCGTGGCTTAAAAGGGTGATAGATCTTTTGGATCCAGATCCGGGCAGACCGGATTAAGCTGGACGTATTCACCTTGGTCAAAATTGTCCCCAAAAAAACTCTGAGCGTAGGCTTTACACTGGGTTTCGGCCTGGGCAAAGGTGGTGTCGCCGGCCAGTTCTGCCTTGATTCCGCGAAGGGTCACAATGCCATCGTCCATGCGAATGCCGGGGTCCGCCGGGTTATCCAGCAGCAGGGTATGGCCATTGCCGGTCCCCCAGGCATGCCAGACAGGCAGGTTACCCTCGCTGCCGGAAGCGGGATCGCCGTGATGGGCAAAATTGGTCCAATAGGAGGTGATGGCAGCGGCCAGATCAAATTGCTCCGGGCTATCCGGAAATAACCCCGCCAATCCCAGGGTGTTGAAGTCGTTAAATACAAAGGGGATTTCCATGCCGTGGCCGGCACCCAGAGCGGTGGCCAGGTCAAAGCCGCCCGGGCTCGTCAACTCGTCCCAGTCGAAACGGTAGGCAAAGACCCGGGGATTCCCGGCCCGGTGCATATAGGTGGCCAGACTGTCCACGCCACTTTCTTTTCGTGCCAGGCTGCGGTAATAAACCAGTTGTTGATACGCTTGTGGGTCTTTTAAGCGGGGCAAAAATCCAAACCAGGTTTCAACATGGGCAGGGTCGCCCACCATGAAGGTGGCGTCTTCGTCCCGGTTGGTGCCCAGTATGACCGGCACGGGGTTGTGCCGGGAGGGGTCGGAAAATACCGCCTCGGCGGTAGCCATGGGCAGAACATGGCCATCACCAAAACGGGTGGGCAGGTTGACCATGCCAAAAACCGCGGCGGGTAGTTGTGCAAAAAGCTGGCTAACGGATTTGCTGTACAAGTACTCGCGGAGTCTTGGTGTGCTCATTTGTTGTTGATAAGCCCGTGCCGCTTCCTCTGTGGTTGCCAGGTTGTCTGCCAGGATAAGTTTGTTCACCAACTCTGCGCTGCTTGCCCGGTGGCCGCCGTCCGCAGCAAAAGCTTGCGCGGCTTGCATGGCGTGCAGATAAAAACCGCCACTTTGGCTGATTGCCCGGTGGAAAAGACCTTTGGCCAGAGGGCTGGCCATCAGGGTCAGCACGTTCGACGCACCTGCCGATTCGCCAAAGACGGTCACGTTCTTAGGGTTACCGCCGAAGGCACGAATATTCTCCCGCACCCAGGACAGGGCTTGAATGATATCCAGGGTGCCGTAGTTGCCGCTGTCGTCCAGCAGGTCCCCGGTCTGCAGAGCCGGATGGCTGAACCAGCCAAAAACACCGAGCCGATAGTTGAGGGTGACGACTACAACATTCCGGCTGGATGCCAGGCTCGCACCGTTGTAGTTGCCACCCTGTCCGGCGGTATTACCACCGCCGTGCAGCCACACCATGACGGGTAAACCGGCGGCATTGGGGGTGACCAGATGTTAAGGTACAAACAGTCTTCATCGCCGGCAATGGCGGTGCCGCTTTCGCTGCTTACCTCGGGTGATGCGCCGCTTAACAACGAGGCATATTGAGGGCAGGCAGGCCCGGTGTCCAAGGCACTGTATCGATTGCCATGGGGTAAGGGCGGTTGCGGTGCCCGCCAACGGTTGTTTTCCGTGGGTGGCCGGGCATAGGCGATACCCTGCCAGGCACGGGTACCCAAGCGGTCGATAAAGCCGACAACCTCACCGGCGGTGGTCATGCGGATGGTGGTATTGTCAGCGGTTCTGGTGAGTTCAACCTCACTTTCGCTGATAAATAAATTTGCCCCAATAACCACTAATATGGCTAAGACAATCAAGATTATGGCTGCTTTGCGCACGGTAGTCCTTAAAATCCACAAGCCACGGGGACTGTATCATTTTTATTGTGGCGGAATTAGTGGTAGAAATAGGGTGAAGCAGGCGCCAGTGCGCTGAACAAATGCCATTGTATAATTGGTCTCTGTCCAGAATACCCGGTATTTTGGGTTGAGCAATTCAGGTCGAACATTCAGAAGGAGACAGCGATGAGCCAGCCAGATTTGATCATTCGAGGTGGGACGATAATCGACGGCACCGGGGCACAACCCAAGAGCGGTGATGTGGCCATTGCCGACGGGAAAATCACCCAGGTTGGCAAGGTTTCCGCCAAGGGTAAGCAGGAGGTGGACGCCCTGGGCGCCTTGGTCACGCCGGGTTTTGTCGACATCCATACCCACTACGATGGGCAGGCAACCTGGTCCAACCGCATGTCGCCGTCCAGCCATCACGGCGTTACCACGGTTGTCATGGGCAATTGCGGCGTGGGATTTGCGCCGGTGCGCCCGACCGATCACAACCTGCTGGTGGAATTAATGGAGGGGGTTGAAGACATTCCCGGGGTGGCTTTGCACGAAGGTTTACCCTGGGCCTGGGAATCTTTTCCTGAATACATGGACTATTTGAGCCAACGCCAGTTTGATATGGATCTGGGCGCCCAAGTTCCCCATGCCGCGCTGCGTGTTTAT
>JANQMF010000227.1 GCA_028280225.1 Pseudomonadales bacterium | reverse complement strand
ACTTTCGACCCTGCGGCAGACCGAGGCCAGCATGGGTATCTGGTTTTCCGCTTCGTGAACGTAACTCAACCCTTTGCCGTAAAACCCGGTTTCCGCCTGGCCGGTGATGACAAGAACCCGGGACGAGCCGTACTGCGCCTCGTAAAGACCGGTGACCGTATTTGCCGTACCGGGACCGGTGGATGCGAGCATGACCCCAAGCTTTCCCGAGGCCCGGGCATAACCATCCGCGGCATGTGTGCCGGCTTGTTCGTGCCGCACGTCGATTATTTTGGTCTTACCCAAGCGGTTAATGGCATCCATGATGGGCATGTTGTGGATGCTGACGATGCCAAATACATGTTCTACCCCCAAATCCGCCAGCGCTTGGGCAACTAAATCCGCCCCCGTATAGCTCATGCAACGGACTCCAATACAGCCAGGTCTATATCATAAAGATCAGCCACGTTCTCACAAAGAATGGCTCGTGTTTGTTCGCTCGTCAGTGACTTGGTCTGTTCTGCCAGCATTTCCTGCGACCAGGGCCAGGTTGAATCACTGTGAGGGAAGTCATTTGCCCACAGCAATCGCCGCCAATTCATATCGTTGGCAGACTTAAAGGCAACCCAGTCGTCCTGGAAGGTGGTGTATATATTTTCCGAAAAGTACTCCGACGGCAGTTTAGACAATGTGATGCCCGGGGCCAGCCAATTGCGGTGCCTTTTGTAAGCATGATCCATGCGATACAGGTAGTGGGGGACCCAGCCGGCATCTGCTTCAACACAAACAACTTTCAACTCCGGATAGCGTTCGAATACACCGCCAAAAATGAGGGTGCCCATAATGTCTTGATTACCCCGGATAATGGACAGGAACGTATTGATGCGCGGCCCCCGGGTGTCGCTGCTTTTCATGGTCAGGATGTGAAACGAGAGTGGGATATTCAGCTCTATGGCGGTTTCCCATACCGGGTTATAAATTGGGCTGTCATAGTCTTCAACCGCCGGGTCACCCGGCATCATGACACCCCGTAAGCCGGCAGCGTGTATGGCGCGGATATCTTGCACCCCTTCTTCCGGGGTACGCATGGCGGTCTGCCCACAACCTAACAAACGGGTTTTGTCCTCCTCGCAATATTCCGTGATCCACCGGTTGTAGGCGTCAAAACAGGCTTTTTTGTAATCAAAATCCGAATGGTTACAAATCATCATGCCCACGGTGGGGTAGATAATCTCAGCCGCCACGCCATCACGTTGCTGGTCAGCAACCCGGGCCTTGGGATCCCAGCCGCTGCGATGGAGCTGATCAAAGGTGATTCCGGTCTCCACAATTTCTTCCGCAGGCTTGCCGGCAGCGGCGACCAAACCCATGGCAATGGGACGGCTCATGCCATCGATAACAAAAAGATCACCTTTGTCCGCCGAGTTGATCATTTTTGGCGCACGATCACGCCAGGCCGGGTCGATATAGTCGATGTAGGTATTGGGCGGTTCAGTGATATGTGAATCCGCGGAAATAACCGGATAGTTTGCCTTAGTCATGTTCCCCCCGAAGCTTGCTAAAACAGTGACTCTGGACTATCGCTACCCCACCTCCCTGTGTCAAGGTATTCGCAAAACCGCTAACACTGGGGTCTGACCCCAACGTTAGCGGTTTTGCAGGGTGCGCCAGACGGTTTCCGGGGTCAGGGGCATATCGATGGTGGTTACCCCCAAAAGGCTCAGGGCATCCAGTACCGCGTTGACGATGGCGGGCGGGGCACCGCAGGCACCCCCTTCGCCAATACCCTTAACCCCCAATTCGTTGTTGGGGTCCGGCACCTCATTAAAGTGCACCTGCACATCCGGGACCTGGCTGGCACGGGGCATGGCATAGTCCATCAGCGTGCCGCTTAAAAGCTGGCCGTCGCCATTGTAGGTGATCTGTTCAAATATGGTCTGGCCGACCCCCTGTACCACGCCACCGTGGACCTGCCCCGCAGCCAGCAAGGGGTTGATCACACGGCCACAATCATCCACGGCCACATACCGGTCCAAGGTGACCACACCGGTTTCGCGGTCAATCTCAACCTCCGCGATATGGCAACCGTTAGGAAAGGTATAGCCGGAACCCCGGTTGTAACGATGTGTCCTGGTCAATCCCAGTCCGCCAAATTGTGGGGTCCCGGCAGCCTGGGCAACACGGGCCAGGGATACCGCTGAACCGGTCCGGCTGCTGGAAAATTCACCGCCGGCATAACTGATGCTTTCGGTGGGGCTTTGCAATAGTTCACCGGCAATCTCCCGGGCATCAGCCAACATATGCCGGCATGCCGCACCTACCGCCACTCCTCCCATTTGAGATGAGCGCGAGCCGCCGGTACCGCCGCCAAACTTAACCTGGCTGGTATCCCCTTGAATTATGTTGATCTGGTCAAAGGGAATGTCTAACTGCTCGCTGATGATTTGCGAAAACGTGGTGCGGTGACCTTGCCCGTGGCTGAAAGTGCCCACAGTAACATCCACCGAACCGTCTTCGTTGACCAGTATCCGTGCTTCTTCCTCCGGGACACCCCCGCTGGATTCCACGTAGTAGCCGATACCCCGGCCGCGCAGCAATCCCCTGGACGCGGAGTTTTGCATCCGGCGCCTATAACCCGGCCAGTCACTTACGGACACACAAAGATCTAACGTTTCACTAAAGTGCCCACCGGTAAGTTCAACCCCCGAAGGCATCAGGTAGGGCATCTGCGCGGGCTGAATAAAGTTGAGCTTTCTTAACGTGATGGCATCCATGTCCAGCTGCCTGGCGGCCGCGTCCATCAGCCGCTCCATGACGTAACAGGCTTCCGGGCGCCCCGCCCCCCGGTAGGCCCCCACCGGCATGGTATTGGTAAATACCGTTTGTACAGAATGATACACGGCCGGAATCCGGTAGACCGTACCCACCACCCGCCCACCGGCTACCGTCGGCACAAAGGGTCCGACCGCGTTGCAGTAAGCACCTAAATTAGCGGTGGTCTCCACGCGCAAGCCCAGAAAAAGACCCTCAGCGTCAAATGCCCCGGTTACCCGGGTGATATTGTCCCGGCCGTGCGTGTCCGCCAGAAACATTTCTGAGCGATCACCGGTAAATTTGACCGGCACACCCAATTCCCGGGCGGCATGCAGGACCAGGCAGGCTTCCGGGTGGACCTCGCCGCGAATACCAAAACCACCTCCGGTGTCCAGGGAAATGACCCGGACCTGTTCAACAGGTACGTTAAATATCGCATTTGCCAGTACCCCCTGCTGGGCCACCGGACCCTGGCTGGGGTTGTACAGTACATATTGATTTTTTTGCTTATCGAAGTAGCCCAGACTGGCCCGCGGTTCCATGGGGGTGGGCGCCACCCGGTTGTTCACCAGATTTACCTCAACCCTGTGGGTGGCCTGTTGCATGGCCTGCCCTACCGCATCCGCATCCCCGCGCTCGTAGTGCACACACAGGTTGGTGTCCCGCCCGGCATGAATCACCGGGGTGTTGGGGTCCAACGCGGCAGCGGGGTCGACGTTTGCGACAAGATCGTCTATGTCCACGGTAATCAGGTCCACCGCCTGTTGGGCAATTTCCGGGGAGGTCGCAACCACCCCGGCAATGGCCTGACCCACAAAACAGATCCTATCTTCCGCCAGGATGGGCCGCCGTGGGACAAAGGCCGGCTCCCCACTGGCATCGGTAAGCACGGCGCGACAGGGCAGGCTGCCCAGCTGCTTTAAGTCCCCCGCGGTGAATATACGCAGCACCCCTTCCAGGGTAAGGGCTTGTTGAATGTCCAGGGCTGTCAGCCGCCCATGGGCATATGGGGATCGGAAAATCCGCAGATAAACCTGGTCGGGCAGGTTAACGTCGTCGGTAAATTCACCGCCGCCGGTAAGCAGGCGGGGGTCTTCCTTGCGAGGTACACTTTGTCCAATGCCAAATTTCACGTTGGCCTAAGACTCTCCAACAACCGGATTGGTGAGCTTGCCGATGGGTTTCACTTCAATTTCAACAACGTCACCGTCATCCATAAAAACCGGCGGCTTTCTGGCGCTGCCCACACCCCCCGGAGTGCCTGTCACAATCACATCACCGGGCTCCAGCTCAATAAATGTAGAACAAAATTCGATAAGTTCACTGAAACCGTGCACCATCAGGCCCGAAGTGGCATGTTGCATAACCTCACCGTTCAGGCGGGTGGTCAGTTCCAGGCTATCCAGGTCCCCTGCTTCATCCCTGACCTGGTCGATGGTCATCATCCAGGGACCAAAGCCGCCGGTGGCGGTAAAATTTTTACCCGGCGTAAATTGACTGGTCTGCCGCTGGTATTCACGCACGCTGCCGTCGTTGTAGATGCCAAAACCCACCACATGATCCAGAGCATCTGCCTGCGCAATCCGACGTCCTCCCTTGCCGATAATCATGGCTATCTCACCCTCATAGTCCAGGGTATTTGATTCTTTGGGACGAATCATCGGCTGCTGATGGCCTACCTGGGCCGCGGCAAAACGGACAAATACCGTTGGTACCCCCTCACCACCCCGGCCGGTTTCTTCCTGGTGCGCCTTATAGTTCAACCCCACACATAGAATTTTGCGAGGGTTGGTAATGGTCGGCGCATAAATCACGTCGCGCAGCGCCAGATCCGCTTCATCACCACACCGGGCAACCATGTCCAACAGCGCATCCCCGGCAATGGCGTGGCGCAGGCTGGGGTAGTCCACCCGGCAACCCACATCCACCACACCCTCACCGTCCCGGGTGATATAACCAAAAGACGGTTTGCCATCCCGAAGAAAAGACAACCAACGCATGATACCTCCCGGGGTTTTAGTCGAACATGATGACGCTGCGCGCCACTTCCCCGGTTTCCAAGGCCGCCATACCTTCGTTGATATCCGACAGCTTTATGCGGTTTGACACCAGATCGTCCAGATGCAGACGACCCTGCAGGTAAAAATCGACAAATCTCGGCATATCGACCCTGAAGCGGTTGGAACCCATCATGGAACCCTGAATTTTCTTTTCGTAAAGGAACTCCACACCATGCAGGGAAACCATATCCCCCGGCGGAATCATGCCGATCACCGTTGCGGTCCCACCCATGCGCAACATTTCAAACGCCTGTTCCGCGGTGGCCTTCAGGCCAATGGCTTCAAAGCTGTAGTGCACCCCGCCGCCGGTCATTTCAACGACCTTGGCCACCGCATCACCGTCGCTGGCGTCAATGACATCCGTAGCACCAAATTTTCGCGCCAATTCGAGCTTGGACGGCACCATGTCCACGGCAAAAATCCGCGACGCTCCGGCAATGGCCGCACCGTTGATGGCAGACAAACCAATGCCGCCACAGCCGATGACCGCTACCGTGGCGCCGGGTTCAACCGAGGCGGTGTGGATAACTGAACCCACGCCGGTGGTCACCCCGCAGCCGATCAGAGCAGCGCGGTCCATGGGCATGTCGTCACGGATTTTTACCACCGCGTGTTCATGAACCAGCATCATTTCCGCAAAGGAGCCCAACTGGGCAAACGGCAAAACAGCCTGTTCTCCCTGGGACAGACGGGGTTCTTCGTCAGCACCCCGGTTAACCTCCGGCTCCTGACACAGGGACAAATGTCCCGTCAGACACTTTTCGCAATGCCCGCAAAATACCGACAAGCAAGTGATGACATGGTCGCCCGGTTTGACGTAGTGCACATCACTGCCTACCTCTTCAACTACCCCTGCACTCTCGTGACCCAGCACCATGGGTACCTGACCGGGATAGGTGCCATTCCAGAAGTGCATATCAGAGTGGCAGATACCAGCTGCCTTGGTCCGCACCAGAACCTCTCTGGGCCCGGGCTTGGAGACCTGAATGTCCTCAATCTCCATGGGTACATTCACTTCCCGAAATACAGCTGCTTTCATTGTTCCCCCAGCATGTGTTTTCATTTGACCGAGTCAAACCCTACCATAATCTTTTCGCCTACCGTAGCTGTCCGGCACAGATCTGTTCAGCAACCGCAATTGCCGCTTCCAGTCCCTGGGGGTCCGCCACACCCGCCCCGGCAATGTCAAATGCCGTACCATGATCCACCGAGGTCCGGACAAAGGGGATACCCATGGTTGCGGTGGTGGATTCGTGAAAATTGTGCACCTTGATGGCGATGTGCCCCTGATCGTGATAAAGCGCCAGCACCACATCAAATTCACCGTCAATGGCCCGATTGAATACCGAATCCGCCGGGATTGGACCCGATACCCGCATACCCTGTTGTTTCGCCGCCGTCACCGCCGGGGTCAGCGCCTCAATTTCTTCCCGGCCCAGCAAACCCTCTTCACCGCCATGTGGGTTCAGCGCCGCCACGGCAATTCTGGGGGCTTCCAACCCCCAACCGGATAATGTGTTGTGCAACAGGGAGAGCTTCTCCAGCACCGTATCCCGGGTCACATAGCGGGCGGCTTCAATCAGGGATTTATGTGTGGACAGGTGGGCCACTTTTAACCCCGGGGTCATTAACAGGGTGGCTGTCCACTGTGCCCCGGTCAGGCGCGCAAGTATTTCCTGGTGCCCAAGATCATCCACATAACCGGCGGCATGAATGGCTGCTTTATTCAGCGGACAGGTCACCATGGCGGCAACTTTACCCTGTAATGCCGCCTGACCCGTCCATTCCACCGCCAACACCGCCGCACGGCCACATTCAGCCTGGATCACCCCCAACTCAAAATTGTCCGGTTTTGCCGCGGAGACTTCTTGTAAACCCAGACCAAGGGCCGTATCTATTTTGCCACTGGGAATGGGCGGCAATGTTACCCCGGCAATTTCCGCACCCAGTTCCAAAGCCCAGCGCGGACCGACCAGCAACCAGTCCCGCTCGCCGGACTTGTCCCGGGCCCCATCCACGCAACGCCGGGCTATCACCTTGGCCGCAACTTCCGGACCCACCCCCGCCGGGTCTCCCAAGGTGATGGCTATGGGTAAATCTTCAGCTTGTTGCGTCATATGCTCACATCCTGACCAGGCTCTGATTGTATACACACCCTGGTATTGAATTTCCCGGACCGGCAACATTGTGCACTTTTGCACAAAAATCTGTGCAAAGGTGCACAATCGAATCCGAAGTTGCTGTATAAATATACAGTTATGTATACCTTAGGCGAATTAGTCGAAAGCTTCCAACTTTACGCGGTTTGTGAACCGTGCCAAAGGGTGGTATGGGTGGATGTGGCCAGGATTATCCGGGATGAAGGGGCCGGGTACGAAATCCAGCGCTTAAGACACCGGTTGTTCTGCAGCTGCTGTCAAACCCGCACCCGGGCGATTAGGATTGTCTACGTTGGCACCAACGCCAAGGCATCCGGCTTCCGTTATCGCAGGACAGCAAGTCCTTTGCCGGACAAGGACTAGAGCAGTTCGGTTGATTCCAGGGTCAGGCCAAAGCCGCCAACACCCACATACTCAACCTGCCGGCCGGCAATCAGGCGAATGTTGCTGACCCCTAAATCCCGCAGTATCTGCGCACCAACCCCCACCTCAAGCCACTGGCTGCGACGCTCTTCTTCCTTGGTTTGCTCATCCAACTTGGCATTCGGCACCCCGACAAAACCCGTACGCAAGTAGATCATCACCCCACCACCCAGCTCCTGTATTTTGGCCAGAGAAGCTTCAACCAGGTTTCTGTTGTGGTCCCGGGACTGGGAACCAAATACGTCGTCCACCAGCTTTTCCCGGTGAATGCGCACCGGTACAGCGTCCATCTGACCAATTTCACCAAAAACCAGGGCCAGATGTTCCGCATCTTCAAACATCGTGCGATAGGCAAAACCCCGGGCCGGCCCAATCTGGGTGATCACAGAAAATTCGTATTGGCGTTCAATCAGCTGTTCACGCACCTGACGATAGGCAATCAGGTCTGCAATGGTGATTATTTTTAACTTGTGGGTCGCGGCAAACTCAAGTAACTGGGGCAGGCGCTGAACCGTGCCGTCATCGTTGACCAGTTCCGCCAGCAAGCTCACCGGCGGCAAACCCGCCAGCACCGACAGATCTACCCCGGCTTCGGTATGCCCGGAACGGGTCAATACCCCACCCTGGCGGGCAACCAGCGGAAAGATGTGTCCGGGACGAACAAAATCCTGGGCAGAAACATTACTGTTGGTCAAAGCCTGTACCGTGGCGGCTCTTTCTTCCGCGGAAATACCCGTGGTCAGGCCCTGCTTGTAGTCAATGGATACCGTAAAGGCGGTGCTCATGGGTGCATCGTTGCGCGCCACCATGGGATCAAGATGCAAGCGCGTGGCCTGATCTTCGAACAGCGGCGCGCACAAGATGCCGCTGGTATGGCGGATCATGAATGCCACGGACTCCGCAGTGGCTTTGCTGGCTGCCATAATCAAGTCACCTTCGTTTTCGCGGTCGTCATCATCCACAACCACAACCATTTCCCCGGCCTGAATAGCGGCTATCGCATCTTCAATGGAATCAAATTGACTTTTACTCATGGCGGCCTTCTTTTTAACGCAGCTTCAAAATCGGCGCGCAGGTTAACACAGGCTTCCCGGCAAAGCAGATGAATTCCATTTCACCCCAACGTGAACGCCATCACTTGCATCAAGACCTTACCCCGGGTGCTGACTGCAACCGGGCTTGTGACCAACCACCGGCTAAGGATAGATTGGGTATTTTTAGGAAGGGAGAACACCATGCCGACGAACGACACTAACGGCCGCAGACTGGCCGGCAAAACCGCACTCATCACCGGCGCGGCCCGGGGCCTGGGACGGGCCATTGCCCAGCGATTTGTTGACGAAGGGGCGCAGGTGATCATCAACGATCTGAATATTGCACCCGCCCAGGCCACCGCAGACAGCCTGGGTGGTCAGGCTGTCGCCGGTGATGTTGCCGATTCAGCTTCTGTTGCCCGGATGTTTGAACAAGTAGCCGACATGACCGAGCGGCTGGACATTCTGGTCAACAACGCCGGAATCAGTGGCTTGGAAGGGGATAACAATGCACAGCAGCGGGTTCTGGATAACGTGGAACGCATGCAGCGTGCCGCCGCCGGCGAACCCCCAACCGGAGATACCGGCACCATGGAGCTGTCGGATGACGATTGGCATCGCATGCTGGGTGTACATCTGAACGGCACCTTTTTCTGCTGCCGGGAGGCTTTGAAGCTGATGAATCCACAGCGGAGCGGCAACATCATCAACATGGGTTCAATTATGGGCACATTCGGCCGCGGCGGCGGCACCGCCTACTGTGCCGCCAAGGCCGGAATTCTGGGATTTACCCGGTCCCTGGCCCACGAAGTAGTGGGGTACAATATTCGGGTGAATGCCATAGCACCGGGCTGGATACACACCGACATGACAGATCCGTTAGCCCCCATGCACCCTATGTTGAAAGCAGCCACACCCATGGGACGTCTGGGTGATGCGGACGACATTGCCTGGGCCGCGGTTTACCTGGCCAGCGAAGAAGCCAAATTTATGACCGGACAAACCTTGTCTCCCAACGGTGGCTGGTATATGTCTCAATAACCACACAAAACTAAGTCTGTTGGGTGTCTTGAGGAAAGGGCGACACCGCTTCGATATCAAACAGACGGTCCTCCTCGATATTACTGCCGTGGGCGGCAATTTCATCCTCCACGGCCGTGCTCCGGTGAAATTGCGCCACGTGAAAAAGGGCTTCACCGGCATTCACCAGAGGCAGGTTGGTGATCCCCACAACAATGCCGTTAACGGGTGAAGCCAACAGCTCCTCACCGTCCGCAAAAGGGGTGGCCACCACGCCCAGGGTATCTCCAGCCTTCACCCGGGTGCCTAATTTGGCCACAGGTCTGAACAAGCCGTCCGAGGGCGCCCGAAACCATTTTGAAGACGTTGCTATATAGGGTTCCGCAGGCACGGTTTTGATACGGCGCGTTGCCAGCATCTGCAACGACCGCATGACGCTGACAATCCCCCGCACGCCGGTGACAATGGCACGCTCATCCAACCGCAGCGCCTCACCCGCCTCGTAAGTGATTACCGGCAGGCCCAGACTGCCCGCGGCCTGGCGCAAACTGTTTTGAATGAGGCCGGAATTGATGATCACCGGAATTTTGAATCCCATGGCCATCTCCCGCACCCCGGGTTCGTCCAGGGCAGCCCGGATTTGCGGCAAGTTGTCACGGTGGATGGCTGCGGTGTGCAAATCAATCACGTGGGTACAGCGGGTCACCACCTCTTCAAAGAACAGGTGGGCCACCCGGGACCCTAACGAACCTTGCTCCCGGCCGGGAAAACAGCGGTTCAAGTCACGCCGGTCCGGCAGATACCGGGATTGGTGAATAAAACCAAACAAGTTCACCACGGGTACCAATACCAGGGTACCGCGCAAATTGTTCAGCCCGCGCATGGCCCGTAAGCGGCGGATAATTTCCACACCATTTAGCTCATCACCATGAATACCCGCGCACACCAGCAAAACCGGGCCACGCCTTTTTCCATGAATAACTTCGATAGGCATATTCAGCGGCGTGTTGGTATAAAGACTGGCGGCCGGCAGATCAAACTGAAAGCGCTGACCCGGAGCAATACGGTGCCCGGCAATGGCAAATTCTTCAGCTCCCTCTCTTTTCAAGGCGAATGGTTAAACCGGTAGCTATAGTCTGCGCCACAGTTTACCCAATGATCACACCGTTGCCGAGGCTGGTTACCGAATGTGCATCAGCGTCGATACCCCGCCCCCGGCGCCACCAGGCGATTATGTATGATAGCTTTACATTCTTCACATCACATGGAGCGTACAACAATGAACAGATTCAGCTGCATTGGACTAGACCGGGATAAGGTCTTTCAATCGTTAAAGTACTACCTGGGCAACGGCTCGCTGGTGGCTTTTATCGGCGCGGGGGTGTCTATTTCCTGCGGCTACCCAAGCTGGCGGGAACTCATGGAAGAACTGCTCGAGGGCTTCAGCGGCAGTGAATCTTACCGTGCGTATCTCTCCAACTGCCTGGACTCCGGCAACTTCCAGGAGCTGGCCGAGTTCATCAAACAGGAAGACCCGGAACATTATAAAAGTCTGCTGCAACGCCGTTTTGATCTTCGCCCCGAAGGTCTGTCGTCGCTGTGCAGAAATCTGGCGGCAACGCCATTTAACTCCTACGTCACCACCAACTACGACCTTACCCTGGAACAGGCACTGACGGAAACCGGAGATGTCCATGCCCAGGAGCTTGCAAATTCAAGTATTGACTGGCTGGATTATTCCCGCACCCTGGACATTATCAGGGAGTCTGAAAGTCACGTTTATCACGCCCACGGCAAATGGTCGCAAGACCTCTCCCTGGACTCTTCCCTGGTGCTGTCCGAAAGCGATTACCGTCAACTGAAACGCATTCCCCACTATCAGGAATACCTGCGGCATATATTCAGCAATCATGCTGTGCTGTTTATCGGTTTTGGCATGCACGATTGGGAAATCGACTGGATAGACGGGATTATGAGCCAGCAAATCGACGTGCATTCAGATTGGTATGTACTGGTTCCCGACGTGCCGGAGCCGATTATCCGCCTGCGCAACAACTCCGCAAGCAACTTTCAATGGATCTCCTACGACAGCAAAGGCGACACGGAACACGAGCCGAAAATCGAGACATTTTTGGACCTGATTCGGCCTGAAGAAAACATGGTCAGTTATCGACCTTCAGAATCCAAAATGCCTTTCCCGTCGGATGTGCGCCCCTACGTGCGTAAAGACAACCGAAAAATTCTCGACGCTATCCGCGAGATCGGCAAGGCCAGGGCCCACGACACGATCTACATTATGGATACCTATGCTGAATATCTTGATCAGTTATACGCCCCCCTGGAAGATGCCATGCGTCAGGGTGTTCATATACAGATTCTATTCCTGGAAAAGGGTTGTGTGTATACCAAGGGGCGGTCCGAATCTTTGGGCTTTTCCGGGGACTACGTGGATAAGATGCTGAGCCACAACGATTCGATCATTAAGCGGCTTATTGAATCCCGTGCCAGCCTTCATCGCAGTTACCTTCAAGGGGGTACCAGCGTGGAACCGGGCAAAATGGAATACCGGACACACAGTGAAATGCCGTTATATCCTTTGATCTGTGTAACGAGAAAGGAAAAACCCGGCTCTAATCACTTCTGGGCCGCCACCGGCCACTATATGAAGGGACAGATGAATATTAACTCCTTCTACTATGTGCACGATAACGATTCGGTGGTGATGGACCTGCTTGGCAGCTTTCACAGCCTGTGGTTCGACAGCGCCAAACGTGTAGAAGCCCAAAACCCACATCCTGCGCCCTTTTCACTTGTTGAAGGACTAAGCTATCTGGCCACCAGTGAGGTTCAGGATACGCTGCAAGCCCGAATTGAAAAAATGTTAAGCCAACTTCAACCCAGCGGTAAAGAACTGGAGGAGATCGACAGCCGCCTGGGTGAACTGAACCTGCCGGATGATGTGCCTTATCACCGCGCGGATGCCTTCGAATTTTTTAACGTTGAACGCAACGACAAGGAATACGATGTCTTTATCCTGTACTGGCCTTATTCCAAGCGGCGCAATTCACCCCATCATCACTTCGAAACCGAGGGATTTATGTACCTTGCCCGGGGTGAAGCCATGCACCGGCGGTTTGACGATCAAGATGCCGCGGTCCGTTGGATCAGTTCGGGAGATGACATTGTGGGGCTGCACAAGGAGGTTATTCCCGAGCGAAAAATAACCAAGCTGAAAAAAGGCATTATTCACAGCAAGCAAGCACTTAAAGATAATTCTATTTCAATACACTTTTATTTCCCGCCTTTGCGCAAACAGAAATTCCTGAACGAACGCAAGGGGGATTGGGAGGTTCGTTTCGGCGAGTTAACCCGCGTCAGCTGATTTGTTGCTTATTAACAGGCCCTACCGCCTGGAACTAGAACCAGAATCTGATCCCGGCCACCCAAGAGACGTGATCACTGTCCTTGCCGTCAGCACGGGCAAGGTCTTTCGTTTTGCCAAAGGCACGGTTGCAGCTGACCCCGATGTAGGGAGCAAACTGGCGGGTGATTTCATACCGGAGGCGGAGCCCCGCCGCCGCCGTTGACAGGCCGGAACCGACGCCAATTTCATCGTCATCCGAAAATGCGCCATTCAGTTCGATGCGTGGCTGCAGCATCAAACGCTGGGTCAGTCTAAGCTCATACTCTGCTTCCAGCCGCGCTGATATATCTCCTTCATTGCTCAGGAATAACTGACCATCGAGTTCAAACCAATAGGGAGCAACACCCTGGGCGCCGATGACGGCATAACTTCGGGACGGGTCAGGCTTAAGGTCATGACGAATCCCTGCCTGCAGATCCCAAAAGGGACTGATCGCACGGCTATAAAGCGCCTGCACTTCGGCTTCTTCAAATTGTCCTTTTTCCGTTTCGTACTCACCTTCTGTCTTAAACCACAGCTTTTGGATATCACCACCCACCCAGCCCTGCGCTTCCCATACGGTCAATGGATCATTATCGTTAGATTGATATTCAAACCGCTCCCCGAGGATCAGCGTATTGACTTGGCTGCCATGTCCTTTTTTTAAGGCAGCGCGTGCTTCTGCCATATCTGTTGGCTCGTAGTACGCATCAGCGGCGTTTTCAGCGAACCCTGAAGGCGTTGTGATAGCAACGAGTAGAAAGACAACAAAGCGGCTCACGCGGGGGCCTTTTCATCGAGAACGGAAACTACCCGCATCATCCCGGCGTGCATGTGGTAAAGAAGATGACAATGAAACGACCAATCGCCCGGAGCATCCGCCGTAATATCAACCGAAAGCTTCTCACCGGGTTTTGCGACAATCGTGTGTTTACGCGGCTTGTACGCGTCTGAGGTCGCACCGGTGACCACGTCAAAAAACATACCATGCAGATGAATCGGGTGCGGCATCATCGTGTCATTCACCAAAGTCAAACGCACTCGCTCGTCTTTGTAGAAGATAATCGGTCCATCCACTTCAGAGAATTTTACGCCGTCAAAGGACCACATATAGCGTTCCATGTTGCTCGTCAGATGCAACTCCAATTCTCTTTCAGGCGCGCGGACATCCGGATTGCGATCGAGCGCTCTTAGATCGGTATAAACGAGAACGCGATGGGGCACGTCCTCTAATCCAGCAGGGCGTTCCCCGAGTCGATGAGTGGGATTCATCGCCAGTCCCACAACCCCTGGACCCTTGGCATGATGATGCGTTTGTGCCTTATGCTTCGCGTGATTGCCGTTCGTCATGGCGGAACGATCCATTTCGCCATGTCCCATCCGGCCCATTCTGGAGTGATCCATTGTGGAGTGATCCATTCCCAGCATGGAGGAACGACCCATCTGATGAGCGCTGTGATCCATGGCCATGTCTTTCATGGTCAGGGTTGGGCGAGGGCGCAAGTTGGGCACCGGTGCACCCATACCAAGTTCGGGGGTGAGTGTTGCACGAGCAAAGCCGCTGCGATCGTTGCTTTCAGCCATCAGCGTATAAGCTTGCCTGGCTGTGGGCCGGACCACTATGTCAAAGGTTTCCGCAACACCAATCTGAAATTCATCCGTTTCGACAGGCTCAACGTTCAACCCGTCCGCTTGCACAACCGTCATGGGTAGACCCGGTATGCGCACATTGAAGATGCTCATGGCTGCAGCGTTGATAAAACGCAACCGCACCCTCTCTCCGGGCGTAAACAATCCCGTCCAATTTTCCGCTGGGCTATGACCGTTCAATAGGTAGGTGTAGGTTGCACCGGTCACATCCGCAATATCAGCAGGGTTCATGCGCATTGCCCCCCACATCAACCGCTCAGACAGAGCACGATCAAAACCTTCTGCCTGCACATCATCGAAAAAGTCGGCAACCGTGCGTTGCTGAAAGTTGTAGTAGTGACTCATCTTCTTCAGTTTGGCGAATACGCGATGAGGATCTTCAAATGTCCAGTCAGACAGCACGATGACGTATTCACGATCATAGGTCACAGGATCGCTACCTTGCGGTTCAACGATGATCGGCCCGTAGTGGCCAAGTTGCTCCTGCAACCCTGAGTGACTGTGATACCAATACGTCCCGGCCTGGATCAACGGAAACTCATAGGTGAAGATTTCACCCGGCTTGATACCCGGAAAGCTCACCCCCGGCACACCATCCATATGGAACGGTAACAAGATGCCATGCCAGTGAATCGAGGTATCCGTTTTCAAGTGATTTGCCACATTTATGGAGAGTTCATCACCTTCGCGCCAGCGCAGGAGCGGCGCCGGTAGCTGACCGTTGACCAGCACACCGCGTCCTTGCTTGCCGTCGATCAAGTGTTTCGCCGCAGCAACTTGAAGATCAAACCGCGAACCTGACAAGGTCTTCATACCACTGAGGTCAGTGCCTGAACCACTCCGGGCCCACGCAGGCAAGGCAGCCTGAAACGTAAGCGCTCCACCTGCAACGGCGGTTCCTGTCAGAAAACGGCGACGGTCCATTTTGTGTGGTTCAGTCTGCTCATGTTTCGCATACTATATACCCCTATAGGGTATATCAAGAAAGAACATTCCACGGCGCGTTCAAGGAGGCTTATGCGGCCAGCCGCGCAACCAAAGCGAAGCAATTTCTATTCTCTTTGAGCCTCAACCCACCGCCATCACAAAAGTGCCCACGGAAGTCTTCGAAGAAACAATGCCCGTGTGGAATAGGCACCAGGGTTAACCCGGCTTGGGGAGGCTCAAATTGAGCCGAGTAGATCCCAGTCCCCGCAGTACGCGGTACGAGAATAAGAAATATCTTCTATAGTTCCACCTATTAAGTAAGATATATCTTATTTTTATATTGACAAAATATCAGATATATCTTATCTATATGAAGGAAAGGATTACGTTATAGGCAATACCATGCGCAGCGAAGATCGGGCTATGGCCCGCAAACATCTGGATAAGAAACTGGCTCCTTTGAGGGATTCCAGAGATTTCCTGCGCCCGCCAAAAGGATGGGTGAAGGCGGTGCGCGAAGCCTTAGGCATGACGGCCAGCCAATTGAGCCGCCGCATTGGCGTTGCCAGCCCCCGCATCTATGAAATTGAAAAGTCTGAGCTGTCCGGCTCCATTACGCTGAGTTCATTAGAGCGCACCGCACATGCTATGGATTGCCAGCTTGTCTATGCCTTGGTACCGCGCCTGCCCTTACAGAAAATGGTTGAGCAGCGCGCGCTGCTGGAAGCCAAGAAACGCGTGCGTGCAGCTTCACATACGATGGCGCTGGAAGACCAGGCACTTGATGAGGCCGCCCTGCGCGAACAAATCGAGGCGCTCACCAAAGAGCTGCTCAGCGGACGCGCCTCTGCGATCTGGAAGGAGGAATGAGCGATCCGTTAATTCCGGTGCGAGCGCAAAACCGCGTACTAGCGGTTTTGAAACGAGCGAGCAGTCTACCAGTTTGGCAGCTTTTTGCTGATAAGGGAGGTGTGGCGCACCCGGTAG
>JANQMF010000218.1 GCA_028280225.1 Pseudomonadales bacterium | reverse complement strand
ACGTCACGCCCGCTGGTGGTGCGTGGCGAAGCCAATATCCGCATCAAATTGATCAAGGCCAGGCAGCGGGCAGGCCGGGTCAGTTGGGATTCCCAGATTGATGCGCAGCTGCAAATTGGTGATGAGGTACGCATCCGGAAGTTTTCCACCCCCCTTAAATTGCTGTACCCCACAGGCCACGATTTTTACGAATCCTGCCGCAGCAAACTGGATTGGGCCAGCCGCTTAGGTGGTTCGTTGGAAACTGACCGGTAGGAAGTGACCGGTAGGAAGTATAGAGCCGCAAGGTGAATTGCCGGACGCCGATGTCAGCCTACCCGGCCAATGGGCTTACAGATCTGCTCTCACATCGTCCGGGTGGTCGATATCCAGGCACAGCCCCAGGTCGCTGCTGTGCACGGGCACCTGTTGGTTGAGGTGCCGGCCCAGGATCTCCCGGGCACCCCGGTCTCCACTGCAGGCGCTGATTTCCGCAAAAAATTGCCGGTGCCAGCCAATGGGATGACAAACTTTCTGTTTAACCCCCAGTTTGTCGGCTTCCGCAACCGCCGGCGGGGTAAGTGCCGGGGTTAAAATTGTGCCGGGCTGCGCCTGTTCTGCGCACCGGTACAACTGCCTCAGGGTTTCCACCTGGACATAGGGCATGTCCATCAGGCCGACAAAGGCCCAGGTCCAATCCAGGCCTTCAAAACCCGCCGCCAGGGAGTGGCCCATGCCCAGGTGAGCATCCGGGGCAAAAATCAGGTGTACCCCCAGGTTTTCCAACTGGGTTATAAGTTCACGGTCTTCTGGACGCAGGACAACCCGGACCTGGTCAAAAACCCGGCGGTATTTTTTGCAGGTGGTTTGCGCCACGGTGCCCTGATTCAGTGGGTGCAGGCGTTTGTCGCTACCAAATCGCCGGCCAAATCCGGCACCCAGAATAACTGCGCCAACCCGGGGTTGAGCCACCGTCAGCCTGCGCTGACCTCGGCTAGACGCTGCCGTGATGCCGCCTGCTGGGCGGTTCGCACCGCGGTGATTTCGGCGAGAATGGCGATGGCAATTTCAGGTGGCGTTTTGCTGCCGATAGGCAAGCCGATGGGCGCGTGTAATTTTGCGATGTCCTGTTCGCTGACATCCAGGGCCAGCAACCGTTCGCGCCGGCTGGCGGATGTGCGTGTTGAGCCCATGGCACCAATATAAAAGGCATCGGTGGTCAGCGCCTCCATCAGGCCCATGTCGTCGATGCGTGGGTCATGGGTGAGGGCAACAATGGCCGTGGCGGCATCTTTGGCATGCTTGCGGATCGCGTCATCCGGCATGTCGTTAATCAGAGTGGTCCCGCTCACCCCAAAATCCGCCAGCAGATCTTCCCGGGGGTCACAAACAGTGACTTCATAGTCCAGAAGCTTGGCCAGATCAGCCAGATATTTGCTGACCATACCGGCTCCAATGATGAATAACTGGTGGCGTGGCCCGTAGGTATGGGTCAGGGTTTGTCCCGCTTCATCCCAATGCAGGGGGGTAAATTGCTCAACGTTGCTGACCTTTGTGGTCTGCGCCTGCAGGTTCACTTCCCGCTGCACGCAGTGGCGCGATTGCAAGGCGTCGTTCAGGGCGCGAAAGTGCTCGATACTCTCGGTTGAGGGGTGCTGGGGTTCCACCACAATGTACAAGTGGCCGCCGCAGGGTAAACCCAGTTTTTCCGTTTCCTCAGCGGTGATGCCATATTGAAAAAACTGGGCACCATCGGCGGCCAGTTCACCCCGGGTGAGTTTTTCCAGCAGATCATCCTCCACACATCCGCCGGACAGACTACCCACCAGATGACCGTCTTTGTCACAGGCCAGCAGGGACCCCACAGGCCGGGGTGAGGATCCCCAGGTTTGCACCACCGTGGCCAGCCAGCAGGAAATACCCTGTTCTAACCACCGTAAAACCTGTCCCAGGACTTCTTTATCTACCGCTTGCACAACTGGCTCCATTGCCGCTTAGTACCGTGTTATTTTACACTAGGTGGAACAGATTTTTCGATTAGCAGATATTCACCCGGTTTGGGAACAGCAGGACAGCGGCCTGCCGTTGCGGCCGGTGTATCACCTGGGACATGCGCAAGCCGGGCAAAACCTGAATCATCACCTAGGCCAGGGGCTGGTTTTGCACTGTGAAGGCGCCCAGGTCTGTTCAGCCTGTCAAATGGAAGCCGAACGTCTGTTCCCGGGGGGACACTGCTACCGGTGTTTTACGACGCTGGCACGCTGTGACCCCTGTGTTATGAGCCCATCCCGGTGTCACTACCACGCCGGAACCTGCCGCGAACCCAACTGGGCGGACGGCTTTTGTATGCAACCCCACGTGGTCTACCTGGCCATCTCCAGTGGCCCAAAGGTGGGCATTACCCGGCGCGGACGGGAACACAGCCGCTGGCGGGACCAGGGGGCCAGTCAGGCCATGCGCCTGATTGATGCCCCCAGCCGCCGCGCGGCGGGAATCATCGAAAGCCGGGTGGCGCATATGATCAGCGATCGCACGGACTGGCGGCGCCTGGTGACCGGGACGGGGGTGAAGGTGGACTTAGGCCGGCTGGCGGCGCAGTTGCAGGCACAGTTGGGGGAATTGACCGGCGTCTGCCAACAGACTGAACAAGCTCATATGGCGGTACTGGACACAGCTGAGCGGCAAGCTATCGGCTGGAACGTGGATGGGCACATCACCCA
>JANQMF010000205.1 GCA_028280225.1 Pseudomonadales bacterium | reverse complement strand
GGTGAGGTTCGCGATGCCGGTGGCGAGCGTTATCTATTTGCCCCGGGCGGATTTTATTTTCCCTATATCACCCCCGGAGATTATGCTTTGCAGTTTGATCTGGAAGGTACTCATCAATTTCCGTCGGATGTGCCCAACAGCGTTTTGAACACCTTGTCTGCGGGGCCTTTTTTCCTGGCACCCGGATCCAGGGGCGGTACATTTTCGGTGCGCGCGGGTATCCCCACGGGGTTCGATATTCCGCTGGACCCCTTGAGCGGGGTCTTGTTTGTCAGTAAACAAGCCAGCAAGGACGAGGTGGCCATTGGCGATTTTTTACAGTATCGAATACAGATCGATAATGCCGCCTCGGCTGCATCGTTAGCCCGGGTGGAACTGCAGGATACCCTGCCGGAAGGGTTTCGCTATGTGGAAGGTTCCCTGCAGATTAGCCGGCTTGACACGTCCGCTGATTCAACACAACGTCCGGCTGCGGCTGTCGAAAATACCGGCGGGCGCTTGCTGGTTGATGTTGGCGCCATGAATCCCGGCGGGCAGCTTGAATTGCGCTATGTAGCTGAAGTCACCGCCGGTGCTCCCAAGGGTGTTGCGCGCAATCATGTGCAAGTGGCGGCGCCCGGGACAGGGGAGCCGGCCGAAGCCTTTGCTGATGTATTGGTTGGCGACGATTTATTCAGCAACAAGTCTTTTGTGGTTGGCCGTGTCCTTGCCGGACCCTGCGGCGGTGACGATGGAGCCGGGGTTTCCGGGGTGCGGGTATGGCTGGAAGACGGCACCTTTGTCGTGACGGACGTTGACGGTCGTTTTCATCTGGAAGATCTCAATCCGGGCACCCATGTATTGCAGCTGGATCAAGCCACAATACCATCAGACATGGCGCCCCAGGCTTGCGAGACCAATACCCAATTTGCCGGCAACCCTGCTTCACAATTTATTGACCTGCAACCGGGTACTTTGTGGCGCAGTGACTTTTACCTGACAAAAAAGCCGACCCGGCACAGCGAGGTGGTGAGCCGTCTGGATGCGCAAGCCCTGCCCGAAAGCGGCCGGGTGCGGTATCGCTACCATATTATTGGTGGTGAGGTACCCCTGGACCGCATTCTGGCCACCATCCTGCTGGATACCAAGCTGCGCTACGCGCCCGGCAGTACCCGCTTGAACGGCCTGGTTAAGGGAGATCCGTCCGGGGCCGACTCCGGCACACTTAGTTTCAGATTACCCCAAACCCAGGAGGCGTTTGAATATGTCCTTGAATTTGATGCCTTTGTTAAAGATCCGCGCGGTGATATAGAAGTTAAGGGTGTGGTGCAGTTGGGGAATGCCGGTGGGCGTTACCGGTCGGGTGTGGTGGTGAATACCCTGGGATTAAACTGGCCGGCGTCCATGGTGGCGTTAAATGAGTCCGTTAACGAACTGCCCCGGGTGGAGTACGCAAACTCCGCAGCCAAGGCCAACCGGCAGGCGCTGGAGCGGGCCAGGGTGACCAACCGCCGGGGACATCCCAAGTTGTCCGCGGGAGAGCACACGTCGGCAAAAGTTGCCATCAACAGCGGAGTATATGAGCCCAGCCGGGGTGAATATCGCAGTCGTAGCGCAACAAACCGGACCACAGTGAGGGCGGCACAACAGGTGGTGGAGCGGCAACCCTATCAATTACCGCAACCGGACAAGGGTATGCCGCCACCCTTTGATGCCAATTGGCTGGCGAAAAACCAACAGGCCGGCATAGTCTGGCCGCCGGAGGACTACAATCCCACCATGCCCGTGGTGGCTGTTGCCGTGGTCCACCACAGTGATCTGCGGCCGCACCTGCTGGTGGACGGCAAGTTGGTCAGCCCTCTGAGTTACGAAGGCACAGACCGCCATCCCGGGTCCGGGATGAGTATCACGCGGTGGGAAAACGTCTCTATATCGGAGGCAGATAG
>JANQMF010000202.1 GCA_028280225.1 Pseudomonadales bacterium | reverse complement strand
ATCCCAACTGACCCGGCCTGCCCGCTGCCTGGCCTTGATCAATTTGATGCGGATATTGGCTTCGCCACGCACCACCAGCGGGCGTGACGTCAGGGTATGGGGAAACATGGGGACAATGACAATAGCATCTAAACTGGGATGCATAATGGGGCCGCCGGCGGACAGGGAATAAGCGGTAGAACCCGTGGGACTGGCGATGATGACCCCATCGGAACGCTGGTCGTAGACATATTCGTCGTCTACCCACAACCCAAATTCCATCATATGGGCCATGCTGCCCGCGTGCACCACCACGTCATTCAACGCCGTGGACGACGTGACAACGTCATTTTGCCTGACAATGTCCGCCGCCAGCAAAAAGTGATCCTCGGAGCCGTAGTCCCCTTGCAGGATGGCCGCCAACTGATTGTCCAACTGGTCCGGGGAAACCCCGGCCAGAAAACCCAGTCCACCCCGGTTCACACCTACCACCGGTACACCCTCATGGGCTATTTCCCGGGCCACCCCAAGCAGACTGCCATCACCGCCGACAACCACCACCAAGTCGCACGCACCCGCCAATTCGGCCCGTGGCAATACCGCCCGCTGGACTCCGTTGGCCGGCAGAAAGCCTGCGGTTGCATCCTCGAAAATGACACGAACGGTTAAGCCGGCCAGGACTTTTTCCACCGCCAGCACCGTTTCCACCACGTCTTCGCGTTGCCGGCGAGCCACTACCGCCACGGTTTTAAATGCTTTACTCATAGCCCCACAGCCTACACATGCCCAGGCAGAGTCACAATCTACGCTGCCTGTCAGCCGGCAAGTCACCCCCAACGCCGATATATCATCAGTACATTTTTATGGTTGCAAATCTCTCCCAGATGCATAGGCTTGCGCACAACACTCAGCCCGTTGTTGATGCCAACGGTTGGGCCGGGTGAGCACATGTACAGACATGTTTGGAGAAGTTGTGCCATGGGTAATATGAGCCATTCCGCGGTTCTGGCCAAGCGGTTTACGCAAGTACTGGCAAAGGCCGACCACCCTCTGTCCGAGGTATCCGGTCCGGGGGATTTATGGCCACTGATGCGGGCTGAGGCCGAACGCAAAGCCCAGGAAGAACCCATTCTGGGCAGTTACTTCCATGCCACCATTCTCAATCATCAGACCTTTGGCAGTGCCCTGAGCTTTCGTCTGGCCAGCAAGCTCGACAATCCAATGCTGCCTACTATGTTGATACGTGATGTGATCGGCGAAGCCATGGACCGGGACGAAACCCTGTTGTCTTCAGCCGAGATAGATATTCTGGCCACCTATACCCGGGACCCGGCGTGTGAAGATCTGTCCTCCCCGTTCTTGTTTTTTAAGGGTTTTCATGCGCTGCAGGCCCACCGTGTTGCAAACTGGTTGTGGAACGAGGGGCGCCGTACCCTGGCGCAGTTTTTCCAGAACCAGATTTCCGTCACTCTGGGTGTTGATATTCATCCCGCGGCAAAAGTGGGCTCAGGAATCATGCTGGACCACGCTACCGGTATTGTCATCGGCGAAACCGCCGTCGTTGAGGACGATGTGTCAATCCTGCACTCGGTGACCCTGGGCGGCAGCGGCAAAACCTCCGGAGACAGACATCCCAAAATCAGGCAAGGGGTTTTGCTGGCGGCAGGTTCCAAAGTGATTGGCAACATCGAAGTGGGGACCAATGCAAAGGTGGGTGCGGGTAGTGTCGTCCTGGAGAATGTTCCCCCCAACGTCACCGTGGCCGGCGTACCGGCAAAGATTGTTGGCCAGGTTCACAACCAGATTCCCGCCCACGACATGGATCACAATATTCTTTAAACTGCCCTACTCAACAGTTGAGTGTCAGTAAACGATGAGTGACGGTGAACAACAAATTGCGGCACCAAAATGTCCGTCATGCGCCATCCAGGGAGTGGACAAAATTGTCAGCACACCCAGTAAGGAACGCTCCCGCGCCAAACAGCCCTGGTTTTATATTATTCACTGCACCAATTGCGGGTATGTCTACAACACCATTTCCAAACACAGTTTCAGTCAGCCCGTGACACCAAATTTTGTGCTCCCGAAGCCGAGTTAGCGCACCACAAGATCAGCGGGCTTTAACCCGGGAATGACGCCAATGCCGGTAAACCAGAGCAAGCATCAGCAGCGCCGGCAGGCTCACCCCTAAAAAATCTCGTGCCAGCGCCTCGGGACCGCAAATTCCAACAACAACCTCCCAGATGTGGAACAGCGCGTGTAACACTTGCCATCCCGCAACCAGACTCCACAGACCCATTCTTTGTTCAGGCCACCAGACCCCCGCAACCAGTCCCAGGGCACTGAGCAGATAGATAAAACCAATATCCCTGATAAAGTGCTGATTAAACGGCCCCGTGTCCGACACGCCGGGCACCAGCCAATACCACGCCTCCGGTGCAACCAGCATATAAGATCCGTTTAGCCCAAAGAGCAGCGTCAGGACAAATACTACACCCCAGCCGATTCGGCTGGCCCATGAACTAGCCAATTAAGATGCCTCCTGTTGCGTATATTTACCGGGGAAACGCTTAGCCAGGTCCGCAAATACGGGTTCACAACTTTGTGCGTGTCCAAGCCCGCGTTTGAGCGTGGGATAAAACCCGCCAAATGAGATGGCCAGGGACAGGTCCGCAATCGCCCCCTCACCCCAAAGTGCAACCACCTCTTGGCGTAACGCCTGCGCTTCAGGCTTGTTGTCGATCATTGCATGAGCAAAGGCCACAATGGGCTTCATGCCGTCATCAAGTTGCGCAACGTTGTTCTGCAAAACGTGCCACAACAATTGTTCCTCGACCCCAGCCTCCATGGCCATATTCATCACCAGGCGCACACAGGGCCCACAGTCCTGGGCCGCGGTAGCGACAAGTTTGGCGGCAAAATAGTGGGCCGGCGGTAGATGGCTGCGGTGCATGGAAAGCGGCACCAGCAAAAAATAGCGCCACAACGTGCCCGGTGATACCCGTTCCATTTCCTGCATATAACCCACATCGTACTGATAACGTTGGGCAAATCGATTAAGCAATTTTATCATCAAGGCAGACATGTCAGCCTCCTCCTAAGTTACAAAAGTTAGTTACAAAACAATTCTTAACTTGTACTGTCCCCGCGCCTACCCGCCGGGTTACCAACAGCGGCCTATCGGGACCCGTTTTGCGCGGCTGATCCCCATCACGTCGTCTTGGCTGCAAGTGGTTCGCCGCCGTCCAGGTTCACCATCAGGTTCACCAGTAATTCCACAATATGCGCCACATTGTGAGGTGGCCGCACCAGCGCATACAGGTGCAGGTCCGGCCCAATCACCGCAATTGCCGCGGAATGGGCAATGACATCAACATCCCAGGGGCTGACCTGTGGTTCCCCCAGGCCCACCGCCGACAAGGCCTGAGCAATCTGACGGTGGGAGCCGCTGAGGCCAATCATGTTGCCGGAAAAGTGCCCAACATAACGCTGTAACCGCCCAGGGTCGTCGCGCCTGGGATCAACGCTGATAAATACCAGGGATAGATCACTTTTCTTTGCTGACCCGTGGGTTTGTAAACGGGCCTCTACCTGGGCGAGCATGGCCAGGGTTGTTGGACAGATGTCCGGACAGTGGCTGTAACCGGAAAACAACAATGTCCATTGTCCGGACAAATTGTCCCGGACAAATTGCCCCTGGTCTTTAACCCGAATAAGTTCAAACGGTGCTACCGGTCTGGGTACGGCTAACCGCGTGTTGCGCACATAGACCTCTGCGCCATCTGTCCCGGCGGTCAACGGCAGGGTGAGCGGCAGCAGACCGCCCGCCAGCACGGCGGCCAACAAGACGGCCAACAGGCTGATTCTGATCACCCTGGGGGGCCGGGATTGAGTCAAAGGATGCTCTGCATAACGTTGAGTTCAAAAAGCGGTCAAAATCCATCCGTAAAATACATACCGTTCATATTCTTATAGACGCCTTTACCCGTCCAAGTGTGACGGACAAATGCCGGTATTTTACGGGGGCTTTACAGGATCAACACTGTAGCGCAAAGTAACCTACCTATGTGGGAAGCGATAAAAATCAGCCTGGCACTTGGGCTGTTGGGTACATTGGCCGGTTGTGGGGGCACCAGCACCGCCGCCAATGCCAGTGCCAATGCAATCCCGGTCGAAACCAGTGCGCAAACACCCTGGTTTTGCCAGGTGGGTCAAACAAACAGCGACTGGGACTGTGTGCGGGATGAACATCACCCGCCACCCCGGCCACTGCCCAACCGGTTTAAACAGCCCGGCCCCCTCACCCAGGTTACACCCCAACCCCCGCACCAGCAGATGGCTGTCAATACAGCAGCAACGGCAGGTGAAGCGGTCCCGGCGGTCCACGATGAGGGCGTGGAGCAGGCTGTACCCAAACACGTGAGCCTGTCTTTTAAGCCGGACGAGCCCATGGCAATTCTCGATCTGCCGGAGACATACTGGATTGTGCAACTGGTGAGTTTGACGGATAAGGCCGCACTGGAGGCTTACGCGGCCAAACATGGTCTGACCGGCATGTCCGCAGCCCGGGTATGGGCAAAAGAACAGTTTTTTTATGTGCTGATCCTGGGTGTGTACGAAACTTATGAAATTGCCAAAGAGGCCAGCAGTAACTTGCCCGCCCCGTTTGATCAGGAAAAACCCTGGATTCGCTCGGTGGGTTCTTTGCAAACCGCCATGCGGGCCGCGGATGCCATGGCCGGCAACGCCGTGCCCTAGGTCTTGGGCAAGCCCCGGCGACGGGTTAACAGCGTTTCGGCGGAAATAATACCCAGCGCCAGCCAGATCAAACCCAGGTTCAACCATCGCGCCGAGGTCATCGTCTCCTCATATACCGCCACCGCCAGGACCAGGCTGATGGACGGCGCCAGGTATTGAAAAAAACCCAGCACACTCAGCGGCAGCCGCGCGGCCGCCGCACCAAACCATACCAGGGGCAGAACGGTGACTACCCCACCCAGGGCAAGCAGGGCCAGTTGTTCTCCTGAGCGGGACTCAGCCCCACCGGAAAGCTGTATAAACAGCAGATAGGCCACTGCAAAGGGCGCAATCATCAGAGTTTCGATACCCAGGCCCAAACCCGCCGGCACAACAATTTGTTTTCGCACCAGGCCGTAAAATCCAAACGAAAAGGCCAACAACAGGCCCAATATCGGCAATTGCCCCGCCAGCACAAGTTCCACCAGGGTACCCGTGGCTGCCAGAGCGGCTGCCAACCATTGGGCGGGGCGCAGAGATTCGGACAAAAAACACCAACCCAGGAGTATGCTGACCAGTGGATTAATGAAATAACCCAACGAGGTTTCGGCAATTTGTCCGTAGTGGATCGCAAATATAAAGGTCAGCCAGTTAACGCTCAACAACACCGAACACACCGCCAGCCGCAACAGTGCTGCCCGTCCTAGGCCACCCACTGCTGACCAGGTGCGGCTGACACTGACCAAAAGGGCCAGCAGCGGCAGCGCCCACAAAATCCGATGGGCCAGAACTTCCAGAGGACTGGCAAAGCCAACCCAGACAAAATAAACCGGGGCCACACCCCAGAAAGAATAGGCGGCCAGTGCATACAACGCTCCCCCTTGCGGAGTCGACAGACCCTGGCCCGGAACGCCGGGTTGGCTAGAAATTATCCTTGCGCCGGCGGGTTTCGGCAAATACGTCCACCCATTGAGCACCGGTGAGCCCCACGGTTGCCTGTATTTCTTCACTCATCGGGCGGACAAAGGGGTTGGTCTGGCGTTCCAGTCCAATGGTAGTGGGTACCGTGGGCCTACCTTTGGCCCGCAGAGCGTCTATTTCTTTGGCCCGTTCGATCAGGGCCGGATTGTTTGGCTCAACGGATAATGCAAAGGCTGCATTGGCCTGGGTATATTCATGCGCGCAATAAACCCTCGTGGCATCCGGCAGCGCCATGAGTTTTTCCAGGCTTGTCCACATCTGTTGGGGGCTGCCCTCAAACAGCCGGCCGCAACCCAGGGCAAATAACGTATCACCCACAAAGGCCTGGCCTTCTTCGGCAAAATAATAAGCGATATGACCGCTGGTATGTCCCGGCACCTCCAGCACCAGCGCCGAAGTTTTGCCAAACACAAGGTTCTCACCGTCCACCACCCTAACGTCGATGCCCGGGATACGTTCAGCGTCATTGGCCGCCCCCACCACCTGGCAGCCCCATTGTTTTTTCAAAGCTTCGTTGCCACCGGCATGGTCAAAGTGGTGGTGGGTATTAAGGATGTGGGTCAGGTGCCAGCCCTTGTCTTCCAACGCCCGGTTAATCGGTTCAACTTCAGGTGTATCGATTGTTGCTGTACACCCGCTGACCGGTTCGTGAATTAAAAAACCGTAGTTGTCATTCAGGCAGGGAAATTGATAGACGTCCAAGGCCACAGCGTACTCCTGATAAACTTTTCATGATGTCCATTCGCCCCAGTTTAACCCGAAAATGCCGTCGCCGAGAACGCCCCTAGCTTTGCGCTAACAGTCGCTTGCGCACCGTCCCCACCGGGCGAATAAGGCATTCCTGGGCTGCCGTGGCCACCAGCTCGCCGGAACGGTTAAAGAAATGACCGCGTACAAACCCCCGAGCGCCGCCGGAGCTGGGTGACTCCTTGGCAAACAACAGCCACTCATCCGCGCGAAAGGGGCGGTGAAACCAAAGGCTGTGATCCAGGCTGGCCCCATGTACCGAACCACGGATCAGATTGCGCCCGTGCGGCAGCATGGCGGTAGACATAAAGTCCAGATCGGACATATAGGCCAGCAATGCCAGGTGCACTTCCGGATCGTCAGGCAGCCGGTCTCTGGTTTTTAACCAGGTATGTTTAAACGGCGGGTATTACCCCTTGGCCGTCAGGGGGATACGCTGAACCTGGCGGGAATCGATGGCTTCAAAGCGAAAGG
>JANQMF010000172.1 GCA_028280225.1 Pseudomonadales bacterium | reverse complement strand
CCGCCACGATTATCGGCGCCCCCACCGTCAAAACCGCTGGGTGCCCCACCCGCGCCGCCGCGGCTGTCTAACATTTGCAGTTCGCGGGCCATGATTTCGGTGCGGTATTTCTTCTGGCCATCCTGCTCCCAACTGCTGGTGCGCAGGCTGCCCTCAATATAAACCTTGGAACCCTTGCGCAGATATTCGCCGGCAATTTCCGCCAGCCGGGCAAAACAAACCACATTGTGCCATTCCGTACGTTCCTGTTGTTCGCCGCTGCCGCGATCCCGCCAGGACTCTGATGTGGCCACACTAAAATTAGTAACCGCGCTGCCGCTCTGGGCATAACGTGTTTCCGGGTCTCTGCCCAGATTGCCAATCAAAATTACTTTGTTGATTCCCCGTGCCATACCTTAACTCTGTCTAAATTCTGCAAATACTATAAACCTTCAAGCGGTAGAAGTGTAAGGGATCACACTGATTGATGTTACATAAATTATCCGCCCGCGACGTAAGATTGAACCGTCAAACCCGTTTTACCCACACAGGAGTTGCCGGGCGTTGCCGATCAGGCTATTTTGCAGGGTTTGGCACAAGAGTTAAGGGCTTTGGAAAATATCTCCGTTCGGGGCGCCCGGACCCACAACCTGCGTAACATTGACATTGAGATTCCCCGGGATCAGCTGGTGATCATCACCGGTCTGTCAGGCTCCGGCAAATCCTCTCTGGCCTTCGACACGCTCTACGCCGAGGGTCAACGTCGCTATGTCGAATCGTTGTCCGCTTACGCCCGGCAATTTCTTTCCATGATGGAAAAGCCGGACGTTGACCATATTGAAGGCTTGTCGCCGGCCATTTCCATCGAACAAAAATCCACCTCCCACAACCCCCGCTCAACGGTGGGTACCATCACCGAAATTTATGATTACCTGCGTTTGCTGTTTGCCCGGGTCGGCGAACCCCGCTGTCCGGATCACGGCCTGCCGTTGGCCGCTCAAACGGTCAGTCAGATGGTGGACCAGGTGATGGCCCTGCAGGACGGGGCACGGGTCATGGTCCTGGCCCCGGTGGTCAGCGAACGCAAGGGTGAGCACCTGCATGTTTTTCAGGAATTACGCGGCAACGGCTTTGTCCGAGCCCGCATCGACGGCATTGTCACGGATCTGGATACGGCCCCGGACCTGGATAAAAACAAAAAGCACACCATCGAAGCGGTGATCGACCGGGTCCGTATCCGGCCTGATCTGGAGCAGCGGCTGGCGGAAAGCTTTGAAACCGCTTTGCAGTTGAGTGACGGGGTGGCGCTGGTCATGGATATGGACGATGCGAGTGCAGAAGCCATGGTGTTTTCCGCGCGTTTTGCCTGCCCCACGTGTGGCTACAGCATTTCCGAACTTGAGCCGCGCATGTTTTCGTTTAACAACCCGGCCGGGGCCTGTGAAGCCTGTGACGGCCTGGGGGTAACGTCATTTTTTGATCCGGATCTGGTGGTGGCGGATGCGGACCTGACCCTGGCTGAGGGGGCCATTCGCGGCTGGGACAGGCGCAACGTCTACTACTTTCACATGTTGTCTTCCCTGGCGGAGCACTATGGTTTTGACGTTGAAGTGCCTTTTAAGAAGCTGAGCGCCAAACACCAGAAAGCCATTTTATTCGGCAGCGGCCAGACCCGGATCGACTTCAGCTATGCCAACGACCGGGGTGATGTGATCCACCGGCGCCACCGGTTTGAAGGTGTGATCCCCAACATGGATCGGCGCTACCGGGAGACCGACTCCAACATGGTGCGCGAAAATTTACAGAAATTTCTGCGGGTAGCCGACTGTCCTCAATGTCTGGGAACCCGCCTGCGTCAGGAATCCCGCCACGTATTTGTGGGTGAGTCCAACCTGCCGGACATTACCTGCGGCTCCGTGGAAGCCACTCTGAAACACTTTAAACGGCTGAAGCTTAAAGGTCAGCGCGCCACCATTGCAGACAAAATTCTGAAAGAAATTAAGGCCCGGCTGCAGTTCCTCGTGGACGTTGGCCTCAATTATCTGACCCTGGATCGCAGCGCTGAAACCTTGTCCGGCGGCGAAGCCCAACGTATTCGCTTAGCCAGCCAGATCGGCGCCGGTCTGGTTGGGGTAATGTACATCCTGGATGAACCTTCGATTGGTCTGCACCAGAGGGACAACGAGCGCCTGTTGCGAACCTTGGAACACCTGCGCGACCTGGGCAATACCGTGCTGGTGGTAGAACATGATGAAGAGGCGATTCGCAGCGCCGACTTCCTGATCGACATTGGTCCCGGCGCCGGCGTGCACGGCGGCAAGGTAGTGGCTGCCGGTTCCATCGAGGATATTCTGGCCAGCAAAAAGTCCATAACCGGCCAATATTTGTCCGGGAAAAAGACGATCGCCGTGCCCACAAAGCGCACGCCGGTTTGTGCGGACAAATCTCTCACCCTGATCGGAGCCAAGGGCAATAATCTGCAACAGGTTACCATTGCCATTCCCTGTGGGCTGCTGACCTGCGTGACCGGGGTATCCGGCTCCGGGAAATCCACCCTGATCAACCAGACCCTTTATCCCCTTGCGGCGACCCGGCTGAACAAAGCCACCACCCTGGCGGCGGCTGAGCATGAAGCCATTGAGGGATTGGAATATCTGGATAAGGTGGTGGACATCGACCAGAGCCCAATTGGCCGCACCCCGCGTTCGAACCCGGCTACCTATACCGGACTTTTTACCCCCATTCGCGAGTTATTTGCACAGGTTCCCGAAGCCAGAGCCCGGGGTTACAAACCCGGCCGGTTCAGCTTTAACGTCAAAGGCGGGCGCTGTGAACCTTGTCAGGGTGACGGGGTCATTAAGGTGGAGATGCACTTTTTACCGGATATCTATGTGCCCTGCGACGTCTGCCAGGGCAAACGTTATAACCGGGAAACCTTAGACATTCGTTATAAGGGGAAAAATATCCACGAAGTACTGGATATGACGGTGGAGGATGCTTATGCCTTTTTTGCCGCGGTACCCATGTTGTCCAGGAAACTGCAAACTCTGATGGATGTTGGTCTGTCCTATATTCGTCTGGGACAATCCGCAACCACCCTGTCCGGAGGAGAAGCCCAGCGGGTCAAGTTGTCACGGGAGCTGTCGAAGCGGGACACCGGCAAAACCCTGTACATTCTGGACGAACCCACAACCGGACTACACTTTCACGACATAGCCCAGCTTCTGGAAGTCCTGCACCGGCTGCGGGACGACGGCAATACCGTAGTTGTGATCGAACACAATTTGGATGTGATTAAAACCGCGGATTGGATTATCGATCTGGGGCCGGAAGGGGGTTCAGGCGGCGGCACCATTGTTGCCACCGGCACACCGGAAGCGGTGGCCAAGGTGCGTAAGTCCCATACCGGCAAGTTTTTAAAACAGGTGCTGGGCTGAACAATGGAAGCAGAGGTCAAGTATGACCAGGAAGACAGTGGCCGGGTAAAGAGTGACCAGGTACAGGGTGATTACAGACAGCTACCCAGGGCACTGACACACAACTGCACATTCTCCCGGCGCGCGGCGTAACCCATCAAGCCTATACGCCAGACCTTACCGGCAAACACCCCAAGGCCAGCGCCGATTTCCAGGTTGTAATCCTCAAGCAGACTTCTACGTACCGCCGCTTCGTCAACACCATCGGGCACACTCACCACATTGAGTTGGGGCAGACGGTGCCGGGCATCCACAACAAAGTTGATGCCCAGGCCCGACAGACCCCGGACCAGCAGTTCATGCATGCTGTGGTGCCGCTGCCAGGCATTTTCCAGCCCCTCTTCATGGAGCATCAACAAGGCTTCGTGCAGGCTGTACATGGCATTTACCGGCGCCGTATGATGGTAGGTACGCGCGCCCTCACCCTCCCAGTAGGCCATCAGCAGAGATACGTCCAAAAACCAGCTTTGCACCGGCAGTTTTCTGGCTTTCACCCGGGCCGCTGCAGCATCACTGAACGTAATCAGGCTAATACCCGGCGGGCAGGATAAACACTTTTGTGTACCGGCATAAACCACATCAGCCTGCCAATCGTCCACGCGCAGTTCAACGCCCCCTACCGCGGTGACCGCATCGACAATGGTCAGGCATCCCGCCGCCTTGGCCAGGCGGCACAGCTGTGCCACATCCGAACACACCCCGGTTGAGGTTTCCGCATGCACAAAGCTGACAATTTTAGCATCCGGGTGCGCGGCCAGGGCATCCGCAAGTTTTTCCGGATCAACCGGTTTACCCCACTGGTCCTCAACCACCACCGGTTCGCCGCCCATCCGCCTGACGTTTTCGCTCATGCGCATGCCAAAAACACCGTTAACGCAGACAATGACCTTGTCACCGGGCTCTAACAAGTTAGCAAAGGCTGCCTCCATGCCTGCTGAACCCGGGGCGGAAAGGGGTAATGTAAGCTGATTGGAGGTTTGAAAGGCATACCGCAGCAATGCCTTTATGTCATCCATCAAGCTGACAAACTGAGGATCGAGGTGGCCTATGGTAGGTTGCGCCAGCGCCGCCAGAACCCGCGGATGTACATCCGAAGGCCCCGGCCCCATCAGTGTTTTAGGGGTGGGGTGGAAACTGCGGTGGGTCAAGCCTTGGTATCCGCTTCAGTCTCTTCAACAATCTCCGCGTCTTCCACATCCGCTTCACTATCTTCCGCCAGGTCCAGATCTTCGTCGTCGTAGTCGGGTAGCGGACGGTCAACCAGTTCTATGTAGGCCATGGGGGCCGCATCCCCGGCCCGGTAGCCACACTTAAGAATGCGGGTGTAACCACCCGCCCGGCTGGCATAACGCGGACCCAGCTCGGTAAACAATTTGCCCACCGCAGCCTTGCTGCGCGTGCGGGAAAATGCGAGCCGGCGATTGGCCACGGAGTCTTCTTTTGCCAGGGTAATCAGCGGTTCCGCAACCCGGCGCAGTTCCTTGGCTTTGACCACGGTGGTTTTGATCATTTCATGTTCAATCAAAGACACCGCCATGTTTCTGAACATGGCCTGCCGATGGGAACTGGTCCGATTAAGATGTTTGCCACTCTTACGATGACGCATTTTCTTCTTCCTAATGTCCTACTGCGTTCAACAGCCTTGCTGCTGATGATGGTCTGTACGGTATCCTTAAGCTACCCGGCCACCCTGCAGGGTGGATGGCGGCCAGTTCTCCAGGCGCATGCCCAGGGATAGGCCACGAGACGCCAGTACATCCTTAATTTCCGTCAGCGACTTCTTACCCAGGTTAGGTGTCTTCAACAACTCCACTTCGGTGCGTTGAATAAGATCGCCAATGTAGTAAATATTTTCTGCCTTCAAACAGTTGGCGGAACGCACCGTGAGTTCCAGGTCGTCAACCGGGCGAATCAAAATTGGATCAATTTCATCCTCTTTCTCTTCAACCACCTGTTCACCTTCACTTTCAAGGTCCACAAACACCGCAAGCTGATGCTGCAGAATGGTGGCGGCTCTGCGGATGGCTTCTTCGGGATCGATGGTGCCGTTGGTTTCCAGATCCAGAATCAGTTTATCCAGGTCGGTTCGTTGTTCTACACGCGTACTTTCAACACTGTAAGCCACTCTTTTCATGGGGCTGTACGAAGCATCCAGGCGGAGTACACCAATGGGACGGCTTTCTTCATCATCAGCAACCGCATCAACCGGCACATATCCGCGGCCCCGGGTTACCCGGGCCTCGATGCGGATAGCACCCACGTCGTTCAGGGTACATACCACATGATCGGGGTTGGTGATTTCAACATCCTGGGTGAGCTGGAAGTCGCCGGCAACCACTTCCCCGGCACCGCTCTTGGACAAACTGATAATGGCCTCGTCCTGATTGTGTAAGGTGACGGCAATACCTTTCAGGTTCAACAGGACGTCGATAACATCCTCCTGCACACCCTCCAGGGTGCTGTATTCGTGCAGAACACCGTCAATCTGCACCTCAGTGATGGCGCACCCGGGCATTGAAGACAGGAGAATCCTGCGCAAGGTATTGCCTAGGGTGTGACCAAAACCACGCTCCAATGGCTCCAGGGTGACCTTTGCCCGGGTAGGGCTGTCAGACTGGATATCAATGTTTCGCGGGGTCAAAAACTCGTTCGCCAACTGTGACATATATTTGTCTCCTACGGCGCTTGCGCGCACTAGTTCTTACTTGGAGTAAAGCTCAACAATCAGATTTTCATTAATCTCTGACGGTAATTCTTCGCGATCCGGAAGGCGCTTGAAAACGCCTTCAAATTTATCTGTGTTGACATCTACCCACTCAACTTCGCCGCGCTGGCTGGCCAATTGCAACGCTGCAGAAATCCGCAGTTGCCCACGCGCTTTTTCCGTAATGGCAATGACATCGTCGGGCCGAACTTGATACGAGGCGATATTGACAATGCCGCCGTTAACGCTGATCGCCTTGTGGGATACCAACTGGCGCGATTCGGCGCGGGTGGATCCAAAGCCCATGCGGTAAACAACATTGTCCAGACGGCTTTCCAGGAGTTTCAACAGGTTTTCGCCCGTTGCACCCTTCTGACGATCCGCCTTTTTATAGTAATTACGAAACTGCTTCTCCAGCACACCGTACAGGCGGCGGACCTTCTGTTTTTCCCGCAGCTGTACCGCATAGTCGGACAAGCGGCCGCGCCGGATACCATGCTGACCCGGTGCGTTGTCGATTTTGCATTTTGAATCGATGGGCCGGACACCGCTCTTCAGGAATAGATCGGTACCTTCACGTCGACTTAACTTGAGTTTTGGTCCTAAGTATCGGGCCATCACTTACCTCTTTTTGTTCCGTTAGGCAAAATTAAACGCGTCGCCTTTTGGGAGGGCGGCATCCGTTATGCGGAATGGGCGTTACATCCGCTATGCTGTTAATTTTCAACCCCGCTGCATTTAACGCCCGCACCGCGGATTCACGGCCCGGTCCCGGACCCTTAACAAATACGTCTACGCTTTTCATGCCAAACTCCAGGGCGGTGGTGCTTGCCCTTTCCGCCGCTATCTGGGCCGCAAAGGGTGTGCTCTTGCGCGAGCCCCGGAAGCCGGATCCGCCGGCGGTGGCCCAGCACAGCGCATTCCCCTGGCGATCGCTGATCGTGATGATGGTGTTGTTAAAGGAAGCATGGATATGTGCTACCCCGTCAATCACCACACGTTTGGCTTTCTTACGTTCTGCCATATTTTTTCCTGCGTATTCTTACTGACTTACTTGCGAATAGGACGACGTGGTCCTTTTCGGGTTCTTGCGTTTGTTCTGGTGCGTTGCCCATGCACCGGCAGGTGCCGGCGGTGACGCATCCCTCGATAACACCCCAGATCCATCAGACGCTTGATGTTCATGGACGTTTCCCGGCGCAAATCACCTTCAACGGTGACTTTACCGATCTCCGTACGAATAGAGTCCAGCGACTCTTCGGACAGCTCACCTACTTTTGTCGCGGGATCTACGCCGGCCGCCGCACATATCTTTTCAGCAGTGCTGGGACCTATGCCAAAAATATAGGTTAAGGACACCCTTGCATGTTTATGGTCTGGAATGTTGATACCGGCAATACGTGCCATATATGCTCCGTTAACTTCTTAACTGGTCGTTGTTTTGTGTGCTGGGGATCATCTAACCCTGGCGCTGCTTATGCCTGGGTTCTGCGCTGCAGATCACCCGGACCACACCCTTGCGTTTGATCACCTTACAGTTACGACAAATTTTCTTTACTGATGCTCTAACTTTCATTTCTCTATACCTTTTCGTTCCGCCGGATATGTTCAGCGGCGCCGACCGTAATTTTGCAAGTTGGACTGTTCCATAAGTTTGGCGTACTGACTGGACATGAGGTGCGACTGCACCTGGGACATAAAGTCCATGGCCACAACCACCACAATCAATAGCGCTGTGCCCCCAAGCTGGAAGGTGATGTCAAAAGCCACAATCATAAATTCCGGCAGCAGGCACACCAGGGTGACATAAAGGGCGCCAAACACCGTGAGCCGCGTGATGACGTCGTCGATGTACTTGGCTGTCTGCTGACCCGGCCGGATACCCGGAACGTAGGCACCCTGACGCTTCAAATTATCCGCCACATCCTTGGGATCAAACATGATGGCCGTATAAAAGAAGCTGAAAAATATGATGCCGCCGGCAAACAACATGATGTACAGAGGCTGCCCCGGGGAAAGTACCAGCGAGACTTCCTGCAGCCAGCCCATACCCGGATTGGTGCCGAACCAGCTGGCCATGGAGGCTGGGGCTAATAACAGGCTGGACGCAAAAATTGCAGGGATAACACCCGCCATATTAATTTTTAAGGGCAGATGACTGCTTTGTGCCTGATAGACCCGGCGACCCTGCTGGCGCTTGGCGTAGTTAACGGTGATGCGCCGCTGGCCGCGTTCGACCCTGACCACAAACCAGACCACACCAATGGCGATGGCGGTCATAAACAACAAGGCAATGATGTTGATTTGATCCTGACGGGCAGCTTCAAACACCTGTCCCAGGGCAGACGGAAAGCCCGAAACGATGCCGGAAAATATCAACAACGAAATGCCGTTGCCAATACCCCGCTCGGTAATCTGTTCACCCAGCCACATCATGAATATAGACCCGGTAATGAGGGTCAGGGTGGAGACAAAGTAGAAGGTAAAGCCGGGGTCAAAGGCCAGACCCTGGTTTGCCAGGGTAACCGTTAGCGAAACAGATTGAATCGTGGCAATACCCAAGGTCAGGTAACGGGTGACCTTGGTAATTTTGCGCCGGCCGGCATCCCCTTCCTTGCGCCACTGCTGAAACTGGGGATACATCATGGTCATCAGATTCATGATGATGCTGGCGGTAATGTAGGGGATCACCCCCAGCGCAAGAATACTCATGCGCTCCCAGGCACCACCCGAAAACATGTTAAACAACTCCAGAATGCCGCCCTGATTCTGGTTAAACAATGCCTGCAATTGACTGGGGTCAATTCCCGGAACCGGGATATGGGTGCCAATGCGGTAAACCAGCAAAGCAAATAAGACGAACAGCAAGCGGCTGCGGAGTTCTGCAATCCCCGCCTGATTGCCCGCCAGCTGATTCGCCATTTCTGTGGTATTACGTGACATTATTTGCCTATTGTTGTGGGTTATTCGCCCGTTGTGACCTGACCACCAGCCTGCTCGATGGCTGCTTGCGCACCCTTGGTGACCTTGAGACCATCACCGGCAACTTTAAGTGCCCGGCCGACGTCACCGCTGAGCATGATCCGCGCCCGTTTCATATCCCGGCGCACGACATTCGCCGCCTTGAGACTGTCCAGCGTGATCTCGTCGCCTTCGACCAGGGCCAGTTCACTGGTCCTGACTTCCGCGGTTACCGCCCCAATGCGCGAGCGGAAACCAAACTTGGGAATACGCATCTGCAAGGGCAGCTGACCACCTTCAAACCCGGGCCGCACGCCGCCGCCGGATCTGGCTTTTTGACCTTTTTGCCCGCGCGTGGCGGTTTTACCCCAGCCGGAGCCCGGGCCGCGCCCAACACGACGCCTGTTGCGTTTGCTGCCCGCTGCGGGATGCAAATCATTCAGCCGCATTACGCTTCTCCTTCCACCTGCACCATGTAGTAGATGCGATTAATCATGCCCCGGACTGAGGGGGTATCTTCCACTTCCACCGTGTGACCGATACGGCGCAGGCCAAGACCCGCCACACACGCCTTGTGTTTTTTTAACCGCCCAATGGGGCTTTTTGTCAGCGTCACTTTCAACGTCTTGTTACTCATACTACTTGGCCTTATCTGATCCCAACCTTGGGCGTTGCCCTAGGCAACAACCTCCTCAACGGCTTTACCTCTTTTTGCTGCTACCTGTTCCGGCGACCGCATTTGCGTTAACGCCTTAAAGGTGGCATGGATAACATTGACCGGATTTGTCGAGCCATAACACTTAGCCAAAACGTTATGGACTCCGGCGGCTTCCAGCAAGGCACGCATGGTGCCCCCGGCAATAACCCCGGTACCTTCCGATGCAGGCTGCATAAAAACCTTTGATGCGCCGTGGCGTGCGGTGGTGGCATACCACAGCGTGCCGCCGTTCAACTCAACATCAACCATATTGCGGCGGGCTGCTTCCATGGCCTTTTGAATGGCCAGAGGCACCTCGCGCGCTTTGCCGCGCCCAAATCCAACCCGACCGTTACCATCACCCACAACGGTGAGGGCGGTAAAACCAAAAATCCGGCCACCCTTAACCACCTTGGCGACACGATTCACCTGAACCAGTTTTTCAACTAAGCCTTCTTCGCGAACTTCATCCGTATATGCCATTTAGAACTCCAAACCACCTTCGCGGGCCGCATCTGCCAATGCCTTGATGCGGCCATGATATTTGTAACCCGAGCGGTCAAAGGCAACCGTACTTACGCCAGCTTGTTTTGCCCGGTCAGCAATAAGCGTTCCTACCTTGGTGGCCGCTTCCGCATTACCGGTTGTCCCGGATCGTATTTCTTTTTCCAGAGTAGAAGCTTGGGCCAGAACAGTGCTGCCGTCTGCAGAAATCACCTGGGCATAAATGTGCCGGGGTGTACGATTGACGCTGAGGCGGGTAACACCCAGCTCGCGCATCTTCATTCTGCCGCGGCGGGCTCTGCGCATTCTGCTTGCTTTCTTCTGATTCATGACTAAATCTTTACTCTCTAATCTGCTGTCTCTGCTGTCTCTGCTGTTTTACCAACCGGTTGCCAGCGGCTATCTTTTGCCTGTTTACTTCTTCTTAGCTTCTTTACGGCGCACATACTCACCCTGGTATCGAACACCCTTACCCTTATAAGGCTCCGGTGGACGAAAGCCCCGTATTTCCGCACACACCTGACCCACCTGCTGTTTGTCGATGCCGGTAATAACAATTTCTGTCTGGCTTGGTGTCTGGGCTTCTATACCGTCGGGCAATGCATAGACAACCGGGTGGGAAAAGCCCAACTGCAGGGTTAGCTTCTTACCCTGGGCCTGGGCACGGTAACCCACACCCTGCAGCTCCAGCCGCCGTTCAAAACCGTTGGTCACCCCCGTCACCATATTCTGCAAAACAGCGCGCATGGTGCCGGCCATGGCCTGGGCGTCGCGGTCACCATTGCGGGCCGACACTTTAAGCTGGCCCTCTTCCTGTTTAACTTCTACGGACTGATGTAAGGCCAGCTGCAGTTCACCCTTGCCGCCTTTGACCGCCATATCCTGGCCATCAATTTTTACCTCAACCCCATCTGGCACCGTGACCGGGTTATTTGCTACGCGAGACATGGACTACTCCTAAAATACCGTGCAGAGGACTTCACCGCCGACACCTTGAGCACGCGCGCTTTTGTCCGTCATTACACCTTTGTTTGTGCTCACTATGGCCACTCCAAGACCACCGCGCACCTCGGGCAGCTCACCCACTTCTTTGTAGATGCGCAGGCCGGGACGGCTGACCCGCTCTATTGCTTCGATAACCGGCGCGCCTTGGTGATACTTGAGTTCAACACTTAACTCGGACTTCACCCCATCCGTCGCTTCCCAGTTGCCCACATAACCTTCATCTGAGAGGACCTGCACGATACTGCGCTTAACCCTGGAGTTTGGGATGCTCACCTGGGTATGGCCGGCCATCTGCGCATTACGAATACGGGTTAACAAATCTGCGATAGGATCTTGCATTGACATATTTCAGCTACCTCCTACCAGCTTGACTTCACTAAGCCGGGCACGTCGCCACGCATGGCCGCTTCACGCAACTTGTTACGGGACAGACCAAACTTTCGATAAACCGCATGGGGCCGGCCGGTCAAACCACAACGGCGTTGCTGCCGGACCGGGCTTGCATTGCGCGGCAATGCCTGCAGCTTCAGCTGCGCCTCCCAGCGTTCGTCGTCCGACAGATTTCTGTTCGCAATGGTCGCTTTCAGGGCAGCGCGCTTTGCGGCGTACTTGTTGCGTATGCGCAAACGCTTTTTTTCCCTTTCGATCATTGATTGTTTTGCCATAGTTCTCTCTCGTTGTCTGTCGCGCCCGCTATGTGCGGAACGGGAACTTAAATGCCTTTAGTAGCGCCAGAGCGTGTTCGTTGGTTGCTGCACTGGTTGTGATGCAGATATCTAAACCGCGAATCCGGTCGATCTTGTCGTAGTCGATCTCCGGGAAAACAATTTGTTCAGACAACCCCATGCTGAAGTTGCCGCGCCCGTCGAAAGACTTTGGATTAAGTCCACGGAAGTCACGAACCCGCGGGATTGCGATACCAACAAGCCGCTCCACAAAGTCGAACATACGTTCGCGCCGCAAGGTTACCTTACAGCCTATGGCTGCGCCCTCTCTGAGCTTGAAGCCCGCTTCGGATTTTCGCGCCAGGCAAATCACCGGCTTTTGGCCGGCAATGGCGGTCATGTCCACAACCGCGGCATCCAGTATTTTCTTGTCGCCCAGGGCATCGCCAACCCCCATATTCAGGGTAACCTTGGTCAAGCGCGGTACTTCCATGACGTTGTTCAGGTTGAGCTCGCTCTTCAACTGCGGGCGAATCTCATCAATATATGTATTGTATAGGTTCGCCATTCTTAATCCTCGATTGGCTTGCCGGTGGATTTAAAGACGCGAATTTTCTTACCGTCCTCAACTTCTATGCCAACCCGGTCCGCACGGTTTTCTTCGTGGTTCCAGATGGCAACGTTAGATGGGTGAATGGGCGCCTCCTGCTCAACAATCCCGCCACGCTGGCCGGTATTAGGGTTGGGCCGCTGAGTCTTTTTCACCATTTTCAAGCCGGAAACCAATAAGCGACCGTCTTTTAGAACACGCAACACCTCTCCCCGGCGCCCCTTATCGCTCCCGGCAATGGCTACAACTTCGTCGTCTTTTTTGATTTTTAACATTTGTCCGTCTCTAAATAACTTCCGGGGCCAGGGACACGATGCGCATAAAGTTCTCGCTGCGCAGCTCCCTAGTTACCGGGCCAAAAATACGCGTGCCCACCGGTTGGTTCTGCGGGTTAAGCAACACCGCGGCGTTCTGGTCAAATTTGATGAGCGAGCCGTCAGCACGGCGCACACCCTTGCGGGTGCGTACCACAACCGCGTTCATGACCTGTCCCTTGCGCACTCTGCCGCGTGGAATGGCTTCTTTGACCGTGACCTTAATGATGTCGCCGATGTTTGCATAACGCCGCTTGGAGCCACCCAGCACCTTAATACACTGTACTTTGCGGGCCCCGCTGTTGTCGGCAATGTCCAGCATGGTTTCTGTCTGAATCATGGTCCTTAGACTCCGCCTGCCCGCTCATCGATGCTCTTGAGCATCCATGTCTTTGATTTTGACAAGGGCCGGCACTCCACCACCGTCACCGTATCACCCACTTTGCACCTGTTCTTTTCGTCATGTGCATGAACCTTGGTGGATTTACGCATGAATTTCCCGTAGACCGGATGCTTTACGCGGCGCTCCAATCTTACGGTAATGGTTTTGTCCATTTTGTCGCTAACCACCACACCGGAGACCGCGCGCGGATTTTTCTGCGCCGTCGCTTCAGCCATTGGCCTTCTCCTTCATCAGAGTCTTAACCCGGGCAATGTCCCGTCTTGCTTCTTTGACCAGGTGGGTTTGTCCTAGCTGGCCACTGGCAAATTGCATACGCAGGGAGAACTGTTCCTTGCGCAGACGCAGCAACTCCTCTTGTAATTCCTCTACCGACTTTTCTCGTAGTTCTTGCGCTTTCATTACATGGCCGTCCGCTTCACAAATACTGTTTTAAAGGGCAGCTTGGCCGCAGCCAGGGTGAACGCTTCGCGCGCAACATCCTCCGGTACACCTTCCATTTCGTACAGCACGCGTCCGGGCTGAATAAGCGCCACCCAATATTCAACGCTGCCCTTACCCTTACCCTGACGTACTTCCAACGGTTTTTTTGTAATGGGCTTGTCCGGAAAAACACGTATCCAAATTTTTCCGCCACGTTTGACGTGCCTGGTCATGGCCCGGCGGGCGGCTTCGATTTGCCGGGCGGTTAACCGGCCCCGGCCAACCGCCTTGAGGCCAAATTCGCCAAAGCTGACCTTGCTGCCCCGATCCGCCAGACCACGGTTGCGGCCCTTGTGCATCTTTCTAAACTTGGTACGTTTCGGTTGTAACATCTTCTTTCTTACTTAAACCTTGATATAACGCTGTGCCGTTGTTCCCGTATGTACTTTCTACGCCTGCTGAGTTGTGTCTTCAGCCTGGCCAATAACCTCACCTTTGAAGATCCAGACCTTGATACCCAAAATGCCGTAGGTGGTTAAAGCTTCCGCCGTGGCGTAATCGATATCTGCCCGCAATGTATGCAGGGGAACCCGGCCTTCGTGGTAAACTTCAGAACGCGCAATCTCAGCACCCCCCAGGCGGCCTGCCACGCGCACCTTGATGCCTTCAGCACCCTGGCGCATGGCATTTTGAATCACACGGCGCATGGCACGGCGAAACTGCACCCGGCGTTCTAACTGTTGTGCTACGTTTTGCGCCACCAGCTGGGCATCTAAATCGGGTTTGCGTACCTCTTCAATGTTCACATGCACCGGCATACCCATGCGCTGGGACAATTCACCCCGCAGGCGTTCCACGTCTTCACCCTTCTTGCCGATGACAATTCCCGGCCGCGCGGTATGGATGGTGACTCTGGCTGTTTGCGCGGGACGTTCGATATCAATACGGCTGACGGACGCATCCGCCAGGCGTTTGCGAAGGAAATCGCGTACTTCGAGATCGTTCAATAAGTAGCTGGCGTAACTCTTTTTGTCTGCATACCAAACCGAAGTATGCTCTTTGACAATACCTAGACGAATGCCAGTTGGATGTACTTTTTGACCCATACTATTCTCTTGTTAATCTATTGGTCGGACACGGTCACAGTGATATGACTGGTCCGCTTTAAAATTCTGTCTGCACGACCCTTTGCTCTTGGCCTGATGCGTTTCATCGTCAAACCTTCGTTAACGTATACCTCAGAGACTTTGAGCTCATCAATATCCGCACCTTCGTTGTTCTCTGCATTTGCGATGGCCGATTCCACTACCTTCCGCATGAGCAGGGCACCCTTCTGAGTACTGAAGTTCAATATATCCAGCACATCAGCAACAGGCTTGCCGCGCACCTGGTCAGCAACCAAACGTACTTTCTGGGGCGATATTCCTAACCGCTTTGCAGTAGCACTGACTTCCATCGTAATTCCTATCCAGTCAAACCGTTCTTAAATTCGTTATGCCGCCAACTTTAGCGTTTGGCCTTCTTATCCGCCGCATGACCACGATACGTACGCGTTGGGGCAAACTCACCCAGTTTGTGACCAACCATGTCCTCATTAACCAGCACCGGCACATGCTGCCGCCCGTTGTGGATGGCAATGGTCAAACCAACCATCTCCGGCACAATCATTGAGCGCCGGGACCAGGTTTTAATGGGCCGGCGTTCGTTGTTAGCCGCGGCGGTTTCGACCTTTTTCATCAGATGCGTGTCGACGAATGGTCCTTTGTATAACGATCTAGGCACTAAGGTGTCTCCATCTATTACCGCAACGTTTAGCGTTTGCCACGGCGGCGTACAATCAATTTATTTGTGCGCTTGTTTTTACGTGTTTTATATCCCTTGGTCGGCACACCCCACGGCGTGACCGGGTGTCGCCCACCGGAGGTTTTACCCTCACCACCCCCATGTGGATGATCAACCGGGTTCATGGCCACCCCGCGCACCGTTGGGCGCCTGCCACGCCAACGCGAAGCACCTGCCTTGCCCAAAGACCGCAGGTTATGCTCTGAATTTCCCACCTCACCAAGAGTGGCTTTGCACTCGGCAAGCACCCGGCGCATTTCTCCGGAACGCATCCGCAATGTTGCATAACCGCCTTCACGGGCCACTAACTGACAGGACCCTCCGGCGCTGCGAACCATCTGAGCACCCTTGCCGGGCTTAAGCTCCACACAGTGAATCACGCTGCCCACAGGCACATTGCGCAGCAACATGGCATTACCCGGCCGAATGGGTGAACTGGAGCCGCTCATCAGTTCGTCACCTGCACTGACACCCTTGGGGGCAATGATGTAGCGCCGCTCCCCATCACTGTATTTGAGCAGGGCAATATTGGCGGTGCGGTTAGGGTCGTACTCTAAACGCTCTACTACCGCGGGGATGCCGTCTTTGTTGCGTTTCCAATCGATAATTCGATAGTGCTGCTTGTGGCCCCCGCCACGGTGACGCATGGTGATGCGCCCGGCATTGTTACGCCCACCTTTTTTGCTCTGGCGATCCAGCAGCGGCTTGTGCGGCGCGCCTTTGTGTAACTGTTTGTCTACAACCCGGACAACAAAGCGGCGTCCTGGAGAGGTAGGTTTTGCTTTTACAACAGCCATTTTAAAATTCTCAGCCTTTTGTTCGCTCTTGTTGTGCCCTAGTCGGTTACCATGTAGTCGAGTTCTTGTCCTTCGGCTACGGTGACATAGGCTTTTTTCCAATTCTTTTTGCGGGTTTCACCGCGTACGGTGCGTTTAACCTTACCCTTTACGTTGGCGGTGGTGACTTTCTTGACGTCTACCTTAAACAGTGTCTGCACCGCTTCGCGAATTTCTTTTTTGGTGGCATCCCGGGCAACCTTAAAGGCGTACTGATTAACCGCGTCGCCCAACACGGATACCTTTTCCGAAATATGCGGCTCCACCAGGACGGTGTACAAACGTTCCGGGTTCATGCCAGGGCCTCCTCTAACTTCTTCAGCGCACCAACGGTAAACAACACCTTGTCGTGACTGATTAAACTGACCGGATCGATACCCTGGACGTCGCGCACATCGGTACCCTTGACGTTACGCGCGGCCAGGTACAGGTTTTCGTCTACCTCTTCGGTAACGATGAGGGCTTTGGATAGTTCGAGGGATTTGAGTTGATTGAGGAGGGCTTTGGTTTTGGGTTCTTCGATGTTGAAAGTGTCTACTGCGATCAGGCGTTCCTGGCGAATCAGTTCAGAGACAATACAACGCAGCGCACCGCGGTACATCTTGCGATTCACCTTCACCGAATGGTCCTGTGGACGGGCGGCAAAGGTCACCCCGCCGCTGCGCCAGATGGGTGAGCGAATGGTGCCGGCGCGGGCACGTCCGGTGCCTTTTTGCCGCCAGGGTTTTTTACCGCCCCCGCGCACCGCTGAACGGTTCTTTTGCGCCCGGGTTCCCTGGCGTGCGGCTGCCATGTGCGCCACCACCACCTGGTGCACTAACGCTTCGTTAAATTCGCGAGCAAATGCGGCATCTGACACTTCTACACTGCCGCCGTCTGCGGCCAAACTCAAATTCATTCGTTGTCTCCGCGAGATTTTGTTGCCGGGCGAATATAAACATCACCACCCGCCGGGCCGGGGACCGCACCTTTTACCAGCAACAAATTGCGCTCCAGATCCACCTGGACCACTTCTAGATTCTGGGTAGTGACCTTGGCATTGCCCATGTGGCCGGACATCTTTTTCCCCTTAAAGACCCGCCCCGGTGTCTGGCATTGGCCAATGGAACCTGGCGCGCGGTGGGAAATGGAGTTGCCGTGTGTATTGTCCTGACCCCGGAAGTTCCAACGTTTGATGGTGCCGGCAAAACCCTTGCCTTTGGAAATACCCCGGACATCTACCTTTTCACCGGCACTGAACTGCTCAAGAGTAAGTTCACCCCCCACATCCAGATCGGTCAGATCTTCAGCACGAAATTCCCACAACCCTCGACCGGCACCTGCGTTGGCCTTGGCAAAGTGCCCAGCCATTGGTTTTTTCACGCGGTTCTGCTTGACTTCACCTGTGGTGACCTGCACCGCGCTGTAGCCGTCTGTTTCACTCGTCTTGATTTGCGTAATTCTATTGGGGTCAGCCTCAATCACGGTGACAGGCACAGAGTTACCTTCTTCGGTAAAGACTCTGGTCATGCCTGCTTTTCTACCTACCAAGCCAATTGCCATTGGTTTCTTTCCTTACATAAACGCGAAGAGTCCACCCCCTCCAATAGCTAGTGCCATCAGAAGTTGCGGACCCGGCTTGCGCCTACCACCGACTCCCTATCGGAGTCTTTTACGTACGGTTACACCCAAAGGTGCAACACAACTCTTTGTGGGCAGCAATGTTGCTGCCACTAAAAACGCCGGCTTCTGCTGAAGAAGGCCGGCGTTGTGCTAGTTCAAACTAATCTGTACTTCCACTCCCGCCGCAAGATCAAGTTTCATCAGTGCATCAACGGTTTTTTCAGTGGGCTCAACAATATCCAGGAGGCGTTTGTGGGTGCGGATCTCATACTGATCGCGGGCATCTTTGTTGACGTGGGGTGAAATCAGGACCGTGAATTTTTCTTTACGTGTGGGTAAAGGAATTGGACCTTTCACCTGCGCACCGGTGCGTTTGGCGGTATCTACAATTTCCTGAGTAGATACATCAATTAAACGATGATCGAAAGCCTTCAGGCGGATTCGAATGCGTTGGTTTTGCACCTAGCGAGACTCCATTAGTTACATTTAACGTCACTTAAGTGGGGTGTGGGCCGGCATTGGACAGTTGAAGCGGCTGTTTTGAGCCACTCGCAAATATCCAGCTATCACCTATCCAGCTATCACCTATCCAGCTAATAGCCAGCTGCACTCCACTGCAGCCGCACCCGGGTTTCAAGTGCAGCAAATCAACAAACTTCTCCTGTTAAAGAGCACATTTTCGAAAGTTAAAACATCCCTCTCCAACCACGATGCCGCCGCCGACTCCGCTAGGATTATTACTTCTCTCTTTTTCGAAAATGACCACCGCTTTACAGCCGGGGTAATACTGACATGCGCGCGAATACGCCCCAGCACCCCAAAAGCGGGACGCGAACTATACAGTTCCCCACCACCCGGCGCAACAACTTTGACTCCGCCACACACTTTCGCTGGCTGCCATACGGGAAGGGCAATGGATTACGGTAGATTTGCTCTCCGGCTCTAGTCTCAAATCGATCCCCTGATTTAGGGTCGTGCAATGGCTACCCCACGATCAGTATTGGTGGATGACCAAGTTCCACTTTATTACCACGTGACTTCGCGGTGTGTGCAACAAGCATGGTTGCTTGGATATGACCCGGTCACTAAAAGGGACTACAGCCATAGGCGGGAATGGCTTACCAATCGCCTTCGTCATTTGGCAACTTTCTTTTCGGTGGACGTGGCAGCCTACGCCATTATGAGCAATCACTTCCACCTCGTTGTTTACCTTGATCCAACAGCCCCACGTTCCTGGTCGGATGAAGAGGTTGCCCGTCGGTGGGTGAGCGCTTTTCCACCCAGAGTTAAAGGGAAAGTAGACCCGGGTATGTGTGAACTCATGCAAGCAGAGATTTGCGAAGATGAGGCTAGGCTCAAAAACGCGCGCTCAAAACTGGCAAGCCTTTCTTGCTTTATGAAACACCTGAAACAGCCCATAGCCTGGCGTGCGAACCAAGAGGTAGGTACGGACGGCGATTTTTGGGCCAATCGCTTCTATTCGGGTGCGCTTTTAGACCATGATGCGGTAATTGCCGCAATGATCTACGTCGACCTGAATCCTGTTCGGGCGCAAATTGCCCGGAGTATTGAAGAAAGTGTTGGCACATCGGTTTTTGAACGCCTGCATCACGCAAAACACAACCAGGAGAAACTGGAAAAGTACCTGCAACCCATTACCAACCTGCCCGACCAAGACTGCAGCGATTTGAAGTGGGTTAAATTGTCGCTCGATGACTATGTCATGCGGCTACGCGCCATCGCGATGAATATGCAAGCAGGGCCAGTATCTTCCGGACGGTCAACACTGTCCGAACCGCTCAGATGGTTGGTGAACGTCCGCTCGCTTTCAAAACGCCAACGGGCGTTCGGAACAAAATCGGCCCTGGCCGGGTGGTTGCGCGCACGAAATTTACGACCGCTGGAAAAACCTATGGGTTAATTTTGGCAAAACAGACCCCGCGCGCAAAAAGCCCTGAGACAACCCGACCACCCTTCAAAAATAATCACCGAGCTTCCCTTAATAGCTCCAAATTACTATTTAGCCCAACCCACACACTTCGCGATTTTCACCAGCATGGTTGTGAGACCTCGAAAGTGTGTGGCGGTCTGGGGGGTTATTCGATGACTTTGGTGACGACGCCGGCGCCAACCGTGCGGCCACCTTCACGGATCGCAAAGCGCAACCCATCATCCATCGCTATCGGCGCAATCAAATCAACCACCATG
>JANQMF010000133.1 GCA_028280225.1 Pseudomonadales bacterium | reverse complement strand
TATCTGGTGTTAATTCGGCCTTTTGGTGAGGGTGAAGGGTCGGGTTTGATTATGGAGCAACTCAAGCATGAAGATGAGCTGCGCACCTTTGCTGACGTGCCGTTAAGTGACAAAGGTGAGCCGCCCGGGATCGATGCCGCTGAGCTGGACCTGGCGGTCAAAATTATTGAGCAGCGGGTTAACGAAGTATTTGAGCCGGAAAAATACGAAGACGTGGTGCGCTCGCGCATGACGGAAATGATCCAGCAAAAGATTGACGGCCAGGAAATTCAGATCCCTGAAGAAGAACACCAGGAGGCAAAAATTGTTGACCTCATGGAAGCCTTGAAAGCCTCGGTGGATTCGCCGCGGAAAAAGAATGCAAAATCTACGGCTAAAACCGCCACAAAACGTAAAACAGCAGCCCGGGCACCTAGAAAGCCGAGCGCAACCCAGGCAAAATCTACATCCAAGCGGAAGTCGAGATAACACCCACGGATAATGGCTGGCTACAGCACTAAAGAAGTAGCGGAACTCATTGGTCTGAATACCAATCAAGTGCGTCACTACGTCAGGCGCAAGCTGGTATCTCCGGCTCGGGGGGAGCGTGGCGAGTATCGTTTTTCCTTTCAGGATGTTGTCCTTTTGCGCACCGCCAAGGGCTTAATGGATGCTTCCGTGTCTACCCGCAAGGCGTATCGCGCCTTAGTCAAGTTGAAAGCAGAACTGGCTCAAGTCAAATCACTCAGCGCCTTGCGTATTTATGCTGACGGCAGCCACGTGGTGGTGCGGGATGATGACCATATCTGGGAGGTGGAAACCGGGCAGACCACCATCGACTTCAGCGCTCAGGACCTGGCGGGCAATGTGGCTCAAATTGCCAACCGCCATGTCAAACAAGCCACCCAGGCTGACGAGATGGACACGGATGAGTGGTACAACCTGGGCTTGGATTTAGAAGAGGTTGAACCGGAAAAAGCCCCTGAAGCCTACAAGCAGTCCATTCGCCTGGACCCTAAGAACGCGGATGCCCATGTTAACCTGGGGCGGCTGTATCAACTTGGGGGCAACCTCAAGCACGCCAAGCGCCATTACGAATTGGCCATTACCGCCCGGCCCGGGCATCAACTGGCGTACTACAACCTGGGCACGGTGTTTGATGAACTGGATGAAATGACCAAGGCGGCGGATTTTTATACCAAGGCCCCCAGCATTCCCGACGCGCACTATAACCTGGCACGCATCCGGGAATTACAGGGAGACGAAGTCAGCGCCCTGCGTCACATGCGCCACTACCGGGACCTGCTGGACCGGGAAGTGGACCAGGAATAATTCAAGCAAGCACTTGGCCGCTCCCGGCTGGGAGTTTGGTGTTGGCTTATTCAACACACGCCTATGTCTCGGGACTGGACTCCGAAACTGGACTCCGAAACTGGACTAGTACTCATAGGCATAACCCTGGCGCAGCATCTCGTCCGGATCCATATTACGTTCGCTGCACCGGCGGACGTGTACCATCCTGAATGCGTAGTAGGTGGTGGTCTGGCCCCGCCGCAGGGCAATGGTTAAAAACTCATCGTCCGCCAGGGATTTCAGGGTCCCGCCGTAGTCACAGGCGGTGCGGGCAATGAGCGGGTCCAGGGCTGGGGGTTGTTCGCTGTTGGCCTCGGGATACCCGTCGCGGTAATTTCTCAAACGCTGGTATTGGCCATCGATGGCGGCGGATAACTCCTGGTACTGCTTATCCAGTTCCGCCAGCTCTGACTCCAGCCGGCTGATTTTATGTTCTGCATCTGCGCGGTCGTCGGCGTCATCCGCCTTGGCCAGGGCTCGCCGCTCCTTGCGCAGATCAGCACGAATATCCCGCTGCTCCCGGCGCAAATCCCGCTGTTCGTTGCGTAACTCGCGCAACTCTTCTAACGCTTCCGGTTCGTAGGGTGCAACATTAATTTGCAGGTCTTTTAAAATGTTCTCCACCATGGACGGGATTTCGGGAATGGAGAAACGTTCGTTAAAGTTCCATCCCTGACCGTAGTCATATTGCCCCCGCCAGGGGGTATTCACTTCAACCGTGAGCAGCACCCCTTGTTCAGCCAGGAACTGGGGTTCCACCCGGGATATCCGCAGTTGGTCACCGGCTTCGTTACGCAACGCAGAGCGGACAACATCCGCCACAATCCTGGCCTCCCGTTCGACATCAGCCAAGTTGTCCGGGGTGCGGGCGCCGGTTGTGGTGCTGGCGGCCAGCAGCAACAAGCCCAGCCACAGGCCCGGGGTCCGGCTCAGGGTCCGGTCCGGGATCCGGCCCGGGATCCGGTCCGGGATCCGGTCCGGGATCCGGTGTTGTGAAAAGGTTGGGAGATTCATCAAATTTGTTCTGCGACTGGCCATTACATACTGCCCTCATTGGTTGCCTGGGTCGTCAACTCTTCCTGCATCAGCTGTTCTACCTGACGATAAAGCTCATCCATCTCCTGTTGCCCCTGGATCTGATGAGAAATGATGTAGCGTAAAGATTCTTCGGTTTGTATCGAGCGCTTGTCCATCTCCGCTTTTAACACTTTCAACAAGGCTTGAATTTCCTTTGCCCGTTGTTCCTGGCTGCTCTCCAGTACACTTTGTACCAGCGCGGCCTGAGTAGCCGACTGGGGTAAGGGGGGCAGCTGATCATAATTTGCCGCACGGTTTGCCGTATTGGGACCGGGCAGCGACGGGCCGGCAGTGGGGAGTTGGAAGTACAGCACGGCAATCAGGACCAGTGCCGTGGCGCTGGCAAAACTGGGAAACCAGAGCCGAAAATACTCATCCCAGGATTTTTTAGGCCGGGTGGTTTGTAAAGCCTGCCTGGCCTGCAGGTGGGGCGGAATGGTCTCGTCCATCCAATCGGCAGCCAGGGTGGCGGCGTTGGTATGCAAAGCCGTGACGGTGGCCAGCTCAGCCCGGCATTGGTCGCAGCCGCTCAGGTGCTGTTCCAAATCAATTTGCTGGGGCGGGCTTAATTCGCCGGCCACGTACTCTAACAATAATGCTTGTGCGGTATTACAATGCATCGCGTAGTTCCTCATGTTGCTTTAACTTACGCAGAGCGCTATACAGTCTGGTCTTGGCGGTGTTGGGGGAGATATCCAACTGCCCGGCAATGTCTTCGAAGGTAAAGTGCTGAAAGTACTTCAATTCCACAACCTGCCGCTGGTCGTGGGACAGGGTGGCCAGGGCTGCGGTGATTTGTTCGTTGCGGCTGCTGTGTGCAGCCAGTGCCTCAGGCCCCTGGCTTTCTTCGATAAAGGTCCGTTCTTCGTTGTACTCTTCGTGGCGGCGACGGCGGCGCAGGTAGTCGGTGCAACGGAAACTGGCAATGCGAAACAGCCAGGCCGGAAAAGCCCCGTCGCCGCGAAAACCCGCCAAATTCCGGTGCACACCCATAAATACTTCCTGCATCAGGTCAAAAGCGTCGTCCGGGTGCCCCACCATGCGCAGGGCGTAGTTGTATACCCGCTTTTCATACCTTTTCACCAGTTTGTGCCAGGCATCGGGAGACCCCTCCACCGCGCGGGTCACCAACGTTTCGTCGCTCGCCGTACCTAACATCCCGTCATCTGTCTGGTTGTTCTTATCAGTTACCCAAGAGTCGCCGTAGCTGAGCAAAAAGTTTGCTTTTTCTCAACCTAAATCCCCGGGGATGGGGTAGATTTCCCCCGGGGAGTCAAATTGGAGGGGTTGATATGAAGCCGGTTGGATTTTTATTGTTTTTGTTCCTGGGTTTGGTTCAGGCCAGCGCCGGGGCGGAGGATTTGGGCCACGGAAAAACCCTGATCCATGCAGGCGAACTGCTGGATGTGGTGACTGCCCAAGTGCTAACGGACCACACTGTTGTGGTGGCGGGTGAACGGGTGGTCGCCATCGAACCCGGCTTTGTGCCGGCACCAAACCCGCAGGACCGGGTGATCAATCTGAGCCAGCATTTTGTCATGCCCGGGTTGATCGATATGCATGTGCACATCGCTTCCCAGACATCTCCGGACCGATTTCTACGCCGCTTTACCGACGAGCCGGCGGACTTTGCCCTGGATGCGGTACCTTATGCCCGGGATACTTTGATGGCCGGGTTTACCAGGGCACCGCGTATGGTTTGGCCCAGTCTATCCGGGATGCGGTGGCCCGGGGCCGGATTATCGGCCCGCGCATATTTACCGCAGGCAAAAGCATTGCCGCCACCGGGGGCCATGCAGACCCCGCAAACGGGGTAAATGTCCGGTTACGTGGTGACCCCGGGCCCACCCAGGGGGTTGTCAACAGCGTGGATGATGCGCGCAAGGCAGTGCGGGCACGTTATAAAGAAGGCGCGGACCTGATTAAAATTACCGCCACCGGTGGTGTGCTCAGCCAAGCGAAAAGTGGAGAAAACCCTCAATTTACTACTGAAGAAATTGCCGCCATTGTCACCACTGCCAAAGACTATGGCTTTAAGGTGGCTGCCCATGCCCACGGTGCTGAGGGTATGCGGCGTGCGGTGGCGGCGGGGGTGGACTCCATTGAGCACGGTACGTTGATGACCGAAGACGTCATGAAGCTGATGAAAAAGCAGGGCACCTGGTATGTGCCCACCATTGCCGCCGGGGTTTTTGTCGGCGAAAAAGCCCGGGAGGAAGGCTACTTCAGTGATCTGGTCAGGCCCAAGGCTGCCGCCATTGGGCCAAAGATTAAAGAAACCTTTGGCCGTGCCTACAAAATGGGGGTGAAAATTGCCTTTGGCACAGATACCGGTGTTTCGCCCCACGGCGAAAACTGGCGTGAATTTGTTCACATGGTAGACGCGGGTATGCCGACCATCGAAGCGCTGCAAAGTGCCACGGTCAGTGCGGCGCAGCTATTGGGACGCAGGGATGATTTAGGCAGTCTGTCGCCGGGAAAATTTGCTGATGTGGTGGCGTATCCGCGCAGCCCTCTGGAGGATATTGAGGTTATGGGCGAGGTTGCCTTTGTCATGAAAGCCGGGCAGGTCTACAAAGGTGGTAAAGACTGAAGGGCGGTGGGGCTTCCGGCCGGCTTGTCCTGCTTTTTTGTGACAGCAGGCAAGGCAGCCAAAAGGGGGCTTGGGGGTGGTGTCGAGTCTGCTAAAAGAAACATATTTGTTGCTTTTATTGGGTTACGTCAGAATATCCCAAAAAGCAATATATCTGTTGCCTATATCTCAAATAGAAACTAATATGTTTCTATAATAAATTAAGCAACATATGTGTTTCATTATGCAGCCGTTACTGAGTCAACTCAAAAACCGCCGGATAAAGCTGGGACTGAAACAGCACGACATGCTGTTGCGCGTTGGCATATCGCGCCAGCAATACCAGCGTCTTGAATCCAAGGGTAATCCCAGGCTGGACACCCTGGAACTCATAGCCAAGGGTCTGAACAGCAAAATCCTGCTGATCCCTCAGGAGAAGCTACAGGCAGTAAAAGCGGTTCTGGAAGGTGAGAGCACCGCTATTCCACCGGAAAAAGCCTCACCTGCTGAAGAGCAAAAGCGCTTATCTGATGACCCCTGGAAAGACCTGTTGGGGGGTGAAGAATGAGCACGGAAAATGGCGATGAAGTAAATGTCCTGCAGCTCACCCTGCATGGCCGGTTGGTCGGCTACCTGGCGGGTTTCAGCAATGGCCGAAATGTTCTGAGCTTTGCCGGGGAATTTACCGGTGATCCTGGCCGGCCCACATTCAGCCTGATTACGCACCCTAATTTCCCACGCGCTGAAAAAATTCTGTCTGCGCCGTGGGCGCGGAATCAGCGACTCCATCCTGTGCTGTCGAACTTGCTGCCGGAAGGTTCTCTGCGTGAGCTGATTGCGCAAGGGCTGAAAGTCCATATCGACAACGAGTTCCACATCTTTTCGTATCTCGGTGAAGACCTGCCCGGCGCATTAGTCGCCGCACCGATGGAGCCCGATGATGTGCCTGATAGCGTTTTAACCACACACGGCAAAGCAAAGGCGGTGAAGTTCAAGAAAGGGGATCAGCAAAACAAGTTTTCATTAGCCGGCGTGCAGATGAAGTTTTCCATGAAGGAAAAAGAAGGCCGCTACAATTTGTCAAAGGATGATGCCCTTGGTGACTGGATTATCAAAACGCCATCGACCAAACATAAGAACGTACCCCTTAATGAATATACCGCCATGTCTTTAGCGGCAATGGCGGGTGTTGATATTCCGGAAATCAAACTGGTTGAGCTGGATAAGCTCGATAACCTGCCGCAAATCAACCTGCCTGATGAAAAGCAGGCATTTGCCATTAAACGATTTGACCGGCTGGAAGATACGCGTATTCATATGGAAGATTTTGCGCAGATACTCGTGAAATACCCGCACGAAAAATACGACTCCGCAAATTACGAGCAAATCGGCAGGGTGATTTACGGGTACTCCGGTGATGGCCTGACAGATGTTCAGCAGCTCGCCCGCCGATTATTGGCCAACATATTGCTTGCCAATGGCGATGCGCATCTTAAAAACTGGAGCCTGTTGTACCGGGATCAAATGACGCCCCGGCTCTCACCCGCCTACGATATCGTTACAACGGGGGTCTATATCGAGGACGAGAGACAATACGCACTCAACCTGGGCAAAACCAAGGCATGGTATGCGGTCACAGCAGCCAATTTTGTATCCTGGGCCGACAAAGCGGATATCCCCTGGCGGGTGATAAAGCCGCATCTGGATGATGTAATGGACAAAGCCCGTGCCCTTTGGCCCCGGGCTTTGAAAGATCTGCCTATGGACGAGGCGCACAAAGAGAAGTTAAAAAACCATTGGAGCAATCTGCAGCAGGATTTCAAAATTGCAGCAGATTAATCCCGGGACGAGCTAGCGCGCCAACAGTGCCCAGGTACTGGGGCCGGCCTTGCGCCTGGCATAAGCCAGATCTTCCTGAGCCGGTACCGCACCCAGTTGCAGCAAAATCTGAATATGTTCCAGCACGCTGCCGGCGCGTAAGGTTTCGCTCATGGCCGTGCGCCCTTGGGCGTCTGCCTGATTGATGTCCACGCCACTGGCATGTAAGACCTTAATCATGTGGATGGCCCGGTGCCGCGCCGCCAGGGTCAGTGGGGTATAGCCGGCGGCATTGGCTGCGTTTGCAGCGGCCCCACCCTGGATGAGTGCCCGGGTGACTTCGCCGCGCTTCACCCCGGCCTGGGCCACCAGATGCAAAATCTGGTCCTCCCGGGTCGCGGCAACCGCGTTGGGGTCGGCACCCCATTGAATCAGGATGCTGACCAGGCTGGTTTTGCCGGCCAGGGCGGCGGATGCCAGCAGGGAAAAACCGGCGTTGTCCTCTTTATTTAAGCCCCGCAGCCGTCTGACGCTGGCAATGCTGCCGGCCCGGTTGGCGCTGATCAATTTTGATCCGTCTGCGATCCAAAGGTTGGGGTCCGCGCCCGCGCTCAGTAAGTATTGGCATATATCCTCCCGGCCTTTGCGGGCAGCCCGTTCCAGAGCGGTTGCCCCGGTACGATCCAGGGCATTAACCTTATAACCCGCCGCCACCAGGCTTTTGACTTCAGCCACCGTGCCGTAGCGGGCTGCCCAGGTGAGCTTGTTGGGATCCGGCCCGGGACGGGGTTGATCAATGTTCAGGGCCGCCAAAATTTCATCGTCAGCGTATTGCAGGGCCAGGGTGGTCAGGCTTTTCTTTGTCCTGGATTGGGGTGAGGATCGGGGTGAGGATTGGCGTGGGTGTTGAGGCTGGTTTTCCGGACGGGTATGGGCGCCGGCGGCTAACGCCATTTTAGTGAGTTCAAGATTGTTGGTATAAACACTGCGCATCAGAAAAGTATGGCCCTGGCTGTCCCGGCGTTCGGGATCAGCACCGGCATCCAGCAGCAGTTGAGCAAACTGTTCTCTTATGGGGCTTGGCATGGCAAACAGGGCGTGGAGGGTGCCGTAGCGGATATTAGTCTGGTGAATATTGGCGCCCAGCCCAAGCAGGTGCCGGGTCAGCTCTAAATCTTTTTGTTGTATGGCTTTGCCCAGAGCGGAAGGGCTGCGTCCGGAGCGGTGGTTAATATCTGCACCCAGTTCAACCAGGGTATCGATCAGGCCCAGATCCACCGGCATTCGTTTGCGGCGGGCTTGGGCCATGACAAAAAGGACCTCATCCGGGCGTTGCAGCCGGGCACCCTCGGCAAGCAAAAACCGGGCGCCGGCGTTCTGGTGTTGACGGATCGCAGCGGTCAGCGCCCGGGCATAGGTTTGCTGATGTTGAGCAACGGGCAGCACCCGGACATAAAGGGGTTGAAGTTGTCCGTTAGCGGCGCTGTTTTCCAATGCCACGTAGGCAAAATCCCGGTCGGTATCGGTTTGCAGCCGGGCACCGTGATTAACCAGGCTCTCCACCAACTCTAAATCTCTGGACAACAGCGCATAACCTAAGGGGCTGAGGGGTGTGCGGAACCGGCAGATTTGATTGGCTTTTGCTCCGTGTTCAAGCAGAAGTTGAACCACCCGGTGCTGGGTAGGGAATTGATTGGCCTGGGTCTGCTGGTGGGGTGGGGTGTGGGTCTCCAGCAATTTGCACAAGGGGGTATGCCGCTGGTCGCGCTGCAGGAACAGACGCTCCAGGGGACCGTCAACCCAATACTTAAATTGGTGGCGGGATGTGCCCGAGCGGGAATAGCTGTCCGGGTTTGCGCCATGGGCCAGTAATTGCTCAACCAATTTGGGTTTGCCCAGTACCTTCCACAAGGCCCAGTCCCCTCGCCAGGAATGGGCCTGCGCACCGTTGGAGAGGAGGACTTGCAGTGTTTCTTCCGGGGTATTTATATCCTGCTCAAGGCTGTTTATGGAAGAGCGCTCAAGGCTGTTTATGGAAGAGCGCTCAAGGCTGTTTATAGAAGAACGCTCAAGGCTGTTTTTAGAAGATCGCTCAAGGCTGTTTATAGAAGAACGCTCAAGGCTGTTTATGGAAGACCGCTCAAGGCTGTCCAGATAATCGTGCAGTTTGGCGTTTTTGGGGTGCAGGATGGCCTGGCCGGTGCGCAGCCATTGCTCGTCTTTGCCCGTGTAGTCCAGGGCGGTCCAGGTGTGCAGGATCAGGGCCGTGCCATAGCCACTCATCAGCAGCCGCCGTGCCCCGGGGCTCGTATGCCGGCTGATGTAGGTCAAAAGGGCAGCCAACAGGTGCAGCGCTACCAGCGAGCACCACAGCAACACAGGCAGCCAGCCCTGAAAGTCTACATAGCTGACCCGGCCGCGAAACAGCCACCAATACCCCAAGGTGGCCAGCACACAGCAGAGGGCCAAACCCATGGTCCATCTGGATGGACTAGCTTGTGAAGTAGGTTGCTTGACCGTATTCATCCCGGGTTCGCGCGGATCAAAGGGGTCAGATTACAAGAAGTGGTGCCGCGTTAACGCGACCCAGGGCATATTTGCTTAATTAGCGTCTGTTCCAAATACACAGTATTTCCGGACAGGAACTAATTAGTCTCCGCCCGGAACGCGCAGCACAATTATTGACCCGTGGCGAACATCACCAGCAGTTGCATATCTTCTTCGATTTCAAAAAAAGAATGATCCTGGCTGGCTTGCACGTACAGGAGCATGCCCGGTTCAACCTGGCGGGTTTGTTCACCCACCCGGAGTTGGCCCCTGCCTTTTAAAACAAAGTACAGTTCGTCTTCGTCGTGGGGCGTTTGCATATCCGTTGATCCGGCAGGCAAGCTGTACACCCCACAATGCATGGAGGGTGCCCGCAGGCATTCTTTGTAGTTAACACCCTGGTCGTTACCCTGCAGAGAGTCTGCAATTGCCATAATGTCACTGACCTGCCATTCGCTCATCAAAGGTATCCTAGCCATAATGTGAAATGTTACCGCCGGTCATTGTAGGTCATTTGTTAGATCCGCCCAACTGGCAGCCTGCTAAAAAAGCAAACTGCCAAACGCTTAATAAGTATATTCCGGTGCGGTGACAAAGTCCCACAACAGTACCGTGGCGGTTAATAAACCCACAAAGGAGACCAGAGCAACAGCAAATACGGCGCTGGCGTACAAAAACCCCCGTTCCCGGACCACGTGCATAACCGGTGATACGCCGGTGTACAGCAGGTAAATACAATACATGGCCACCGCCATCCCCAGCAGAATGTCCAGCCACAGCAGCGGGTACAGACCCAGCACGCCGGCGACAAAAAACGGTGTGGCGGTGTAGGAGATCAACGTGGTGCCCTGGGCAAGCTCAGCGCTGTCGCCATAGGTGGACGACATCCAATGAACCATGTAGCCCAGAAACAAGACGCCAAACACACAGGCGAAGAAGAACATAATGCACATGGGCAGGGCACTCTCCGGCGTCAGCCGCATGCTTTGCCCGGCAACATCCCAGCCCAGTTGCGTCACGCCGATATACCAGCAGACTGCGGGAATCAAAGCAAAAGGCACGGTGTGGGAAAAGATAACCTTGGGTACACTCATCGGTTCCGCAGCAATGGCCTGCCAGCCCTGTTGGCCGGTAAACAGCAAACGCCAGCCGTATAAGAAACTATTCATTTTGGTCCTCCCGGGAATGGTTTTCGAAAGTGCCTGGATTCAACTGATCATCATCAAAAATATGCAGGGCATGCTGATCCAGGTTGTCGAATTGACGGTGATTTACGGACCAGATAAAGGCCCAGGCGGCAAAGCCTAACAAGACTGCGGATAGGGGTATGAGTAGTAGCAGTATTTCCATTATCGGCCACCTTTGATGGATAAGATGCGGCAGGCGTTCAGCAACACCAGCAGGGAACTGGCGGACATACCCAGGGCAGCCAGCCAGGGTGGGGCGTAGCCAAATGCCGCCAGGGGTATGGCAATCAGGTTGTAGACGACCGCCCAGGCTAAATTTTGTTGCATGATACGGCGGCAAAAGTCACTGACGCTGAGGTAATCCAGAATGGCTGTCAACCTGGGGGTCAGTAAACTGACATCCGCTTTGGATTTGACCAGGTCGGTAGTTTCCAGAGTCGCCATGGAGACCGATGCCCCGGTCAGGGCGGGCAGATCATTCATCCCGTCACCAATAAAAAGGCTGCCGGTAGTGCTCTTAACCACCCGGTTCTTGGCCTCGGGACTTGCCTGGGCAACAAAGTGAATGTCCAGTTCATCAGCCACGGTTTGACACATTGTGGGGTTGTCCCCGCTGACCATGGTGATGTCCAGACCCCGCGCCTTAAGCCCCTGGATGAGCGGTACCGCGCCGTTGCGTAAAGGACTTGTCAGGTGAAATATTGCGGTTGGGGTCTGCGCCACGCTCATGTAAATGTGTTTGTTGGTTGAGCACAAATGATCGGCATCCACCTGACACAACTCTGCGGTGCCCAGGGTCACCTGCTGGTTGTCCACCCATCCGCTGATACCCTGGCCGGGTAAAATCTTGACGTTGGAGACCACCGGTTTTGCCCCGTTGTCAAAATTGTCCGCGCCGTTGGCAGTGGTAAAGGCCCGGGCCAGGGGGTGGCTGCTATGTTGTTGCAGGGCTGCGGCCAGGGCAAGGCAGTTCGCCGGTGACAGTTTGGCCAGGGGGGTAATGTCCTGAATTTGACAATCCGGGTCCGTGAGGGTGCCGGTCTTGTCGATAAAGACGTGATCGAGGTTGGCCACTTCCAAAGCCCGGGTGTGTTTAACCATAATGCCCAAGCGCCGCAGTTTAACCAGGGCGGCATTTAATGCCGCCGGGGTGGCCAGGGACAAAGCACAGGGGCAACTCACCACCAGAACGGCTAAAGTTGCGGACAGGGCGCCGGATGGTTCCACCAGCAGCCAGCCGCACCAGGTCAGCAGAGCAAGCAGCAGGATGGCGGGGATAAATACCTTTGCAATCTGGTCAGCCCGGCGGGCCAGTTTGTACTTGCTGTCCAGGGCCCCTTGCGCCATGCGGTCGAGTTGCGCCATGCGGGAGCTGTTGACGGTTGCGGTGGCCGCCAGACGAAAGCCCGGTCCCTGATTAAAGGTCCCGGCAAATAGCGTATCGCCCAGCCGGTGTTTGCACCAATCCGTTTCACCGGTTAACAAGGCTTCATCAGTGATGGCAGAGTCGTCTACCAGGGTGCCGTCCACGGGCAGCTGCTCACCTTCAGCAATCCACAAAACATCTCCGCTGGCTACCTGCCCGGTGGCCAGGGGTTTTGCGTCTGCGGGCAGACTGTCCAGGCTGGGTAAACGTTGAACGGTTTTGGGCAGTGTGGCCAATAAGCTGTCTTCGAGTTGCAGTTGGCCGCGCAGTCGTTGATCAACGTAACGGCTGGCCAACATCAGGAAGGTAAACATCACCACGGAATCAAAGTAGACCTCGCCGCCGGTAAAGGTATTAACCAGGCTGGTAGAGAAGGCAATGGTGATGGCTAAAGCGATGGGGGTGTCCATGTTGACACCCTGGGTTCTGAATTTTAACGCGCTGACAAAAAAGGGTACGGCGGAATAGGTCACCACGGGAATACAGAACAAAAGCGCGGCCAATGATAATAATTGTTGGTATTCTTCGCGCATACCCTGAAATGCGCCGGCGTATAGGGCAAGCTGAAACATCATCACCTGCATCATGGCCAGACCGGCTACCCCCAGACGTTTCAGCAACTGCCGATTTTGCGTCCGGTTTTGACCAGTCCCCATCAGGTGGGGATGAAAACCGGCCTGTTCAATGCGGTTAAGCAAGGTGTGGGCATTGATGTGATCGGTGTGGGTAATCATCACCTGGCGGCGTACCGGGTTAAAGGCCAACTGCCGGATACCCTCCAGTTGGTCCAGCTGCTTACGGATCTTGTCGTGGCAGGCGGCACAGTGCATATCCTCAACGGTGATATGTGTGGTGCTCACGGGTTTTCCTGCCAGCTGGTTTTGGACAGCGGTGTGCTGGGCTCAACCGGTTGGTTGAGATCTGCTGAAGATGCGGCCAATACCCACATCAGACCACCCACCACGACACTGAGAAAGGGCAGGGTAAATATCAGCACCAACATGCCGCGATAGTCCTTGGGTTGATCTGAGTCTGACAGGGCAACCGTGGTGTGTTTTTTTGTTGTCATGGTGTGGCCCCCGGGCTTAAGAAGCGGGTGGTTTCTACCCTGCATCGTGCCTTGTCGGTTGTGCAGACCTGAATGTCCAGCGCGGTGTTTGGCGCGGGTGGGTTATGCCACTTAATCTGCATGTCGATGTTGCGCAGGGTGCCGCCGTCCAGTTCAACCTGCCGGGCCGAAATCAGATTGGCATTGGGGTTGAGGACAGAGACGACAAATTCCTGATGTTGTTGGGCCTTGTTCATCAACTTGAGCTGGTAGTCGTTGCGCACAGCCCCGTCAGCGGTTTGATGCCACAATGTGCCGCGCTCCCGTAGGATATCGAAGGCGAAGGTGCTGCGTTGGCTGAGTGCCCAGCCGAAGGCGCCTACCAGCAGCAGGCAAATCACGCCGTAGCCCACGCTTTTTGGCCGCAGCCAGCGGGTTGTACGGCCGGCCAGGCGGTTTTCGGTGGTATAACTGATCAGGTCCCGGGGGTAGTCCATTTTGTCCATCACCTGGTTACAGGCGTCGATGCAGTGGGCACAGCCAATACACTGGTACTGCAGGCCGTCTCGAATATCAATGCCGGTTGGGCAAACCTGCACGCACAGGCGGCAGTTGATGCAGTCACCCAGATTGTTCTGGTCCGCCTTGCGCTGGCGGGACCCCCGGGGTTCACCCCGCTTAGGATCGTAAGAAACAATCAGGGTATCTTTGTCGATCATGGCGGATTGAAAGCGGGCGTAGGGACACATGTAGATACAGACCTGTTCCCGCATCCAACCGGCGTTGATATAGGTGGCTGCGGTAAAAAAGGCGATCCAGAAATAAGTCCAGCCGTCGATGGCAGCCAGGTTGGCGCTCAGCAGCTGCTGGCTCATCTCCCGGATGGGGGTAAAGTAGCCGACAAAGGTCAGGGCGGTGAAGGCGGCCCAGCCGAGCCAGAGGAGGTGTTTGCTGGAGCGGCGTTTGAGTTTATTCCAGAACTTGCGGTTCCAGCCGAAGGGCAGGGCGTCAAGACGAATGCGTTGGTGCCGCTCCCCTTCAGTGATTTGTTCGACCCACATGAAGATGGCGGTCCATACCGTTTGCGGGCAGGTATAACCGCACCACAGACGGCCAACCAGACTGGTTACGGTAAACAGTCCAAAAGCGCCGATCATCAGCAACCAGCCCAGCAACCAAAGGTCCTGTGGCCACAACGTAAGTCCAAATAGATGGAATTGCCGCGCCGGCAGGTCAAAGAGGATAGCTTGGCGGTCATCCCAGGTCAGCCAGGGCAACGCAAAGTACGCCAGCAGAAACGGCCAGCCGGAATATAGCCTCAGCTTTTGGAATCGTCCGCCGATGTGCCGGGTAAATATCTTTTCCCGGCGCTGATATAAGTTTTGCTCGCCAAATCCCTCAAGCTTAATGGGCTCCGCTGGGGGCAAGCCGTTCATTGGGACAAACTCTCTATGTAGGCGGCCAGCAGACGGACTTTATCTTTCCCCAGCAGTGCCTCGTGGGGTGGCATGTTGCCCGTGCGGCCGTTGCGCACGGTAAACGATATTTCTTCCAGACTGCCGCCGTATAACCAGATGTTATTGGTCAAATCCGGTGCCCCCAATACGGGGTTGCCTTTGCCTTCAACGCCGTGGCAGCTTACGCAAATGGTCTGGTACTGGCCCTGGCCGGCGTCAGCTTTCTCCACGTCATGGGGTTGGCCGGCCAGACGCAGTACATGATGACTGACATTGGTCACCCCATCATCTCCCAGGGCGGGGCCCCAGGCCGGCATAACGCCGGTTCGCCCCTGTTCGATTGACGTGGTAATGGCGCTTAACGAGCGTCCCCAGATCCATTCGTCATCGGTCAGGTTCGGATAGCCGAAGGTGCCCTGAGCGCTGACACCGTGGCAGGTTGAGCAGTTGTTGATGAACAGGCGGCGGCCGACCTGCATGGCCACCGGATTGGCCTGCATCGCCTCAAGGTCCAGGGCGGCCAGTTCCGCATACATTGGGGCAAAACGCTGCTCGTGGGCAATTTGCTGCTGATCGTGTTCCCCGGTGGAAGACCAGTTCAGGATACCGCCAAAATTACCCAGCCCGCCGTAGAACAGCAGATAGAACAGGCTGAAGATGATGCTGAGGATAAACATGCCGCTCCACCACATGGGTAGGGGGGTATCCAGTTCTTCAATGCCGTCCCAGACGTGGCCGGTGGTCTTGTTGTCGGAGGTTTTGCGGTTGGCATACAGCAGCCAGAAAATCAGTAACAGACTGATGAGGGTGCCGGCAAAAACGAACCAGTGCCAGCTTGTACTCAACAGTCCGGCGGCGGGGGTGGTGGATACATCCATTAAGGTTCTCCCCCATCGTCCAGGATAGAGCGGCCCTGGTTGATAAAACGGGTGCGATTACCGGGCCAGAATACCCAGGCAAACAAGCCGCTAAAGATACAGACAACAAACAGCAGGGCCGCAATTTGCAAGGTCATGGTTGGTCTCCAACAGATGAGTACTGGCGCATATCGGTGCCCAAACTTTGCAGGTAGGCAATCAGCGCGGTGGCCTCGGATGCCCCTTTTACCTGATCCGGTGCGGCTGCGATCTGTGCATCGGTGTAGGGTACGCCCAGGGTTTGCAGGGCAGACATTTTGGCGGCAATGTCGTTGCCGCTGAGCTCATTTTCAAACAGCCAGGGGTAGGCCGGCATGTTGGACACCGGCACCACACTGCGCGGGTTGTACAGATGGGCCTGGTGCCAGGCATCACTGTAGCGCCCCCCCACCCGGGCCAGATCCGGGCCGGTACGTTTGGACCCCCACAGGAAGGGGCGTTCATAAACGTCCTCTCCGGCAACGGAATAGTGGCCGTAACGGGCGGTTTCCGAGCGCAGGGTGCGGACCATTTGGGTATGACATCCCACACACCCTTCGCGAATATAAATATCGCGGCCGGCGAGGGTGAGTGGAGTATAGGGTTGCAGACCGGCAATGGGCTGGGTACCCCGGTCAAAGACCAAGGGGAATATTTCCACCATGCCGCCGATACTGACCGCAAATAGCGTCAGGCCAATCAACAGACCTACCCGGGTTTCGACACGCTCATGTTGCATTGGCTGCTCCCTCCACTTGTTGCCCGGGTTTTAACAGGGGGGTGGCCGGGGCTTGGCTTTCTTCGCGATGGGCACCACGGGTGGTCATGTAGACGTTGTACGCCATGATGCACATCCCCAGAAAAAATATGGCGCCGCCAACAAAGCGGGCGTAGTAGCCCGGGTAGCTGGCATCTACGGATTCGGCAAAGCTATAGGTCAGGGTGCCGTCCACGGTGGTGGCCCGCCACATCAAACCCTGCAACAAACCGTTGACCCACATGGATGCGATATAAATTACGGTGCCGATGGTCGCCAGCCAGAAGTGCAGATTGACCAGACGGATACTGTACATATCACCGGCCCGGCGCCCGTACAACAAGGGTACTAAGTGATAAAGCGCCCCCATGCTGACCATGGCCACCCAACCCAGAGCACCGGAGTGGACGTGGCCCACGGTCCAATCGGTATTGTGTGACAGGGCGTTGATGGTCTTGATAGACATCATTGGACCTTCGAAGGTTGACATGCCGTAAAAGGAAATGGAGACAATCAGGAATTTGATGATGGGGTCGGTGCGTAGCTTGTCCCAGGCGCCGGACAGGGTCATCACCCCATTGATCATCCCGCCCCAGGAGGGGGCCAGCAGGACCAGGGACATGATCATGCCCAGACTCTGCGCCCAATCCGGCAGCGACGTATAGTGCAGATGATGAGGTCCCGCCCAGACGTAGATGGCAATCAGGGTCCAGAAGTGAACAATTGACAGGCGATAAGAGTAAACAGGGCGGCCGGCTTGTTTGGGCACAAAGTAGTACATGATGCCGAGAAATCCGGCGGTCAGAAAGAAGCCCACCGCGTTGTGGCCGTACCACCACTGCACCATGGCGTCCACCGAGCCGGAATAAACCGAGTAGCTCTTGGTCAGGCTGACGGGAATGGCCAGGCTGTTAAAAATATGCAATATCGCCACCCCGATGATCAGGGCGCCAAAGAACCAGTTAGCCACATAGATGTGGTCAATTTTGCGTTTGGCCAGCGTGCCGAAAAATACCACCCCAAAACTGACCCAGACGATGGCGATGAGGATATCGATTGGCCATTCCAGTTCAGCATATTCTTTGGAGCTGGTGATCCCCAGGGGGAGGGTAATGGCAGCACTTAGAATCACAGCCTGCCAGCCCCAAAATACAAACCAGGCCAGCTTGCTGGAAAAAAGTGCGGTGCGGCAGGTTCGTTGAACCACGTAGAGGGCACTGCACATCAGCGCGCAGCCGCCAAAGGCGAAGATCACAGCATTGGTATGCAGGGGACGCAGGCGTCCGTAGCTGAGCCAGGGCAGATCAAAATTCAGCGCGGGCCAGGCCAGTTGACCGGCGATCAGCAGACCCACACCCATGCCCACCACACCCCACAGGACCGTGGCCAGGGCAAAGTAGCGCACGACCCCAAGGTCGTAATCAGGTTCATCACTCAAGACGAACTCCTTATTCTTTGAAGTAAATCAGTTGGTAGTAGGAATTTTTATGGTCAGCACATCACAGGGCACGCCGTGCAAAACTCCGTTTGCCGTGGATCCCAACAACAGCCCCAGGCCATGGCGGCCATGGGTACCGATAACAATGAGATCAATGTTCTGCTCGTCCGCCAGATGCCGGATTTCCGCTGCGGGCTGGCCGTCGCGCAGATAAACCGCGCCGGGGGGAATGTCGTATTTTGCCGCCAGGGCTTCGAGCTGAGCCTTGGCCTGGTTACGCAGTTGAGACTCGATGGGGGCAGCGGCAGCGATGCCTGCGGCATCCATGCCACTGAAGCTGTGCGTAAGCGGGCGCACAACGTTTACGACAGACAAGGTGGCCTGGCTGGATTGGTTAGCCATTTCTCTTGCCTTGTCCAGGACTTCTTCAGCTTCGTCGGTGAGGTCGATAGCGACCAGAATGTTTTTATAGGTCATTGGCTTGCCCCGTCGGATGAGGGCATAGCTTATTCTGCCGGGCTTTGGCGGCAATTAGGGAACGTAAGCAGAACCATAGGTAGAAGTACCTAGTTGGTCAGGAGACCGGTCAGGATAAACAGTTTAAACGGTATGCAGAGCGTGGGTGGTTGAGGCTGAGCGGACTGGATGTGGCTGCCGGGACAGGCTTAGGTCTTTTTCTTGCGCACGTACAGCACTAGTTCGTGATCAACCAGTTCAAATCCGTGTTCTTCCGCAATTTGCTCTTGCAGGATTTCGATAGGCTCGCTGACAAATTCCGTCACCACGCCGGTGTCCAGATCAACCATATGATCGTGATGACTTTCGTCAGCTAATTCGTAGACGGAGTGTCCATCATCAAAATTATGCCGTTCCACAATACCGGCATTTTCAAACTGGGTGAGCACACGATAGACGGTGGCCAAACCCACGCTGTCATCCTGCTGCATGAGTTTTTTGTAAACGTCCTCTGCACTCATATGATGGGGGTCAGCATTTTCCATGACCTCCAGGACTTTGAGTCTGGGCAGGGTGATTTTCAGTCCGGCTTTTTTAAGGTCTGAACCTGGCAAGCGATATCCTTTTTACGGCTTCTCTAGGTTGCGCACCTTACTGCGCAATACGGCGCAAAGCTAGTCGTGCTTCGCTACAATATGCAAAAACACGCCGCTAAACTACCGGTGTGAAACCGCAAAACTGAGATGAAAGGCGTAAGGCTGTGATTGAGCAGGAAATTGATATTAAAACAGCGGACGGGGACATGAATACCTTCATCACCCATCCGGAAAGTGAAGCGGCGTATCCGGTGATCATCTTTCTCATGGATGCCCCGGGCAAACGGGAAGAACTGCACGATATGGCCAGGCGTATCGCCGCGGTGGGGTATTATGTGATGTTGCCCAACCTGTACTACCGCCGGGAGCGGGAATTTGATCTGGCGGAACAGGGACGGGAGGTGATGTTCGGACATATGAACAGCCTGACCAATGCCCTGGTGTGTGAGGATATTCAGGCCCTCTTTGCCCACGCGGACACGGCCCCGGCAGCCGCATCAGGTGCGGCGGGATGTGTAGGATATTGTATGAGTGGCCCCTTTGCCTTTGCCGCGGCCGCCAGATTTGCCGACCGCCTGCAAGCCAGTGCTTGTCTGCATGGTGTGCGTTTATTCAACGATGCGGACGACTCGCCACATCGGGATGCACACAAAATTTCCGGCGAAATGTACTTTGGTTGTGCAGAAACCGACGAGTGGGCACCCCCGGAGATGATCGACGGCCTGGACAAGTACCTGGCCGCAACCGGTATCAGGTACCAGATTGAGTGGTATCCCGGCACCCACCACGGCTTCGTCTTTCCGCAGCGCCAAGGCATGTACCACAAAGCTGCGGCAGAACGCCATTGGGAACAACTGTTTGCCCTGTTCCGCCGCAACAACATCACCCCACCTATCCGCTAACGATGGGGTCAGACCCCAGCGTAAGCAGTTATCGTAGTTCGCTAACGTTGGGGTCTGACCCCATCGTAAGCGGTTAGCGGGTGCTGAGGTCTTTTATTTCTGTGTTGCTTAAGCCCGCTACTGCGGCAGCCTGCAACACCCCCTCCCAGGTGTTGTTATCGACAGGAATGCCGTTCGCCAGCCGTTGCGCTTTGCTCTCTCTTTCCGGGTCACCGGGCACCCGTACCTTGTCAAATCCTTTGGCAGGCTCGGTGGAATGCAGATAGCGCACCATTTCGTCCACTTCGTGGTGAAATTTCTCCAGGCCGCCAAAAGCGGCAGGGTCAACCACACACATGAACATGTGGTTGACGATGTGATGGCTGCGATGATGCTCAGGCTGGGCGGTCCATTCCCCGGCCAGCGCGCCACCCAGCAGTTCGCACATCACCGCCAGGCCGTAGCCCTTGTGTTGGCCAAAGGGACCCAGGGCACCAAAGGGTTTTTCATACATCACAGCCGGGTTGGTGGTGGGTGCGCCTTCGTGGTCCACCAGCGCACCGGCGGGCACTTCGTTGCCGGCGTTATAGGCCACCCGTACCTTACCCAGGGCAACCGCGCTGGTGGCCATATCCAGCACCACAGGGGCGGCGCCGTGCCGGGGTACGGCACAGCAGAAAGGATTTGTTGTCATACGGCGTTCACGGCCGCCGAAGGGTGAAACCTGGGGTTCGTGGCCCACCACATTAACCATGTGCAAAGAGACCAGGCCTTGTTCAGCACAGTGTTCCGCGTATGTGCCAATCCGGCCCAGATGGTGGCAATTGCGCACTCCGGCGACCACAACGCCGGTATTTTGCACCCGGTCAATGGCCATGTCCGCAGCCTGTCGGCCCACCACCTGACCAAAGCCGAATTTCCCGTCAATGACCACAACCGCGCCGTTGTCGCGGATCACTTCGGCACTGGCATCAGCGGCCAGCAAATCAGCGCGAATATTCTGCACATAGGCTGGAATCATGCCAATACCGTGGCTGTCGTGACCCTTAAGATTTGCTTCCACCAGATGTTCTGCCACTTCAAGCGCAAAAGACTCCGGGGTGTTCAGGCGCAAAAATATCTGGGTCACAAAGTGCGTCAGGGTGTCGGCCATAATAATCATGTTCTAGTCCTCTTAGCTGTCAGCCGGCTGGTGAATCGGCTGGCAAAATGTGGTCAGCATCAATTTAGGGTTGCCTCTTATTGAGGGTTATGACAAGTTCATCCAAAAGGATCGAGTAAGGGCTTTGTTCATGGAAATGTTAGCGAAAGGATACGGCATAATCGAGGCGCCGGTGTGGCTGCCTGATCGAGGGCTGCTATTCAGCGACGTAATATTCGGCGGAGTATTTTGCTTGACCGAAAATGGTGACGTTGAAGAAGTTTTTGCCCACCGCCGGGGTGTGGGTGGCATGTCGGTGCATACCGCGGGTGGTATGGTGGTGAGCGGCCGCAATATTAGTTATAAGCCTTTTGACGGCGGTGCAACCATTACCCTGTTGGAAGGCAACGAAGACCTTGGTCTGCTTGGATTTAACGACATCACCACAGATGCCCAGGGCCGGATTTACGCCGGTGGCGTAGCGTCCAGCCCGTTTATTGATGAAGTGGACTTATTGGATCCCGGCGATCTCTATATGATCGATCTCGACGGCAGTGCCAGGAAGGTGGGCAGCGGGGTCCTGCTGTCCAACGGCCTGGGCTTTTCACCGGACGGCAAAACACTCTACCACACCGACTCGCGCCGTGATGCGGTGTATTGCTACAGCGTTAACGACGATGGTACCCTGGGCCCCAAAACCATGTTTGTCGGACAAGACAGTTTCCCTAAGGGGGAACTGCCGGATGGTCTTGCGGTGTCGGAAGATGGTGCGGTTTGGGTTGCGGTGGCAGAGGAGGGTTACGGTCTTGCGGTTTTTAATGCAGACGGCTCACTGCGTGAGCATATCGAAATTCCTCTGCCTATGTGCACCAGTGTATGTTTTGGCGGACCGGACCTGAGAGATTTATATATCGTTTCCGGTTCGGAAGGGGTTGAGGGTGAAAAGGAGGGTGCCATATTCCGCATTCGCACGGAGGTTGCCGGCTTACCGGTGGCCCCTGCAAGGGTTGCCTTGCCGGGCTCGTAAAACCAGGCCGGGAGAGGTTTTGACAGGAACCTACCGGCCCGGTCCGCACCTGCCGGGGTAGTATGCCATTTTTAAGAATCAGACCTAGTTTGTTGTTAATCCCTTGTCAGCCATAAACGCCGGGTTAAACAGCCGCGACTGATATTTGCTGCCGTCATCACACAGCATGGTCACCACCTTGTGGCCCGGGCCCAGTTTGTTTGCCACCGCCACCGCTGCGCACAGATTAATGCCGGTACTGGAGCCAAAAAACCAACCATCTTCGCGCAACATACGATAGACCATGTTGACCATCTCCTGATCGGAAATCTGCACCGCGTCGTCAATGGGCGTCTCAGCCAGGTTGTCAGTCACCCGTGAATTGCCAATCCCTTCCGTAATGGACGGACCCGGGGTCATGTCCGCGGTACCGGTGGTCACCCAATTGTACAAAGCGCTGCCGTGGGGATCCGCCAGCACAATTTGTATGTCCTCGCGTTGGGCCTTCAGATAGCGGGAAACCCCGGCCAAGGTCCCGCCGGTGCCCACCGAACAGGTAAAGGCACTGACTTCACCCTCGGTTTGCGCCCAGATTTCCGGCCCGGTGGATTCGTAGTGAGCAAGGCGATTGGCGGTATTGTCAAATTGATTGGCCCACACGGCATTGTCCAGGGTGGCGGCAAAACGTCCGGCTTGTTTCTGGTAATTCTGCTCGTCGCGATACGGTACTGTTGGCACAACCCTGACCTCCGCCCCAAGGGTGCGCAGCAAATCCACTTTCTCCTGGGATTGATTGTCGGGCATATAAATAATGGCTTTATAACCCCGGCTGTTGCACACATGGGCTATGCCAATACCGGTATTGCCTGCGGTACCTTCCACCACGGTCCCCCCGGGCTTTAAGGCACCGGACTTTTCCGCTTCGCGAATCATCCACAAAGCGGCCCGGTCTTTTACCGATCCACCCGGATTCATAAACTCCGCCTTACCCAGAATGTCGCACCCGGTTTCTTCGGACAAACTGGTAATGCGAATGAGTGGAGTATTGCCGACAGAGTCGACGAAGCCGTTTCTTATGGTCATTTCCTGCACAACGTCATGTGGGTGGCGGCACATTCTATGGGGCCTGTCCGGCGGGAGCAAATATGAAACCGGCGGTCGCACTTTGGTGCATTCGTTCATGGACGGATGTTGCCGCCAACGTTAGTCTTAGCCGCCAGTAATTTTCCCGATACCCGGAGGTCCAATGTCCAGATTTGCAAGTGTAGAAGAACTGGGTCTAAACCCCGCCAAGGTCGAGGCGCTGCTGCAACGTGCCCGGCGGGAGGTTGACGAAGGTCTTTTACCGGCGGTGCAAATTGCCCTGGGCCGGCACGGCAAGGTGGGGGTTTGCGAAAGTTACGGCACAGCGGACAACAATGCTTTGATTTGCATATTTTCTGCCACCAAGGGCATTACGTCAGCCGCGGCTTGGTTGTTATTTCAAGAGGGTAAGCTGGCTGAAGACGAAGTGGTGGCGGACATCATTCCGGAATTCGCCAGCAACGGCAAAGAGGCGGTCACTGTTGGGCACCTGTTTACCCACACGGCGGGTTTTCCGCACGCCCCGTTCAAGCCACTGCAATGGTTGGCCAAGGAAGAAACCCTGGCCAACTTCCGGCGCTGGCGCTTAAGCTTTGACCCGGGCAGCCGGTACGAGTACCACCCCACGTCCAGCATGTGGGTCATTGCTGAGATTATCGAGCGCCGCAGCGGATTGTCCTACACAGATTTTGTCCGCACCCGGGTTGTGGAGCCGCTGGGATTAAACAACTTATTTGTGGGTTTACCCGCCGGAGAAAATAGCCGCACCCTGCCTGTGGCCTATGCAGGAGACCCGCTCAGCGCTGAGGAATACAAGCAGATGGGTATGCCGGTGCCGCCGGATACCGAGGTAACCGAACAAGCGGTGTTGTCCTTTAACCAACCGGATATTCGTGCCGTTGGGGTACCCGGTGGTGGCGGTTATGCCAATGCCGCGGATTTGGCTTTGTTTTATCAGGCACTTTTACATGGCGGCTTGGACGGGGTTGAACTCTGGCAACCAGATACGCTGGAGGATGCGCTGCGGGTGCGCACCGGTGATCTTACAGACCCGGTTTTTAACAAACCGGCCAATCGGGCGCTGGGGATGATTGTCAGCGGTGACGACACCCGCAATTACCGGGGATTTGGCAAAACTAACTCACCCCTTGCTTTTGGTCACAACGGTGCCGGCGGGCAACTGGCCTGGGTTGATCCGGCAACGGGTATTTCCCTGGCGTATCTCACCGCCGGGCACGACCGCCACAACATTCGTCAGGGCCGGCGGGGGGTGGCCATCAGCAGCCTTGCCGCGGACTGTGCCCTCACTCCCTGACTGTGCCATGCTGAAGCGGCGGATGTTAAAAACGTGTTGGGCCATTGGCCTGGCTTTTCTGTTCAGCAGTGTACCTGGACACGCAGCCTGGCATGCGGATACCCAGGCCGTTATGGGCACGCGGGTGCACGTAGAG
>JANQMF010000100.1 GCA_028280225.1 Pseudomonadales bacterium | reverse complement strand
GGCGATGTACTTGTTATTCCCCTCAGACAGCTTGTTCAGCAATCCAGCGGTCTGGGATTGACTATCACCCGGAGGGGTAGTTTCTGCCGCACCTGGTGCTGCCGGACCCGGCGCAGAAGGCTGTTCGGCGGTTTGGCCCGGAGAAGTCACCACCTCGGAAACACCAACCCAATCATCGCCACCACTCGCTTCGGGTACAGCCGGAGTCACAATGGGCTGTGAGGTGATGGTGGAAGGTAAGCCGCCACGATCCAGGCTATAGGCGAACGCCTGGATAACCTGGCGGGCCAGATCTTCGCGTATTCCACGGCTTGTATCCAAACGACCCACCAAACGGTCAATCTGCATACCCAACTCGCCGGCGGGTGAATCCACCAGGACATTTATCACCCCTTCGTCAATGGCATCCAGCGCTACCCGAATCTCCCGCTCAGCATCCGGCAGGTGATCTGCCAACAGGCCGCGTAAACGCTGATGCTTGGTAAATCCATCTTCCGGAAAACGCTCGTGAACGTCTTTTAAGACTTTGGCTAACCGGTCATATATTTCCAGCTCTGACATTAGTTTCCTTCCTGTTACCCGCTACCACACCACCTCGGAACTGGGCGCCTCCAACTGCTCCGCGTTCAAGGCCAGCTGGGAAGCAACATCCGGTGCGTTGGTCGGCGAAGACGTTGCTTTAACCGGGGCGGTGGTTGCCCACTTTATGCTCTTGACCAAATCCGGCGCATTGTTGGCCCTCAGTGGCTTCAGCCGTGCCTCGGGACTGTTCATAAAGCGTTCCAGCGTGTCCAGATCCGTATTGCTGCCAATGGCTATGGCAATGCGTGTGGCTGCCGTGGCAGCTGCACTGCTGAAAAACTGTTCCAACCCTGCATCGATATCATCCGTTGGATAACCATCCGAGGCCAGCACAATCACCGGTGGAAGTTGGCGCGGCCCTGCCTCCGCGCTGTCCAAGGCTTCGCCAATTTGGGCAAGCGCTGAACCCATTGCGGTTTCTCCCCCGGCATCCAGATCTATCCACTCCATTTCCTCAATGGGGGTGGGTTCATCAATATGCCATCTGGCCACGGTGTCGAAGCGCATCACCTGAACCATGACCTGTACTTCGGGATTATCCTCAGCTACCGACAACAATTCCGGTAAGGCGGAGCGCATGGCATAGTTTAAAGATGCAATACGATCACCGCGCATAGACCCTGAACAATCCAGCGCAAACATCACATGGAGCCGGCGCCGAGCCAAGGCCCCCGGGGTAATCACGGGAACAGGCGGGCGTTCACTCATCAACCCAATACCTCAGCAATCACATCACCGCCAAAATCAATTTTTACCCCGTCGGCCAGACGAATGTTCCTACCCGGACCAATCTCCTGACTGGACCCATCGCGCAACGTAGCTGTCCAGGGATGCTGACCACAATTTTTTAAACCCAATACATCAGGGCGGGTGGGATGACGGGTCACTTCTGCGGACACGGCTGTGTTCCCAATGTCGGAAAGATCAATGGGGCCCTCAGCAATTGGGATGGTTGCCCCCTCAAACAGCAGCCTCATCTGCGGTGGTGCCTGGGCCGCGTCTGCCTGGGCCACATCCTCGGCAGACGCCTGCCCAGCGGTTGCCTGTGAGGATGTATTTGCCGGGGGCGGAGGATTTGCCGGGGGCGGTGTACTTGCCTGGTTAGGTTGTTGCTGAGCTTGTTGAGCCGGATCAACCACAATGGATCCAAAACTCTCGCGGGCAAACCCTCTGGCTGCCGCCAGTTGCCGGGCTTTGAGCAAACAGGCAATCAGGAACGTCCCGCTGGCCAGGGCGGAAACATAGTTGGCAGCGGGAATATAACCCGTTGAATTCCACAGAGCGTGCAGCGCGGATGTTCCCGCCCAGGCAAGACCAATCACCTTAAGACCCGTGGCCGGCCTCAGCACCGCCAGGCCAATAAAGTAACCGGTTATACCGGCCCAGGCCATGTGCCCAACCAGCCCGCTAAAGGTGCGCGGCAATAACAGTAAAAGCCCGCTGGCCAGACCCGCACCCGCATCTCCGGTTTGTTGAATAAGGCCCCGCACCGCATCAGGATAATATTGCACCCCGGTTTCAATAAAAATAAAGGCGGCGCCACCGGTCAGCCCCATCAACAACCCGTCCAACGGTCCTCTGATCTGCAGCAGCTGAAAAAGTTTGTCGTTCAAACGGGGTTGCCACTGCGCCGCGTTAATGGTGATGTAGGCTCCCGCGAGCACCGGCAGTACCTTGATCAACTCCTCCATCAAACCCGCCCCAAAGAACATGCCGACAAAGTTTGAGATGGCGTCCGTAGCCTGCACGTTTCCCGGCAGAACTTCCCGGAAAACAAAGAAGAAAAGATTGATGGTGGGTGGGAACATGACCGCGCAAACCACGCCAAAGGTGATCAAAAATGACCATATTGAGCGGTCGGTCTTGGCGTAAAGACCAACAATAAGCAGGAAAGACCCAAGAATAAAACCAATGGTGACAAAACCCAGAGTAATGTGCAGCCCAATGTCCTGGGTCAAAATTTCGATACGGGCGGAATACAGCCAGATACTGATTAACGCACTAACAACAACAAAGTAGAAGAGCGGGCTTTTGAGAATATTAATCTGGGTTGATTTTATGGGCATCAACTCAGAATAACTGGGCTCATTATAATCCCGCGGAACCGGCGGCATATCGTCACGCTTATCTGGTTTGTCGCTCACCATCTCCCCCATGGTTGTATAAGGTTGTGCCAAGGTTCCCTTGGTACTTGCCTGTTATTGGTCCTGAATTTTGTACCTGCGCGAGGCCAGACACAAGGTTGCATCATCCCCACTGCCATTGTCCGAGACCTGCCGCAGCCAGTCCGGCAACGCGTTAATGGTGGCCTGCAGATCTTCGCCACTGCGGACCAATTCCCGGTAATGACGCACCACATCCACAAAGGCTGCATCATCCACAAAGGCTTTGGAAACCCCGTCCGTTGATGTCAGCACAAAGTCCGGCCACGTCTCGGTTCGCTTAATGGCCTTGTATTTGACGCGTTGAGGTGCATCGTCCAGACACAGGGAATAGGTCTGTTCACCGTGCAGCCCGGTATCCGCCGCCAGCGGTCTGTTGATGGTGCCGTCTTCGTACCCCAGCAACAAATCCCCGTCCCCGATCTGCACAACTATACATATTTGCTCGCTGGCTGCCACACCCACCAGGGTAGAGCCGTAGGGTTCAAATATATCACGGTCCGACGCTCTTCCCGGTGCTCGTTCGAATCCCGGGGGCAATGGGTTCCGGCCTATGTCTTGCTTAACCAGCCGCCGCCAAATTTGCACAATATCCTGCGGCAGGCTGTTGATCTGCTCAGGGCTGTCCAGGTTCCAGCTTATGGCTTCGATAAAGGCTTCCACCGCTAACCGCGCCCCAATATCCGAACGATAGTAGGCGTCGCTGCCGTGACCGTCCGCTACACATATCATAAAACGCGGATCGGATTGCTGCGTGGGGCTGGCGTAAAACGCATCCTGATTGGGCCGCTTGTTACGGATGTGCGACGCGCCAATGGCGGTGGCGCCACCCGCCCGCCAGCTCACGCCGGGGTATCCCCGGGGTTAATCACCTCCAGCAACCCGCCCGCTGTTTCGATACGCGATCCATGCAGCAGGCGCAAAGTTTTGCCCGGCGCAATGGGGGTTGCACTGTAGCCGGGAATTTCCGACCGCCAGGTCTCTGCAGACTGATTCCTCAATCCCAGAACATGGGCATGCTGGGGATGGGCTTCAACCGTGGCTACTACCGGGTCGGGCTGTTCTATCATCAGGGACAACATCGACGAGGTGATGGGTCTGGAGACGTCCAGCGTCAGAATATTCTTGTCCACCTTTAACAGGGGCGGTACCGCCGGGTCTTGGCCACAGTAGCCGCACTTAGCCGCCCCGCCGGATTGCGCAACATTTTCATAACCACACTGACCACATTGATATACCGCTGAACTCATCTTCAAGAACGCCGAGCGCCATTCGTATTCCAGCACCCGCTTTCCGGGATTAAACAAACCCTGCATAAAAGATTGCAAAAACAGATCCCGCAGCTCATCGTTAAGCGATTGCCAACGGTAAACAAGCGCGTCGTGCAACCCCGCGACCGGGGCATTGGCGTTGTTGACCGTGTCAAAAATAAACACGGGCTGCGTGCCGTACAAACGGTTCTCGGCATCCGTGTCCAAAATCTTGATATTGGCTTCCTGTTGCCCATCCAGAGGGTGCCAGCCAAAAATCACATAGAAAAACATCACCGCCATGGAAAACAGGTCGGTCTGGGTCGAGGGCAGTACCTCCCGGCGGACAACCTCCGGCGCCATGAACTTGCGGGTGCCGTATATACTCGCCGGAGCGCCATCCACGTTAACGTTGTCGTTGTCGCATATCAGAATATCCGCGGTGGCCGGGTCCAGAAATATGTTGCCGAAGTTTATATCCTGGTAACAAAAGCCCCGGGCATGCAGCTGCAAAAAAGAGTCTGCAATACGCGCGCAAAGCTTGGCCCTGTCAGCCAGCGACAACTCCACACGCTTTGGCGGCGGCGCAATCAAGTCCCGCATGCCCACATAGTGGCCCGCCCTGACCGGCATGATATAGCCAAAGCTCGGATTGCCGGGAATGGTGACCAGTTCCAGGGGCCACAGAAAACGCCCATCCGGGGCGCCACGTTCCACCGCATTAGCCAGACGGTCCCGCAACCCCGTGTCTATATCAATGTAGTGTTCGTGATACCACTTAAGCGCAAAGGTAGCACCCTCCAAATCCACTGCATAAACCGTTCCCTGTCCTCCCGCCCCCAGGACAGACCGAACCACTCCGGTGCGCGTTGCCTTGGAGGAAACAAATTGTGTACCCGGACTTAGCTCAGCATTTGTACTCACGAATCCGGCAGCTCGTCCAACAGTTCAAGTTTGATGCGCATCTTGACATCTTTGTCGTTCCACAAAGAACCGTGATGCTGTTTAACCGGATGAATATCAGCCCCTTCAAGATACCCGTACCGATCCACCACTCGATTATCACCCGCCGGCTCTACCATAAAGCGTACCTCATCCCACCCCGACTCGGACCGTTTGTTAACAACAACCCGGGTCACCGTCTTGACCCCATAACCAAAAATGCACGTGGTGGGCACCTTGGTGGTCTGGCCAATCTCTTTGTGAAACTCCGCAGCACTCTTCAGCAAATGCCTGTGTTCCGGCTTAACCCAGCTGTTATCTTCATGCAGATCAATACTTTTCCCGTCCGGGCCAAAAGCAGCGGGATAGGGCGGAATTAATTGATAAGCTGAAGGCATACTGGTCAGCGCCAGATGAAAGTTCTTTTGCCCGATACCCAGCGGCAGCAGATCCGGCCCGTACAACAAACCCTGGATGACAAAGGGTGCCCCAAAATGAGCACCGGCCAGAGCAACAAACTTATCAACGTGGCTGTCGCCACCCAGACAGTTCAAATAGTAGCGGGACACCAGGGCACCCATGCTGTGACACAGGATGGTGAACTTGGTATCCATGCCGATCACCTCTTTGCGCCAGCGATCCACAGCAGCCTTGAGTTTTTCCGCGCTGTCCCGATTGTCCTGACGCCAATCATAGGGAAACTCCAGCAGGTCCTGGCCGGAAACGTAACCCAGTTCATCTTCCAGGTAGTCCACCAGCTCTGAATAAGCATCCAACTTAATGAAGTTGGGGATGACAATTATCCGTTTTGCGATTCGACCAAGGCGCAGGGTTTCGCCATGGCCCACGGACAACAGCGCAGGATTTCGTAAGGCCTGGGTCAAATTGGGCCAGAACAGTTTATCCCCCAGATAAAGCTCTGAGCCCATGATGCCCGGCAGGACAACAACCGGGCGCCGATTACTGCGTTCGGTGCGGCGCACCGCACCGGGCCCTTCCGCCTGAACCCCGGCCTTGTAAACCAGGAAGGTGCTGCCGATACGAAAGTTGACCCCGCTGAACAGCGCAATTTCGGAAACCGGGGAGGCGCGTAAGAAGGTGCCGTTTTTGGAATCCAGGTCCCTGAGCATGACCCGTCCGCCTTTCAACTCCAGGCAAGCGTGCTCCCGGGAAGCGGCACTGTCTTGCAAGACAATATCGCAGTTTTTGTCCCGGCCGATGATCATCCGCTCCTTGGTCAGGGAGTATTCGGCCGTTGACTGTGAACCAAAAACCACTACCCGGGGCAGGGACAAATCCTGAAAAGCCTGCTGCACCCCGTCATGGCTCAGGGTGACCTCCCCGGGCAACAGGGTTTCAACAATGCTGGGTTCATTTATCCCGGACTTGACCTCAATGTAGTCCGTCCCGGATGCCTGCTGCGGGGCCGGCTTAACCAGTTCGATACGAAGTTCAGTATCGCCAATCTGCACCGTGCTGGTTCCGGCCAGGGTCGCCTGGCTGACCGGGACACCGTTTACCTGGGTTCCGGATGCACTTTCCAGATCGTAAAGCGATATGGTGTCCTCGGACACTTCCAAACGCAGATGCGCGCGGGAGACCTTGGGGTCTTCAACCACAACGTCGCACCCATGGCCACGGCCAATCAACAACTGACCATCTGTCAGCCTGACAACTTTCTCGACGCCCTGGACCCCCAGAAACAAATTTCCACGACACTCGTCAGACATAAGTTTTCCGTGTGTTAGCAATACACTTTTTTCTTACACCGGTTTTAAGCACCGGCTTGTTCTTGTCCCACCAGCCGCCAGGGATCGGTATTCTACGCGTCCATACTCTACCCTTGATTTACCGGCTGGCGGTATACTGATTCAGATGATCAGCCAGTTGCTATCGATACGCAAGGACGAGCGTCGAATCGTTATTCTCCTGGGTGGTATCAGTTTCCTGATGCTTGCGGCAACCACCATGATTGTAACCACAAGCGACGCCTTGTTTGTGACAGTGATTGGCCCGGAACAATTGCCGTACGGTATCGCCATTGCCCAGGTGACGGCAATTGTCGGCTTTTATCTCTATCGTATTTGCAGACGCCTGCTGCCGACGTGGCTCCTCAATCCCACCGCCGTGGGTCTGTTGGTCACCGGCATTGCTGCCCTCTACTACTTCCTGCAATTTGAAAGTGAGCTGGCCATTTTGGCCTTTGTGGCCATTGCACCTTTGTACCAGAGCGTTTTGGGCGCGGAGTACGGGCGTCTGTCGGCAAGTTTGTTGGACGCACGTTCCGCCCGGCGGCTGTTACCCATTCTTGGCGCTATTGGCGGACTGGGTGCAACCACCGGCGCTTATGCCGTTTCTGTGGTAAGTGCCCGCTGGGAAGCCCTTTATGTGCTGCCCATTATTGCCCTGGCGATGCTGCTGCTGACCTTGCCCGCAGGCATGATCCGAGAGTCGAAAAGACCGCGTGTTACCAGCGCTTCAGCCACGCTGGGCGATGTGCTGCGAACCCGCTACGCCCTGGCCATGCTGGCTGCCGGGGCGATCATAGTCGCCCTGAGCACCCTGGTGCGAACCCAGTTCGGGGCCATGGTAAAGGACAACTTTACCGGGGATGAAATTGGCGTTTTTTACGGCCAATTTAATTCCATTTTAAACATTACTTCGGTTTTTGTGGCCCTGTTCATCAGCCGCTGGGTGATGCAGCGGGCCGGGGCTGCCCGAACGTTGTTTTTATATCCGGGCATTGTCGGCGCAATTGCAGCGGTTGTGGCGCAAATACCGGTATTGCTGAGCACTGCGGCTATACAGTTTTTCGAAAAGCTGGTGCGCCAGAACCTGCACAACGCAGCATCCTCCATCGTCAGCATGCCCACCAAGGTTGGGGTTCGGATTCGCGCCGCAGCTTTGTCCAGCGGCATCGTTAAACCCGCTGCGGTTCTGCTGACGTCCGGAAGTCTGCTGGCCACCTTCGGGGAAGGCGCCATCATCCCGGAGCCTATAACGTGGCCACACTTGTCATGGCCCATTCTTGCCCTTTGCCTGATGTTGATCCTCCTGGCATTGTACTTTCGCGCCAGGTACCCCCGGGAGCTGTCCGCCGCCCTTACCGCCCGGCGCCTTCATCTGGATGAACAGGACAGTTTAACCGACGCTGAGGTGCCCATTGACCCGGCTCTGAGAAAGACCCTGCATGGCTATTTAGCCAGCGATTTGGAGGAACGCATCGGGCTGGCGCTGGAACTGCTTAAAGGCAGGGATAACAAGGAAACCCTGCAGTTGGTACGACAGTACTGGCCAAGCTGGGCACCCTGGCTGAAGCAGAAAGCGCTGTCCCTGATGGCAGAAAGTGTTGATGAGGTAGATACCGCATTCCTGCAAAGGGTGTTGCCGGACGAAGATGATTCTGTGGCTGCGGAAATTATTTTATTGTTGGCTGAAGGCAAAAGCAGTGACGAACTATGGGCCCTTTTCGAAGATCAGTCTCTAGGTAAGAACATCCGCACAACTGCGTTGTCCGAATTGTCAAAACGTGAAGATCCCCGGGTCAGCCGGACATTTACCGACTGGTCTTCCTCCGCAACCACCGACGACGCGCAGATATTTGCACTGAGTCTGTCCCATTGGCCAACCGGTGACTATGACGGGGCACTTATGGATCTGTTGCCCAAAGCACCCCAGGCCACCTTGCAGGCCATGACCAACCGCCCTGCGCCGGAATTTGCTCCGGCCTGTATTCCCTATCTGGGCCGGGACGAAACCTTTGCCCACGCACGATCCGCTCTACTCGCAGTGGGTGAGCCCAGTGTGCCCTTTCTGGAAAAGGCGGCCATAGACCCCAACCTGCCCAACAGCAGCTTTAACGTTTTATCCCAAATAGAGGGCCATCAAGCACACCTTGCTCACATGCGCCTGATGGCCCACGCCTCACAAATTGTGCGCAGCCGGGCAACCAAGGCACGCCTGGAGTCGATCTTTGAACTCAGCCCGGCGGAAAAAAAACTGGTTGCCGAAAACAGCGAAGAAGCCCTGGAGCGCGCCCAGCGATATACCAGTTACTTCCAGCAGAGCAAAGGTATTGTCCGGTCTGTGGCTGAAAGTGAACAGGAAGCTGCGGTGGAGGATGTCTTTTTGAACCTTGCCATGGCTGACACGCACACCCCCTACCGGCAAATTCATCTGGCGCTGAAATCCACTGACAACAAACAACGCTCTTTTGCAATTGAACTGTTAGACGAAAAATTGCCCAAGACCATCAAACGGGTCCTGGTACCGATCCTGGACGGAGAAGACCTGCGCACGCAATTTGACATGCAGGCTGACCGGGAGTGGCTGGAGTTGGAACAACGCCTGGATCAAGCCACAACCAACAATATTACCCTCCGGCAACTCAAGTCCACCCATTTGTTTGCCCACTGGCGCGTCAGTGAACTGGAGTTTTTGAGCAGCTTAAAAGGCAGCGAGTACGGCACCCCCGAGGTAAACGTTATCCTACGCGACGGCAAGCCCCGGGAACTGCCCAAAACCCTGCTTACCGGTAAGAGCCCCAACCCCGAACAACAAGACCTGGCCCTGCCGCTGGCCTTGATTCAACACTGCCTCATGCAGGCCCCCCGCTGCGGACAGCTCTGGCTGCAACAACTGATAAACGAAATGCCGGACCAATCCGCACATGCCGCGGAAGTCACCCGCAGCGCCATGGTGTCTCTGGCCAGCAGAACCCTGGGTGAAGATCATAACACCGCAGGGGCCATCGACGTTTGGCAACGCATGTTCTTTCTGCGCTCCAGCACCATTGGACAAGACCTTCCGGCCAGCAGATTAAAATTGCTGGCGGAAATTTCAAAGTCCATCACCGCTCCAGCCGGAACCGTTGTGGTGCACGAAGGCCGGTTGGGCAATCACTTTTACCTGGTCTGCTCCGGCAGTCTTGAACTTTCATTTCAGGGTAAAACCATTGATCAGCTGGGCCACGGGGATAGTTTTGGTGCTCTGGCCTTACTGGCCGGTCAACGGCGGCCCATGACCGTACGCGCAACTTCAGACAGCGAGCTGATCGCCATATCCCGAATCGATTTTCTAGACCTGATCGAAACTCATCCGGCGTTGGTTCGATCCTTTGCACGTTCAATTGCAAATCAGGTGCTGATGATCAGTGCCAACTCTTCCTAATTGTTATCTAGGTTGAGGGGCAGTACTGATCCAAATACGCCTGCAGCGGTTCGGCACCCGCCTGACCCGAATCCTTAAGCCGCTGCAAGTCTTCTCTGGCCTTACCCGCCTGACCCAGAAAACACCGCAGCTTGGCACGTTCTGTCCAATCTACCGGGTCTGCAGTGAGGATCCGCAAGTAACGGTCTGCCTGATCCAGCCTGTTGAGGTTAGCGAGGATTAAACCCGCCACCATCTGAAAGCTGAGATTGGACGGGCTCTGTTCAATCGCCGCGATACTCATGTCCAGGGCCTGTTCACCGTGGCCCAAGGCCAGCAAAATCTGGGCGTGAACATTCTTGTCGTTGGCTGTGGCACGATCCAGACGCACCAGCCCCTCAGCAGCAGATTGCGCTGCTTGCAGGTTACCCGCAAGCAGCCAGGTGTTGGCTGCCACCGACAATACCGCCGGATTATCGCCGGCTGTTTGCATCATTTCTTGAACCAGGTTGACAGACGTGGTGGTATCACCGGCCAGGTTGGCATATTCAGCGGCACTAACCCGGTAAATTACATTTTCCGGTACCAGTTCGGCGCGTTGCAGGGCCGCGGTTAAGGCGCCCTGCATGTCCTGGGTAAGATCATAAACGCGTAACATCAGCGTCAGGGATTCTTCGTCCTGATCCAGTGGGAATAAAGTCTGCAGGGCACCGGCATAATCTTCCGCCAGCAGCTCAAACTCTGCTCAGTGACCAAGAAGTCCCGTCCCATGAGGGCTACGACCACATATTCAGGCCC
>JANQMF010000096.1 GCA_028280225.1 Pseudomonadales bacterium | reverse complement strand
CTGGTCCAGCTCCCAGGCTGTAAGCCTGGCGCCTTGGGACAGGCAGGAATCCCCGTCACTCTGATTTGCGACAATATGGCAGCCAGCCTGATGGCTGCCGGCGAAGTGGATCTGGTGCTGGTCGGTACCGACCGTGTCACCGCCAACGGTGATGTGGTGAACAAAATCGGCACCCTGAATCTGGCGGTGCTGTGCCACCACTTCAGCGTGCCGTTCTACGTCGCCTGCCCTTCCTCAACCTACGACCCTGATACCCCCTCCGGCGGCCAGGTACCTATCGAACTCAGAAGCAGCGACGAAATCCGGCTCGATCATGCAGCCGAAGTACCCGTCCATAACCCCGCCTTTGATATCACCCCGCACGAACTGGTCACGGGGATTATTACTGAACACGGGATCGCCAGAAATTCAGATGACTTACGCCAACTGTTGGCGCACAACATATAGACTAACGCCGGGCCAATCGCTCCAGGTGGTCTTCCAAAAAATCAAAGCGGTCCTTCCCCCAATACAACTCGTCGTGCAAGCGCATTGAGGGTGCGCCAAAAACCCCATCCACCAAGGCCTGGTCGGTATTTTCAATGACGCCATTGCGAATCTCCGGATGAGCCAGGCGCTGCAAAAAAGCGTCCGGATCCACACCCAGTTCCACCACCGAAGGTAAAATACCCTGATCAGTTTGAATAGAGGCATCGTTTTGCTCCCAGTAGCGGCGAAACATATGCGTTAGAAAAGCTTCTTCCATGCCCTGCTCACGCATAACCAGCGAAGCTTTTAACACCTGGGTGGTTTTTATGGGGAACTCTTCCGGCATGGAAAAATCCAGCCCATATTTCTTCGCCCAGCGCATAAGATCCACTTTGCGGTTAATCAGTTTCGCCTTGGGCTCCTGCATCAGCACATAATTATGTTTACGAAATACATAACCCAGATTAAAGGGGATATAGGTAATCCCGGCACCATATTTGCGCGCCAGGGGTCGCAACAAATGAAAGGCAAAGTAGGTATTGGTGCTGCCGATATCCCAATAAAAGTTGATGTTATTGTTATTCATAATGTGTTCAGTTGCCGGTGAATATCCTCAGCGCAAAATCATACACGTAGTTGCGGCCCCAGGTCGCTGGTGGAGGATGAATGATCACATCTGTGAAGCCGTTGAAAATCATAGGTATCGCTGCCGGATTGATTGCGGGCAGCCTGGTGGGCTCTGCTGAAGCACGTGGCTGGCATCATGGCGATTACCACCCGGGATACAGCCATCATTATCGCGGCGGGCATGGTTATCACAAGTATCATCATCGGCGCCATCACCGTCATTCCCGGCATCACCGCTATCGCCGCTCTAACGAGGCGGCTTACCTGGCCGGGGGCCTGGTTCTGGGCTCCTTGTTCACCCACGCCTACTACAAACACAACCCCTATCACGACTCTTATCGCGACGCTTACTATGGCTCCTACTACGAAAAGCGCCACCTGTCCCACGCTCAGCGAACTTACCGGCGCCATGCTCAACCCAAAGCTGAAGTCACCCGGCGGCTGTTTAAAGACCGCAACGGCAATTGTTTTGAGCGCCTACCCGGGGCGGAAGGGGAGGACATTCTTGTCCCGCTGGATGCCGCTAGCTGCAACTGGTAGTCCCGGCCTATTCGACAAAAGCCGGAAATCCTTCCTGTTGGCGAAAGGCCTCCAATGTCTGTGAAAATACGGGTTTAACCGCCAGGCGGTCCAGCTCTATAACCAGATTATCAATGCTGTCCTCATTCGTTCGGCAGCACCGTATGTATTCACTCAGCACCGTCACCAGATTGGTTCCTTCCCGGGCCAGCGCGTGCTCAACCTGCCAAAAATACAAGGCGCCACCCCAGTACATTGTCGGGTAGTCACCCATCAGCCGAAGTCTTTGCGCAGCCGCGGAAAATGGTAGATCGTCCAGGGTGTAACGCTCCTGCGCCCGGTCAAACCGGCTCAAGTATCGCGCCCTGGCCTGGGCGGGGCTGAGCACACCGGCTGCCATCATCACCTGATACTGCATATAGCTGGCAAACCCCTCCGCAAACCAGGCATTTTCATAACCCAGGTAGGGCAACACCAGGTGGCTGAGCTCATGGGGCAAGGTCCAGTCATCGCGCAATGCCTGTGGAGAGACCCGGGTGTTGACATGCAGTTCGACCCCTTGACGCCAGCCCCGCCGGGTTTGTCCCCAGGGCACCGGTTCACTGCCGCGTTCCGCCCTGTAGACATAAACATGCAATTTGAACGGCAAAGGGCCAACAAGCGCCGTTAAGGCTTGTACGTAGCCGTCTACCCAGTCTCGCAGTTCACCCTGTTGGGCCGGAGTGAACCGGTCCTGCCAGTGGTACCGAATATCAGCATGAACCAAGCTGCTGAACAAGCACAGATAGACCAGGTAAATTTTTTGGACAACATTATATTTCACTATGCCTTAGTGACCGGGACCTGCGGCTTAGGTTCCCCGGCTTTGGCGTAGGATAAAAAAATGGGTGCCGGGAAAAGGGGGTTGGGACAACGCGTACCGGACAACAGGGCTGACAAAGCGTTTTAAAGACGTGCGGGGGAAGACAGTTTTGCAAAAGACCTTCACCTGCCCCACTATCTGGCCATGAGCCGCTACCAACCTCCTCGCGCCAAAAGTTCACCCTACATCACCAAACAGGGTTACCAGCGTCTCCAGGACGAGCTGACCTATTTGTGGAAGACCAAGCGGCCCGAGGTCACCCGCAAAGTCAGCGAAGCTGCCGCCCTGGGGGATCGTTCGGAAAACGCTGAGTACATCTACGGCAAGCGGCAACTCAGAGAAATAGACCGGCGGGTGCAATTTTTAAGCCGCCGCCTGGATGAGTTGCAAATCATCGAGCGCATACCCCCCGACCAGTCCAGGGTGTTTTTCGGCGCCTGGGTCACCCTGGCGGACGATACCGGCCAAACCCGGGAATATCGTATTGTGGGCCCCGATGAGTTTGACACAAATCCGCAGTACATCAGCGTGGATGCGCCGCTGGCCCGGGCGTTGATCGGCAGGTCCCGGGGTGATGCCGTTACCCTGAGTCAACCCAGGCAGGAATCAACACCCCGCATCCTGGACTTAAATCAAGCGGATCAACAGATCACTCACCACCTGGTGAAGATCTGCTACAAAAAAGACTGATTTTATCGCGACGGATTTTCGCCACAGCAACGTATAAGACCATACACCCGATTCGTTAAACAATTCCGAGGACAACTATGGACAAGCTGCAAAATCCAACCCATTCCACCCCGGCCAATCAACGCCGCACACCCGTGACCCATTGGCTACTGGCCCTGGGGATAGTCACCACCGTTGGCACCATTGGCGTTGCCCAGGCCCACCCCGAACGCGGCGACCGGTTCCCCATCTCAATTGCCCAGGTGGAAGAAAAAGTGCAAAACCGTTTTGCCGATGTAGATACCGATGGCAGTGGGGATATCAGCCTGGAGGAATTTACCGCCGCCAAGCCGGGTCATTCTGGTAAAAAAGGCAAACGCCACATGGGGCGCATGGCCCACTTTGCCAAAAGTGATGACACCGATCGCGCCGCACGCAAGGCGGAAATACGCCAAGGTACAAAGGACGCGCTCTTTACCCTGATGGATGCGGATGCTGATGGCAACATCAGCGAAGACGAGTTTAAGGCTGATAACAAGGGTTTGCGCAAACAGGCACGCAAACAAGCGCTGTTTCAATATCTGGACGAGGATAACAACGGACGATTATCCTTAAACGAAATGCCCAACCCGGCACAACGCCTGCGCCAGGCTGACGCAGATGCAGACGGCCAGGTCAGCCGCGAAGAGATGCGCGCCGCACTTTTGTAAGAGGTGCAATGGCCTGAACCACAACGTGACCGAGGACTCTGACGAGGATCTAATGTTAGCGGTTCGCAACGGCGACCAGGAAGCTTTTGCTGTCCTGGTACGCCGTCACATAAATTCTTTGTACAAATATGCCCTGCGTCTGAGCCGCTGCGCAACACAGGCGGAGGACCTGGTCCAAGAGACCTGGCTTGCCGTGTGGAAGAGCGCCCACCGCTTTTCTCCCGGCCAGGTTCGCCTGACAACCTGGCTGCACCGCATTTTGCACAATAAATTTGTCGACGCGCATCGCCGTAACAAACTTGTTAACGACAGTGATGTGATCGATGCGCAAATAGATCCCTATCGACCCGACCTGGATGCGGAACAACAGCAGCAGCTTGAACACCTGCAAGTGCAAATAGACCGGTTGCCTACCCGGCAGCGTGCTGCCCTGCTGCTGACCTGCGCTCAAGGGTTAAGCAACAGCGAGGCGGCCCAGGTAATGGGACAGAGCCGCCGTGCCGTAGAGTCTCTGCTGGCCCGGGCGCGCCGCACCCTGAAGACAAGCATGCCGGAGCAAAAAGTATGAGCAACCAAGACGACGAGCAAAACCGGGCTTTAGATGAACAGCTGGGCATGTTGCTGGATAACCGGGCGCTCCCCCCGGCACCGGCACATCTTACCCAGCGCATATTGGCCAACTTGCCGCCCCGAACCCCCCTGGAGTCCATCGCGGGGTGGTTACAAACATCTCCCTGGCGGACCGCCATGGCCGCCACCCTGCCCATCCTGCTGGGTTTCTCCCTTGGGTTTAGCGGCTATGTCGCGGATCCGGATGCCGTTAACTTGGATGTGGAGGCCATCGTATTTGCCGATAACCTGGGTGACTACCTGAACACGGAGGTGGGTGATGAATTCTAAGTGGATTGCTGTTGTGCTGGTTGTGTCCCTGGCCGCCAATCTGGCCCTGGTCGGATTTATCCTTGGCCGGGTAACCCAGCCGGACCCCGGTTTCGACCCCACCCGGGCATTCCCCCGTTGGGCCAAAACCTTACCGGAGCACCGCCGGGAGGAACTGCGGCCGGCCATGCGCGCACACTTTAATGAACTGCGCCCCCGGCTTCGGCAAATGCGCCGGGCCCACAAGGCGGTCCGGGAGGCCCTTGTTGCACAACCCCTGGATCCGGAAAGGCTGCGTCAGACTCTGAATGAACGGCGTAAGATACAGGATGAGTTTTTTAAGGACACCGATTTGTCCTTTGTTAACTTTGTCCTGCAGCTCACCCCGGACGAGCGCCGAGCATTTGCCCAACGCCCGCTTATCGATCGCGGTTGGGGTGCAAAACGCCCACCCAGAACAGCACCCATAAGTAAACCGCTTGGGGAACCGGATTGAGTGATACACCGCCAACCTCATTAGAAGCTGCCATAGATCTATTCTTCGAGCACTATCAGCAAAGCTTTGCGGAGTTGATCACCCCCTACGACCCCAACTGGCCCTCGCCTTGTGAACTGAATCACCCCCAATCCCACTGCGCTGAACAGCCGCAAATTTGTTGGCGCCCGGTGAAGCGCCACCCGGACACAGATGATTTCCGCGGCCTGGAGCGTGCCCTGGAAATGCCCATTCATCCGGACATCAAAACCCACTATGGCCGGTACTGGGCCGCCAACCTGGAAGCAGAGGCACCCGACGGCCATGTCAGTCTGCTGTATTTATGGAATCACCAGGACAGCGAGCGGTTGATTGAAAATCTGGTTGGGCACGCCGTGGCCTGCAAACACAACAAGACCCCTTTTTCGGTATTTTTTGCCTGCACCGAACCCGACTCAGAGCTGTTCCTGACCGTTAACAACACCACTGGTGAGGTGCAGGTTGAAGAACCCGGCAAAAAACCCATTGGCACCGTTTGCGCGTCTTTGGCGGAATTTTACCAACGCCTGGTACCTGCCGCCGAGCAGTAACCCGGCAGCCGAAGCGCTTAAGCCAGGGGCCTGGATTTTGATGTTATGCGATACCTGGGCTTAGGCCCCGCAGTTGTTGCCGTGGGCGGGTTACCATCAGACTCGGATCCTCGCCCGGTAAGTAAGCGCTTACATTCATTGATATATTCCACCGTACCCGGGGTGGATGTAAACAGGCCATCCACAAGCTGCGGGGCTAACAGACCCATGATCTCCATGGCAAATAGAGCAAAGGTCTGTTGCGAGGCTACTTTATCGGGGCTTTGAATTGTATATGGTGTCTCAAGCGTATCCGGATCCAGCAGCACCGGTAAAAGGATACGCAAAGCCGCGCCGACACGGCCGGGTCCAACCGCCAGCGAAAACTCCTCCGCAGGCCCCTCGACACCAAATTTATTCTCATAAAGTGGCCTCAGCACCGCAAGACTGGCCGCCGACATACCGTCGTCCGGTCTCTGATGATACATCCGCAGATACAGCCACTGACTGGCAAAGAGCGCCTGGAGCAGGCCTTGCTTGTCCTTGAAGTGATGGTAAATCATGCGTTTATTAACCCCCGCCCGGGCCGCCACCAGATCCACCCGCACCGCTTCCACGCCACTCTCCAGGACCAGCTCCCGCAGTGCTTCGAGTATCTTTATGGGTGTGGAAGTAACCATTTAGTTACACATCATCGGAGAACTGCTGGAGAGTAGCACAAACTTGTTTGCATTTAGTAACTATTTAGTTACTCTACACATTCAGGGACAGCGCAAACAGTTTCAAGCGGTAAACTTAAGGCCAGAACCCAGCACACAGCAGACCCAACAAAGGACAACGTATGAAATCCGCCTCTTTCCCTCGCCGCCGAAGCCATTTTTTCCTCCCCTTGATGATCGCCGTGGCAGTGGGTGTGATATGCCTGCCCACCGCCGGGTTCCCCGCATCCAAGGTGGAACTGGATACACGCACCCAAGCAGTCCTTAACCGCCTTTATCAAGACCAGCCCGAAGCCGCCGCGCTGGCCGCAAAATCTGCCGGTATTCTGGTATTTCCCCGCATCATTCAAGGGGGCGTTGGCGTGGGGGGCGAACTGGGCGAAGGTGCCCTGCTTGTCGGCGGCACCACCACCCAGTATTACCGCCTGACCTCGCTGTCTTTTGGCTTCCAACTGGGCGGACAAGCTAAGTCGGAGGTGATCATGTTTATGACCAACGAAGCCCTGCGCCAATTCAGTGAGAGCGACGGCTGGGAAGCGGGAGTGGATGGCAGTATTGCGGTCATCGAATTTGGTGTCGGTAAAGAAATCGACACCCATTCCATCCGCGACCCGATTATCGCCTTTGTCTTTGACAACAAAGGCCTGATGTACAACCTGTCTCTGGAAGGTTCAAAATTCTGGAAAATCAAGAAGAACTGAACCTTCGGTATTCCTGAAGTCATTTCCTCTCACCAGATTTTCAACCGGGGATTATCCTCAGCAGACGGCAAATAACCCGGAATGCCGGGCCTCAAGGTCCAGGAGAAAACGTTTTGCCTCCAGTCCACCGCCGAACCCGGTGAGGGAGCCGTTACTGCCAACCACCCGATGGCAGGGAATAATCAGGGCAATGGGGTTGTTGCCATTTGCCGCGCCAACGGCACGCACCGCCTTGGGGTTACCAATCTGTTGGGCCACCTCTGCGTAGCTCACCATGCTTCCATAGGGAATCTGTTGGAGCACATCCAGCACCTTAAGCTGAAAGGGTGTGCCGCGAGGCTGAAGCGGCAGCTCAAATTCTTTTCGGTGGCCTGAAAAATATTCACCCAACTGCTTTTTGGCGGCAAGAAAGGGGGCATCATATCGCTCCCACGCCGCGTCCGCCCCCCTGGCCTTGTTGCCCGTAGAAAAGTACAAACCGCAAATTGTTTCCCCTTCGCCACTCAGCAGCAGGGGACCAATTGGGCTGTCTACATAGGAGTAATACATATCTTGCAAATCCTCAGCGTCCGGCTCGCACAGCATATCGTTATTGTTTAGTTTGATGCACTGTTTAACAAAGTATGGTGTCCGCCAGCTTACCCCGCCGGCTGGCGGCATACCAGATATACATCAGCGCGTAAGCCCGCCAGGGCACCCAGGCCGCGGCCGTCTTGCGGGCCCCGGCTGCGGTACACTTAAGCTGCTTAAGCACCACCCAGTCGTTATCCGGAAAGGCATTGGGGTCTTTTAAGCCCCGCATGCGGATATAATTGCCCGTCCAGGGACCAATACCTGCAATGGCCTGTAGCTGATCTTGCACCAGATCAAAATCGCTTGCCGCATCCAGGCACAACTCACCGTCAAGGGCCTGGGCCGCCAGGCGGGTGACGGCTTGCCCCCGCCGCCCCGGCATGCCCAACTCGGCAACCTCCCGGTGCACTAACTGTGCCGGGGTTGGGAACCCGCCGTCACCATAACGGTGAATCATTTTGTTGGCCAACTCCGTGCCGCGTTCAACACTCACCTGTTGCCCCAGGATAGCCCGCACCGAAAGCTCAAAGCCGTCCCAGGCACCGGGCACCCGCAGCCCCGGCCTGGCCTCAACATAGGGGGCCAGTAGTTGATGCGCCACGAGCGCCTGGTGAATTCCGGCACCATCCGCACCGGTATCAAAAATCCGCCGTATCCGGCACAGATGGTCGCACATCGCTCCGCAATCCAGGGGAGCATCCACCTTGAGCTGATCCTCTTCTACAGTGACATACAGCCATTTGTCCCGCAGCCGGCGTTGAAAACACCACGCGCCGGCATGTCCGGTGACTTCCTCCACCCCGGGTAAGGCCCGCCTGGCCAGGTAACTGAATACCCAATCAAAGTCGTAAGGCTTGCGTACGCTGATCCGCACCACAGCCCTTTGACGCCCGGGCATATCAACCCGGGGTAAACGTTTGCGCAGTTCCGCCGGGCTGCATCCAAACACCCGGGCAACCGCTGCATTCAGCCCCCGCCGGCTGCCCAGGCCGGCATGAAAGGCAACCGCCGTCTGGGTCATGCCGGGGTTGGCCAATAACGCCTGGGCCACCCCACAGCGCAACATAAGCCCCACCGACGTTAAGCTGGCGCCAAGTTGCCGCAGACACAAACCCTCCAAACGGGCCATTTCAGCGGCATCCAACAACAGTGCCGCGGCCAAATCCGCCGGCGTATGTGCCCCCATCAGATTGGCTTCCAGACCGCGCAGGGCGCGTATCAACTCCGGTGCCAGCAGTGACTCCGGCGGCAGGGGCATCTGCAGCGGCAAGCAGTCCGGGCAGGGGAACAAACCCGCCTCAAAGGCAGCCCCGGCGGAAGGCAGGAAGACCACAGGTTCCACCGGCAGCCGGCTGCAGCCGGGATGACAAAAACAACCCCGCCGGGGTATGCCGACAAACAGCCGTCCGGCATAAGCCATATCCCGCTGCCGAAGGGCCTGCCGGCACGCTTGCGCACCGGGCAATATAGAAACCGGGCTGTTGTCTTCAGACAAATGGTTCATGGATGATCAGCAGTCCAGGCGCATCAGATTCGACTATAATGGTACCCGCTGTTGAACACTTCCCGGAACCCGACACTTGTCTCACACTGACCTTTCTTATGCTATTGACCCCAAACGCCCGGTGCGTTTGTTACCGGTGTACATTGCCAAACCCTGGGGACAGGAAATCTGGTACACCGGCATGGAAGCGCGCGGCGAAAGTAAGGTGGCGGTAGGCAACGGGCACATACCCATCTCCACGTACCTCAGCCATGACCCCCAGGCCATTGCCGGCAATCAGCCTGTGCTGTTACTCAAGGTCCTGGACCCCTCACCCCAGCCCGTCACCGGTGATCTGTATTTTGAAGTTCACCGGGAAAAACAGGAGGTCTACATTGTCACCGCTGTAGACCCCCAGGCATGGCCTTCCGGGGCAGGGGGTATTCGCTTTGGCATGAACCAGGACTTGCGCCGCCAAATGGGCAGCGACCAGGCCTTTCGCGCAGCCTATCTGGAGGCCGTACAGCGTTACGAAACCATTCGCCGGGCCATCGACGAAAAGCAACAGGACCTGTCCCGGGAAGAACGCACCGCCCGGGCAAAAATGGAGGCTTTTACTCACCTGCGGCAACTCAAAGTCGGTGACGTGGTCAAGGTACCCACCTGGACCCCCCACGCCCTGCAGCACGGAGTTCGGGTGGTGGAATTCCAAACCCCAACCTACGAACGCTACATTATTTCTTTTGCCCAAAAGGTATTGACCCAAAACCACTGGGATACCGAGCAGGCAGTGGCCAACATGCATATCGATCCCCCGGCGCTGGAAGTTTTTGACCCTGTTCAACCCGGCGTCGAACGCATTGCTACATTTGACGATTTTAATGTCTGGCGCATCAACCTGATCAGCAGCGGCAGCATTACCCTCCCGACACATATACCGTATGCGGTTTGCATGTCCCTGACCCCGAACGTACGGGTGGGCAACCTTAAGCTGCAGGCTGAAGACGCCTGTTTTGTACCTGCGGCAGGCATTGGTGACTGCCTGATCGCCCCCACACCCGGGGCCGGCAAAGCACAACTCCTGGTGGCGGCGCCGCAACTATGAGCACCCCCCAACCCACCCGGTCTAAGCCCAGGGGTCTGTCCCGCCGTGTGATGTTCCTGCTGATCGTCAGCCTGGTATTTGGTCTGGTCATGGTTTATCCGCCACTGCGCCTGGCCACCTGGCTGCTCCCGGCAGCCAGCCTGCCACCGTACCTGGCACCCCTGTTGTTTGCGGTGCCTTTTGCACTGCGCTTTGTGCACGAGCGCTCCCACCAACCCTGGAGCCGGGATCTGTCCGCTGTGGTGATGACCTGGCTTGGCATCTGCTTTATTGCCCTGTGCCTGTTACTACCCGTTGAAATTCTGGTTGCCGCACAGTGGCTGCAACCCCAACTTGCCGCAACCATAGTGGTCAGCCTGGTTGGTGTGCTCAGCGCCTACGGCATCTACAATGCCCAGCGGTTGAGTGTGCGCACCGTCAATATACGGGCACCCCTAAACCTTCGTGGCAGCACCATTGTGCAAATATCCGACGTGCACATCGGCTCCCGTCGTCCCAACTTTCTAAAACCCATTGTTGCGCAAATTAATCAGTTGCAGCCGGATGTTGTGGTGATCACCGGCGACCTGATTGACATGCGTGGTATCACACCGGAGGACTTACAGCCCCTGAGTCAAATCCAGGCACCCTGCTTCTTTTGTATCGGCAATCACGAGCGATACGTGGATGTGGACAACATCTGTGCCCGGCTGCAAACCCTGGGTATCTTTGTCTTGCGTAATCAGACCACCCGCCACCCCTTGGGCAGCGGCACCGTGCAATTCATCGGCATTGACGATGCAGAGAGCCGGTCTCAGGTGCGCCGCGAGATCAACAAACTTCACCCTGACGAGGAAGCTTACCGGATATTACTCTACCACCGTCCCGACGGGGCCAAGGACGCCCGGCAATGGGGGATAGATTTGATGCTCACCGGGCACACCCACCGCGGCCAGATTGTGCCCTTTAACTTCCTGGTAAAACGGGTTTTCCCCCAGTATTACCTGTCCTACGACGTAGACGGCATGCACCTTTATGTTTCACCGGGCACCGGCACCTGGGGCCCCATTCTCCGCCTGGGCTCGAAGTGCGAAGTGACTCTTTTTCGGCTAATGTAGAACACACAAACGGATTCAACGCGCACCCTTAAGGATATGATATGGCCAACTGGCAGGAACCTTCTGAGCTGATTATCGAACAAATCGAAATTGGCCCCATGCAAAATTACACCTATATCGTGGGTAGCCGTGAAACCCGCGAGGTGGCCATTGTCGACCCGGCCTGGGATATCGATTCCCTGGTCGATCATCTGGCGGAAAAAGACTATACCCTGACCGCCGCCCTGGCCACCCACTACCACCCGGACCACGTTGGCGGTGCCTTCAGCGGCCACAACATCGAGGGTGTGGCCAAGCTGTTGGAAACCCACGGTGTTAAGGTCTATGCCCACAAGGCAGAAGCGGACGGCATCAAAAAGGTCACTGAAATCTCAGAATCCGACCTGGTGCGGGTTGAATCCGGCGACACCCTGAAGCTGGGCAATATTGACGTGGAGTTTCTGCACACGCCGGGACACACTCCAGGCAGTCAGTGTTTTCGCATAAAAAACACCCTGGTTTCCGGCGATACTCTGTTTATCAATGGCTGCGGCCGTGTTGACCTGCCCGGGTCAAATACCCAGGACATGTATCACAGCCTGCGCAAACTGGCGGATTTGCCTGACGACACCTTACTGCTACCCGGGCACAACTACGGCCACGTGCCCAACGCCACCATGGGTGAAACCAAGTCGATGAACCCCTACCTGCGTATGGACAATATAGAAACCTGGAATTCGATTATGGGACACTAGGAGTCTGCTGAAAAAGCAGGTTCCTGGTTTCCGGCCACTATACTTTTGGGGGAAGACTATACTTTTGGGGGAAGTATGAAAACAGGCACATTTACCGGCTTTGAACTGGACATACGCGATCCCGGTATCGCCTGGTTCCAATTTAACTCACCGCAACGCCTCAACGGCATGACCACGGCCATTAAGCGGGATCTGATCGAAGCGGTAACCCAGGCACAAATGGACAATAACGTGCGGGTGCTGGTCTTCACCGGCACCGGGCGTGCCTTTTGTGCCGGTGACGACTTAAAAGCTTATCAGGGGGCGGAACTGGGTGGTGACCCCCTGGTCGAGCCAATTCCACCGGGACACGATAACGCGCTGGGTACCTACAACGGCTTGCGCACCATTTCGCAAAAACTCAACACCACCGTGCGGGGTATCGATAAGCTGACCATTTGTGCCTTGAACGGCGTGGCCATCCAGACCGGTTTTTCCCTAGCCCTGTCCTGCGACTTTCGCCTGGCGGCGGATACTGCCAGAATGGGCAGCGCAACCCTGCGTTTTGGTCTGCTTCCGGATGAAGGTGGGCAATATCTGCTGGTGCAAGCCATGGGGGTTGCCAGAACCCTGGATTTCCTCATGCGCAAAAAAATTATCAGCGCCGAACAGGCTCTGGATTTGGGCCTGGTCCACGAAGTGGTACCGGCTGCGGAATTACAGCAAGCGGCAATGGCTCTGGCCACGGAGTTGGCCAATGGCCCTCAAGTTTCCATGCGTTTGCTGAAGCGCTCGGTCTACAACGCTGCAGAGCTCAGCTGGGAACAGAGCCTGGACGAAATTGCGGCAAAAACCGCGGTCAGCGATCACCACCCGGATGCTCGTGAAGGGGTCACCGCCTTTCACGAAAAAAGACCGGCAAATTTCAACAACTGGCTGAAATCTTAAGCGGAGCACAAGTTGTGAACAACGTTGTCACTTATTCCTCAGATGCCGCCATCGCCACCATCACCATCAATCGTGCGGAGCAGATGAACGCCCTTAACGAAGCTGTTATCGTCAGCTTACAACAAGCCTGGCAAAAGTTCGAAGACAGTAATGACCGGGTTGCCATCATTCATGCCGCAGGCGAACGGGCGTGGTCCGTGGGGGCTGATGTCAAAGATCCACCCAAGGAAATGTGGCAAGGGGTCCCCAGCGTGGGTGCTTCTGTCAGCAAACCCGTTATCGCCGCAGTCCACGGCTGGTGTATCGGCGGCGCCTACTGCATTGTGCAAATGTGTGACCTGGTGGTGGCCGCGGACAATACCAAGTTCAGGTATCCCGAAGCCCAGCTCGGATTTACCGGCGGGCTGATCGCCAGCGCCGTGGCCCGTATCCCGCACAAAATTGCCATGGAATTTATGACCCTGGGGCAAGACTTTGATGCACAGCGAGCATTGTCCGCGGGCATGGTAAATCGTGTGGTACCTCAGGGAGAAGAACTGGCCGCCGCGACCGAGTGGGCAACGATATTGGCAAATTCCGCCCCACTGGTCCTGGAGACGATCAAGAAATTTTCTCTGGCCACGCTGAACAAAAGCCCGGCAGAAGCGGGGGCCATTTCCCGGGAACAACTGCTGACCGTTAGAAATAGCGCGGACGGCAAAGAAGGGGGATTGGCTTTTGCCGAAAAACGCACCCCAAAATTTACTGGAAAATGACCACCTAAGTGGTAACTTTGCCTATTGCCCCTTGCACATAAACAGGGGCAGCAACGTCAAACAAGAACATCAGCCACAAACATGAACACAAAACGCTCATCCATCAACCGCACCTCAAATACATCCTGGCCCATTGTCCTGATCCTGTTGTTCTTTGGCTCGGGTTTCGCTTTTGCCATTGCTGAGGGTCAGCCCAACGGCCATTTTGTCGACCTGATGCCGAAAAATAAGGCTGAGGTTGAGCTGATTCTGCAAACCCTGGAAACTTCCATCAACAACAACGGCAACGAACCCCTCCCCCCCATCGTCATGATGCTGCACGGGGCCGAGGCCCACCGCTTTGTGCGCGGCAACTACGCTGATAATAAGGACCTTGTTGATCAAAGTGCCAAGCTCGCAGCCTACGGCATATTGGATGTGCAAATCTGCGAAACCTGGATGGGGGAGAACAACTACTCCAAAAGTGACCTGTTTCCCTTTGTGCAGGGTGTGCCCTTGGGTACCGCCGAACTTGAACGCCTCTCCAGTGAAGAGGGTTATGTGGAATTCAGCGTCAGTATGTAGTCAGCAGGGCTCAGCTACAGGTCCATTTGTGCAAAACACTGTCTAAGCTCTTGAACAAAAGCCTCGGGTTGCTCAAAAGCGGCGAAGTGCCCCCCCTTATCTAACTCGTTCCAGTAGACAATATTTTTGTAGCGGGTTTCTGCCCAGCTGCGGGGGGTAGGCACAATTTCCTTGGGGAAAATACTGCACCCGGCGGGCAGCGCCACCGTGCCCTCCCGATTGGCAAATGCCCGGTTGAAGCTTTCCCAATACAGGCGTCCGGAAGACGCCCCGTTGCCTTGCCACCAGTAGTACATGACATTGTTCAACAGCTCATCTTTGCTGAGTACATTCTCCGGATGTCCGTTGCAGTCTGACCATTCGTAAAACTTTTCGATAATCCACATGGCCTGTCCCATGGGTGAGTCCACCAATCCATAACCCAAGGTCTGCGGACGGGTACTCTGCTGTTTGGAGTACCCGGCACCCCATTCCTGGTAGTATTTTGCCCCCGCCAGGGCACGCTTATCGTCCTCGTCAGGGTTGGCCAGGGCCGCCTTGGTTGCCCCGGCATTCGGCATGTTGACGTGTATACCGGCACAACCACCCAGTGCCTGCATGCCAATGGCCGTGGTCACCGCTGATCCCCAATCACCCCCCTGGGCCAGGTAACGTGTATAACCCAGCCGGCCCATCAGTTGATGCCAGACTTGAGCAATTTTTTCCACGCCCCAGCCGGTCTCCTTGGGCTGGCCGGAAAAGCCGTAGCCGGGCAGCGAAGGACAAACCACGTGAAAAGCATCCTCCACCCGCCCGCCATGGCTGACCGGATCAACCAGCGGATCGATGATCTTATGAAACTCAACTACCGACCCGGGCCAGCCATGGGTGATGAGCAAGGGCCGTGCCTGGGCATGGGGGCTGGTGACATGAATAAAATGGATGTCCAGCCCATCCAGCAAGGTTTTGAATTGCGCGTGGCGATTCAAATATTTTTCCTGCGCCCGCCAGTCATATTGATTCAGCCAATAGTCCAGCAGCTCTCGGGCATAACTCAGCGGCACACCCTGGCTCCAGTCATCCGGTGTTTCCGCTTCCGGCAACCGGGTGTTGCCCAGGCGCTGGTGAAGG
>JANQMF010000067.1 GCA_028280225.1 Pseudomonadales bacterium | reverse complement strand
GTGGTCCGGGACTTATGGGTGCCCTGCTGGTGGGTGCCGCCTTTGGCCGCACCCTCGCCTGGGCACTGAACTTACCCGCGGTTGAAGTACACCATATGGAAGCTCACCTGCTGGCCCCCCTGTTAGACCAAGGCCACCAGCCGCCTTTGCCGTTCCTGGCCTTGCTAGTATCCGGAGGCCATACCCAATTGGTGCAAGTGACGGATTTTGGCCAATACACGCTGCTGGGTGAGTCCGTTGACGACGCTGCCGGGGAAGCTTTTGACAAAGCCGCAAAAATGATGGGGTTGGGGTATCCCGGCGGACCGGCTTTGGCAGCGGCCGCCCAAACCGGAGATAGCAGCCGGTTTACTTTTCCACGACCCATGACAGACCGTCCAGGCCTGGACTTCAGTTTTTCCGGGTTAAAAACCTATACCCTGAATACTGTGCAGCAACACCAGCCTTTGGACGCACAGGATATTGCTGACATTGCTGTCGCCTTTGAGCAGGCGGTGGTGGATACCTTGTTTATCAAGTGCAAACGGGCCGTTGCCCAAACCCACATCAAACACCTCGTATTAGCCGGTGGTGTCAGCGCAAACCGAAGCCTGCAAAAAAAGCTGGCCGAAGATCTGGATGCCGAAGTGTATTACGCCCCCAACCGGCTGTGCACCGACAATGGCGCAATGATCGCCTACGCCGGAGCCCTGCGCCTGATCTCCGGCGAGCGGGCTCCCCTGGCCATACACACGCGGCCACGCTGGCCGATGATCAGCCTGGCGCCCATTGTTTCTTAAGTCTGTTATGCGTGATGTGATTTATATCAGGGACTTGAAAGTCAACGCCATTTTGGGGGTACTGCCTGAAGAGCGAAAACACCCACAACCGGTTGTGATCAACATCGAACTCTTCACCGACATCACCACCCCGGCCCAAACCACTCACCTGGCGGATACCGTGGACTATGCTCAGGTGGCCTTGGATGTCGAAGCGCTGACCCGCGCCAGCCAATGCCTGCTGGTGGAAACCCTGGCCGAAAAAATTGCTGAGCTGTGTTTGCAAAACCCCCGGGTCCACCAGGTGAGTTTAGACATCGCTAAACCCCAGGCATTGGACCAGACCGCGGCGGTAGGTGTCCGCATTGAGCGGCGCAAGCCGCCCAAGCCCTAGGTAACCCGTCCTAATTCAGCAGCAAGCCAATCGATTCTTGCGCTGCGCAGCTTTTCCCCATACCCCGGACCCGGACTGACCCCATGCCCAAGTCCCACGGACTTGAATTCCCGGGCCATGGCCAGCAATGCGGTGAATTGCCCGTCAGTAAGTTCCACTAGCGCCAGCAGGCGCTGTAAACGGTCCAACCCATGAATTACACCCAGACCTTCAAATGCCGAACACACCGCCGCAGGCTCAAGGGACTTCAGCAAATGACCGAACTCCAGGAGGTCCCGCGCCGCTTGAACAAATTCTTTAGGTGCGCGCAACCGCCGGCCTAATTGCAAAAACTCTTCTGCATTCAACGGCAACAAGGCAAAGCGCTGGGCGGGTGTCATGTGCCGGGCCGGCATGGGGGTCTGTTTGTTCCGCAGTTCCGGCAGCCAGTCTGACAAACCGCCACACGCGTCCAAGGTGGCAAAAAATCGTGCCGCGTTCGGATACGAAAGTGCCTTGGCCAGTTCCTGCCAAACCCGCTCCGGGGACAACAACTTTATTTCGCCGGATGCACACAGCTTCGACATCAATTGCAACGTTTGCTCAGCCACTTCGAACCCAGGCAACTGGGCCGCAAACCGTGCCACCCGGAATACCCGCAACGGATCTTCTGCAAACGCCGGCGACACATGCCGCAAAACACCCAGGCGGAGATCCGCCAGGCCCTTGTAGGGGTCAATAAATTCACCCTCCGGCGTCTTGGCAATTGCATTTATGGTCAGATCCCGCCGCTTAAGATCCTGCTCCAGGGTCACTGCCGGGTTGGCATCAACGGCAAAGCCGGTATGCCCACCACCGCGCTTTCTCTCGGTGCGCGCCAGGGCATACTCTTCCCGGGTCCGGGGATGCAAAAAAACGGGAAAATCCCTGCCCACTTGAGTAAAGCCAAGGTCCAGCATGTGTTGCCGGGTGGCGCCTACCACCACCCAATCCCGGTCTTTGACCGGCAGTCCCAAGACTTCGTCCCGAACAGCACCACCAACCAGGTATCGTTTAAGGCTATCCATGGCCGCCTAGCTTATGCACCCATCCGGGGATTGCCAGTGGTTTAAGAACTTTTAGAGGTTTTTGCCGCTTCCTGGGAGACCGAGGGTACCGAGAAGGTCCGGGTGATTTGACCTTCCCAGACAGACTCCAATTTCACCGGGAATTTCCACAGCCGGTAAACATGCTTGAGGACATCGTCCGTGGCCTTCGCCATGGGCCGTCTGGAAAACTGATTGTGCTGTAAGCGCAAACTTCGGTCACCCCGCAAATCGACACTGGCCACTTGGATGTTGGGTTCTTTGTCACCGACGTTGTACTGACTGGACAGCAGTTCCCGGACCCGCCGATAGCCTTGAGCATCATGAATGGCGGTCACCTCTATCATCTCTTCTTTGTCATCATCCACAACCCCAAACAACTTCAGATCGCGCATGACCTTGGGTGACAGGAACTGCAGAACAAAACTCTCGTCCTTAAAGTCCCGCATCGCCGTGGGCAGAATTTCCAACCAATTAGCCCCGGCGATATCGGGAAACCACTGTCGGTCTTCATCAGTGGGGTGTTCACAAATACGTTTTAAATCATTGTAAATGGCAAAGCCAAGGGCATAGGGGTTGATGCCGCTATAACCGGGATGATCAAAGGGCAGCTGGGTCAGTACCGACGTATGAGAGGCCAGAAATTCCATGACAAAGCCGTCCGTGACCAGACCGCGCGCATACAATTCGTTTAACAGAGTATAGTGCCAGAAACTTGCCCAGCCTTCGTTCATCACCTGTGTTTGGCGTTGGGGGTAAAAATACTGCCCTATCTTGCGCACAATCCGCACAATCTCCCGCTGCCAGGGTTCCAGCAGGGGCGCGTTTTTTTCTATGAAGTAGAGTAGATTTTCTTCGGGCTCCCGGGGAAAAACATCCGGCTCTTCATGACACTCGCGTACCGAAGTGGGCAGCGTACGCCACAGATCGTTGAGATTCCGCTGCACATATTCTTCCCGCTCGCGCTGCAACCGTTTTTCTTCTTCCGCACTGATGGGATAGGGGCGTTTAT
>JANQMF010000058.1 GCA_028280225.1 Pseudomonadales bacterium | reverse complement strand
TCATGTCAGGTCTTAAGCTTTCGCCTCCAGGGGGGACATCATGCTGGACGTTGCGGTGATTGGGGCAGGAATGTCCGGTATGTATCAGATCTACAAACTCCGTGAACTTGGCCTTGCCGTACAGGGTTTTGAAGCCGGCACGGATGTGGGCGGGACCTGGTACTGGAACCGTTACCCGGGGGCGCGGTTTGATTCGGAAAGTTACAGCTACGGGTATTCGTTCTCCAAGGAGGTCCTGGCGGAGTGGAGCTGGAGTGAACACTTCGCGCCTCAGCCCGAAACCTTGCGTTACTGCAATTTTGTGGCGGATAAATTTAATCTGCGGGACAACATCACCTTTGGCACACGGTTGCTTGCTGCGCATTATGAAGTGGAAGCCAACAACTGGTTGCTGCACTTTGATAATCATGAGGTGATCAGGACCAGGTTTCTGGTCACCGCGGTGGGACCGCTGTCAGCGCCGGTGCTGCCTAAGCTGCCGGGTTTGGACACCTTTGGCGGCGAGGTGCATCATACCGGTCTATGGCCCAAGGAGGAGGTGGCCATTGCCGGGCGCAGGGTAGGGGTCATCGGCACCGGGGCAACCGGCGTGCAGGTCATCCAGGAGGTGGCAAAAACCGCTGCCCATTTAACGGTTTTCCAACGCACCCCCAACTGGTGTGCGCCGTTGCATAACCGGCCCATCAGCGAAGCTGAACAAATACAGATAAAGGCGTCGTATGATGCAATCTTCCGTAAGTGTAACGCCACCACAAACGGTTTTCTGCACGACGCGGATCCGCGTAAGGCGCTGGCGGTGAGTGCACAGGAACGTGAGGCCCTGTTTGAAAAACTTTATGCAGAACCGGGGTTCGGCATCTGGTTGAGTAACTTCTCCGATGTGCTGGTGGATGAAGCCGCGAATCAGACAATCAGCCGTTTTGTGGCGGATAAAATTCGTCAGCGTGTTGAGGATCCGCGTACCGCGGAGAAGCTGATTCCCAAGGACCATGGTTTTGGAACCCGGCGGGTGCCCATGGAAACCCGTTACTATGAAGTATACAACCAGCCCAATGTCGAATTAGTTGATCTGGTCAGTACACCCATAGAAGCGGTCACTCCTAAGGGCGTTAAAACCCCGGATGGTGAGGTGCCCCTGGATTTATTAATACTGGCTACGGGCTTTGATGCGGTTCGCGGTGCCCTGGATCGAATTGATATACGCGGCAGACATGGCCTCGAGCTGAAACAGAAATGGGCGGATGGACCTGTTACCTACCTGGGTTTGGGTGTGTCCGGTTTTCCGAATATGCTGACCCTGGTGGGGCCGCACAATGCGGCTACGTTTTGTAATATTCCCCGGTGTATTGAACAGAATGTCGATTGGGTAACGGATGTGATCCAATATATGACCCGGAACGGCTACCGGCGGATTGAAGCCACCCAGGCTGCTGAGCGGGAATGGACCGATCATGTATTTGATGTGGCTGAAGGTCTGTTGCTGACCAAGACGCGTTCGTGGTTTATGGGGTTAAATTCGAACCTCGAAAACCACGACAAACCTAGATTGTTAGTTTATGCAGGCGGATCGCCCCGTTACCGGGAGCGGTGCGAAGAAGTGGCTAATCAAGGTTATGCGGGATTTGAGCTGAGCCGGGGTAGTTGAAAGGTGGTGATATTGCAAGACCGATGGGTTGTTGGCCCGTTTAGAGGCCCATCGTCCGCCGTCTTCGGCTATGATATCTCACCGCGCCCTGGGTGGTGTGGTGAGATAACGATCAGGAACAAGATATGAGCAAGCCTGACCAAAAATACGATGCGATCATCATTGGCGCGGGTTTTGGCGGTCTGTATGCCCTTTACCATTTGCGTGATAGGATGGGGCTTAAGGTACGCGGTTTTGACAGCGCTGGTGGAGTTGGGGGCACTTGGTGGTACAACCGTTATCCCGGCGCCCGGGTAGATGCACCCAGCAGTCCCTTTTACGCATATACCTTTTCTCAAGAGTTGGTACAAGAGTGGGACTGGACCGAAACCCAGACTCCTCAGGCATCCGTGCTTGCCTACCTTGAGCATTTTGCGGACCGTTTTGACCTGGGTAAGGATATCCAGTTTGAAACCTGGGTAACGGATGCGCAATACGACGAAAACACCCAAGACTGGACCATCAAAACCGACAAAGATGACACGGTCACCGCGCAGTTCCTGGTCTGCGCGGTGGGATCGCTATTTGTCGCCAACATGCCCGACTATCCCGGTATCAACGACTTTGCCGGGGAATGTTATCACACCGGCAGGTGGCCTCACGAAAAGGTGTCGTTTGCGGGCAAAAGAGTGGGCGTTATCGGCACCGGCTCCTCCGGTATTCAGTCGATTCCCGAAATCGCCAAAGAGGCGGACCACGTTACTGTATTTCAACGCACCCCGCAGTACTCCCTGCCCGCACGCAACCGGCTGATTACCCCGGAGGAACTTGCCGGGTATCGTGAAAACTGGCATGAACTTCGCGGCTCGATGCGCGCAAGGGGCGGCTGGCCGTTTGCGACTAAGCGCAGGCAGGCCGGTGACTATACCGCTGAACAACGCCGCGCCGTTTACGAAGAACTGTGGCAGGAGGGAGGTATTCACCTTGCCATTAACAGCTATACCGGGGTGTTGTCTGACAAGGCGCTCAACGAAGAGGTTTCTGATTTTGTGCGGCAAAAGATCTGTGCCATTGTGGACGATCCCGAAACTGCGGAAAAGCTTCTGCCAGACTACTATTTTGGCACCAAGCGTCTGATTCTGGATAATGGTTATTTCGAAACCTATAACCGCCGGAATGTATCTCTGGTTGATTTGCGCCGGGATCCGATCCAGGCCTTCACTGCTAACAGCGTGCAGACTCGGGATGGTGAATACCCCATAGACATGCTGGTATTGGCCACCGGCTTTGACGCGGTGAGTGGTTCCATGCGTAACCTGAACCCTAAGGGTAGGGGCGGCTTAGCCCTTGAGCGGAAGTGGCATGAACGCTTCGACAACTACTTAGGGACAACAATCTCCGGCTTCCCCAACCTGTTTATGATTCACGGCCCGGGTGCCCCCGGAGTATTTTTCACCATGCCCCTGGGCGGAGAACTCACCACAGCCTGGATTGGCGAATGTATCCGTTACCTGCGCAAGAACAATTTAGGCGCCATTGAAGCCACGGTACAGGCTGAGGCAGGCTGGGACCGCGAGATTAATGCCATTGCCAACCGGACCTTGTATCCGCAGACAAACTCCTGGTACATGGGGGCCAACATCCCGGGCAAACCGCGCCAGTTTCTGGGCCATCTGCGTGGCTCCAAATATTTTGACCATTTAACCGAGGTGGCTGAGCAGGGTTACGAGGGTTTTGTCTTTGAGCCCGCTGAGCAGAACATGACCTGATTGAGCCGTTACGGCCGGTTGATGTGCGCCTGGGCTGGTAGACATAGAAATAGTTATAGAAGACTATCTCGATATGGTTCGCCCTCGTATAATGTGGGTGTCAAAAGCAAGAGGTGGCTGGTTGAATACACCGGTAAGAAAACGCGCATCCCTGAGTGCAAAACAACAACAAATGGCTGAAGCGCGGTGTGCTGAGGCAGGTGAGCGCCTGACGCCGGCCAGGCTGGCTGCCTATGCTGAACTGGCAGCTTGCAAAAAACCGGTGTCGGCGTATGACCTGATCGACCGGTTAGAACAACGCCAGGAGCGTAAAATTGCACCCCTGACGGTATACCGCCATTTGAATTTTCTGATAGAAGTTGGACTGGTCCATCGTCTGGAGTCCACCCAGTCTTACCTGGTCTGTGATCATCCGGAGCATGCGCACGACAGCCAATACCTCCTGTGTTCGTCCTGTGGCCGCGTTGACGAACTCGAATCAAAGAAGTTGTGGAGTTTGTTGGACAAGATCACTGCTCAACACGGTTTTCAGCAGCAGGCCGCGGTGGTAGAGGTCAAAGGCATCTGCGGCGACTGCGTCAACAACACCAAAACCTGACCAATCCGCTTACGCTGGGGTCAGACCCCAACGTTACCGAATTCGTAACTGCTTACTTTGGGGTCTGACCCCAGCGTAAGCGGTTTAGGGTGACGTGCGAATTTTTTAGTGATGATATAACATATCAAAATTGGACGAATATATGCGCCAGGCACTTGATATGAACAATCGGACAACACCCTGCAATGAAACCCCGTAGAGCTTGGGATCTCTGCGCAGCGGGGTTGTCTTCACTTTGTCTGCTGCACTGTCTTTTGTTGCCATTTGCTGTTGCATTGTTACCAACAGTCGCTCAGTTCAGCGAACACCACCTTGTGCACGTTGTTTTGGTTATGCTGGCAGCACCGGTTACTTTTTGGGTGGTCTGGAGCGTACTATCAAGCGGGGAGGGCGGCGGACTCTTCTCCACCGTGGCGCTGACCGGCATTGGGTTGTTGTTTGCGGCCGTTTTAATCCCTCCGCTGGAAGAATACGAACTTGGAATTACATTGGCCGGCAGTTTGCTGGTTGGTGGCGCCCATTTGCAGCGGTGGTATGTACACACATACCGCTGATGTCAGGGCCGCCCTCATCATTTGCCAACGCGGATAATGATCACTACCGTCTTTCACGGCTTTTAGCCAGGCGTTGAATGGTTACGCTTCGCAGTTATGTTATAACATCAATCTGAAGGGATGCAGGAGCACAGCCGTACTGGATGGTGCGAATCAGTAACATATGGAGCCAAATGGAGGATCGCGGTGAACAACCCAGGCTACCCAATAGAAGTTCGTGATGTGGTTTCGGCGGAAGTCCGTGGGTTTGCAGATAACTTAATCGCCTCTCGCCGTCTGGCGGCACCACTGATTCTGGAATCTGTACCGGTAGCTGAGGCAACAGCCGAACATCTTGATGATGCATTGGTGGTGCTGGCGGATGTGGGTGGTTTTGACGCATTTGTGCATTGGACGGTTTATTGGATCCGGCAATTTGGCCGGCAAGCCAATACATCAGCGGCTCGTTTGAAAATGGTGCATGCGCGCCGCCCCATGTGTCCGCGATTTCATACCGACAATGTGCACATGCGCCTGATCTGTACATTAACGGGTCCGGGCAGTGAGTGGTTGCCTGCACAAGACGTTAAATTTCTACCGAATGGTCATATCGGCCAGGGACCTTATGATGGTGTTGTGCGGCAACTCTACCCCGGCAGTGTGGGGTTCTTCAAAGGCACCGCGGGCTCATCGGTATTATCCACCGGTGTTGTCCATCGTTCTCCTGCTGAAGAAACCGACCGGTTGATCCTGACTATGGATATGGCTCAGTGAATAGCCGGCCGATCCCCATTGGGGTGCTCACCGGGTTTTTGGGTAGCGGCAAAACCACCGTCTTGAAACACCTGGCGCACCAAGGTGAGCTCAGCCGCACCCTGGTGCTGGTGAATGAGTTTGGTGAGGTGGGATTGGATCACCACCTGTTAACCCCAATAGACGACGATACCCTGGTGGCGGTCGACAGCGGTTGCATTTGTTGCACCATTCGTGCGGATCTGGTGCGCACGCTTACCGAAGCACCCTGGCGTTACTCAAGGGATGGGCAGTGCTGGTTCGATAGGGTAATTATCGAAACCACGGGCATAGCCGATCCCGCGCCGGTGCTGCAGACGATTTTGGGAGACCGAGCGGTTGCCCGGCAATATGCGTTGGCAGGGGTAGTGACAGCGGTGGATGCGGTCAACGGTGCTGCCACATTGGAACAACACCTGGAAGCGGTCAAACAGGTAGCCGTGGCTGATCACATTTTATTGACCAAAACGGACCTTTTGGATGGGGAGCCTGCTGCTCTGATCAGGCAATTGAATCAACTAGCCCCGTCCGCCATAGTAAGCCCCATCGTTGATGGTGCGGCGCAGGTGAATTGGCTGTTTGCCAATGGACCTTATTCGCTTGATGGCAAAAGCAGTGATGTTGAGCGGTGGCTGCGGGCGGAACTGGCGGTTAATGGGCAACATGACCACACGCACCCGGACCGGAATCGGCATGGACAAATTCAAGCCAGCTGCCTGACCTTTTCCGCGCCGGTAGATGCGGCGTTGTTCGAATCATGTTTGCAGATGCTGCTGCAGTTCCGCGGCCCCGACCTGCTCAGAATCAAAGGTATCATCAACGTTGCGGGCATGGACCGCCCCATGGTGTTCCACGGGGTACAGCATGTCTTCCACGAACCGGAAGTGATGGCGCAGTGGCCCAGTGACGATCACCGTAGCCGCATTGTGGTGATTGCACAAAATTTGAATCACGCGGAGTTGCATGCCTGTTTTGCGGGGTTTGGACTTGAGGCAGAGGCTTGAGGTAGAGGTAGAGGAATAGGTAGAGGAATAGTGGCACGCTTACGCCACATCTCGCCGGATAATTTGCCGGCAACCGGATACCGCAGCAAGATTCGGGCAGACGGCACTGTCCAGACCCATGAGCATAGCCAATGAGCACACACAGTTGCGAACATGATATAGATGCAAGTGCCCTGGCGGATCGTCAGCGCCAGGTGTTAGTTATTGTTCTGGTGATAAATCTGGCTGCCTTGGGGGTCATGATTATCGGGGGCATTCTAAGCGGTTCCTCAGCGCTGTTGTCCGGTACCTTGGACAACCTGGGGGATTCACTGACTTATGCGCTGAGTCTAATGGTAGTGGGGGCGTCCATGACCACCAAGGCGCGGGTGGCGGTCTTCAAGGGAATTCTAATTCTCGCGGCAGCCTTGTTTTTGGCAGGACAAATTCTGTGGCGGATCAACAATATGGATGTACCGGTTGTGCAAACCATGGGTCTTGCCGCAATAATAAATTTTGTGGCCAATCTCGTTTGCCTGCGCCTCCTGTTTCCGTTCAAACAAGACGACGTCAATATGGAATCCATGTGGGAGTGCTCCCGCAATGATGTTTATGACGGCCTGGCGGTGATTACCGCAACAGTGGCGGTATGGATATTTCAATCGGGCTGGCCGGACGTGTTGATTGCCGGGGCGCTGCTTATCCTCTTCTTAAGGTCGGCAACGCGGGTTTTGCGCCGGGCACTTCGGCAGTTGCAAGCTGAATCAGTACCGGGCTGATGTGTTGATAGTGATCCATCAGCGAATGATATAACATAACGTTGCTCAAACCGTTGTATTACAATTTTTGTGGTATGTGATGGAGGATGTGAGTGTTCAAAATAGGTAAAGCGGCGCGATTGTGGGATATGGGTGCCGTCACTTTGTCGTCAATCTGCATGTTGCACTGCCTGGGTTTGCCTCTCCTCACCGCCGTTTTACCCATCATTTCTTTGTCGCATGAAGGTTTACACGTGGCCATGGTGCTGTTGGCGGTGCCGGTGACCGCCTGGGTGGTACTGAGTGAGATGGCTGCAAGAGGCAATGAGTTTTTTATAGGGGCTGCAACGACCGGCATTTGTTTAATGCTGGCCGCTGTTGCGGTACCTGCACTGGAGGCCTATGAAACGGTGCTGACTCTGGTAGGGGGTACCCTGTTGGCCGGAGCACATTTGTGGCGATGGTATCATCATCAGCCCCGTTTCCCCGCTGTCAACGACGATGTCTGAACAGGTAACTGCTGTGAGTACTGAACCCGTACTGGCGGTAGATGGTTTGCAATTCCAATACGCCGGCAAGGATATTGTCAATATTACCCATTGTGAACTGCCGGCTGGCCAGAGTATGGCGGTTATTGGCCCGTCCGGGTGTGGAAAAACCACCTTCCTGCACCTGGTCGCGGGTTTGCTTACCCCTGGTTCCGGCACGGTGCGCATCCTGCATGAGGATATTTTCAAATTAAGTGCAACTCAGTTGGATAAATTTCGCGGCCAGCATGTGGGCATGGTGTTTCAGCGTCTTTTTCTTTTGCCTGGACTGACGGTTTACCAGAACGTCCAGCTTGCCCAGCAGATGGCGCGTAAGCCCAGGGATGATGGGCGGGTGAAAACTCTTCTCGATGAATTGGGGTTGTCTGCGCTGGCCCACCGCAAACCCGGAATGTTAAGCCAGGGTCAGGCTCAGCGTGTTGCGATTGCGCGGGCTCTGGTACACAACCCCGCGCTGGTCCTGGCGGATGAACCCACATCAGCGCTGGATGACGCGCGTGCCCGGGATGTGCTCATGATGTTGAAACGCAGCGCGGAGTCAGCAGGTGCGGCGCTGTTGGTTGTGACCCACGACAATCGTGTGCGCGGGCAGCTTGATACTGAGTTTGAGATGGAAGCTATCCCGTGACCTGGCTGCGTCTGGCTTACGCTAATCTGATTTTGTCGCCCCTGACGACCATCGTGAACGTGATTCTCATGGCGTTGGGCACGGCCAGTATCGTTTTGTTATTGCTGGCCGGTACACAGTTGCAGGCGACCATGGCCAGGGATGCACAAGGGGTTGATCTGGTGCTGGGTGCCAGTGGCAGCCCTGTGCAGTTAATCCTGTCTGCGGTATACCACGCTGATGTACCGCCGGGTAATATCAAGCTGGCAGACACCCGGCGCTGGGCTGAAGATCCGCGGATCAAAACGGCGGTTCCTGTATCGCTGGGAGATAGTTACCGCGGGTTTCGTATTGTCGGCACAACACCGGAATATGTTGACCTGTATGGTGCGAAGCTGACAGAGGGTGCCATGTGGAATGCACCCATGCAGGCGGTGCTTGGTGCGGGGGTTGCAGCGTCCGGTGCCTTGTCACTGAATTCGGTATTTGCCGGCGCTCACGGTCTGGTCGATGGCGGTCATGACCATGATGAGCAAAAATACAGGGTGGTGGGTGTACTGGCCCCCACAGGGACGGTAATTGATCGTTTGGTATTGACGTCCCTGGAGAGTGTATGGGTGCTGCATGCGATTGACGGGCACGATCACGGGCATGATGAAGATCATGGGCATGCTGATGAACACAACCACGAGCAGCATGATCACGAACACGAAGAACAGCATGACCATGGTCACGAACATGAAGAACAGCACGACCATGATCACGAACATGAAGAACAGCATGACCATGATCACGAACGTGAAGAACAGCATGACCATGATCACGAACACGAAGAGCAGCACGACCATGGTCACGAACACGAAGAGCAGCACGACCATGGTCACGAAGAGCAACATGAGCACGAAGCTGAGCACGAACATGTTAATGCGCATGATCGTGTTGGCGAGGATGCAGATGAACATAACAACGCGCATAAACATGAGGATGACGAAGCCCACAAGCATGATGAACATGGTGAAGTGGATAACCGGGACGCCCATGCCGGGGAACTCGCTTATGCAAGCTATGACGAAGAGCTGGAAGTTACCGCCATGTTGATGACCTACAGCACACCGTTGGCGGCAACCACCCTGCCTCAGCAGATTAATGCTGAGGGTGCGCTACAGGCAGCTTCCCCGGCCATGGAAATTTCCCGGGTTCTGCAGTTGGTCGGGGTTGGCTTGGGGGCCCTGGGCGCCTTTGCCTGGGTACTGGTGGCAACAGCCGCGCTGTCCATATTTGCGGCCTTGTACGGGTCATTACGTGCGCGCCGGGGAGAATTGGCCATGTTGCGCTGCTTGGGGGCATCACGTATGGAACTGTTGTTTTATCTGGTCGTCGAAGGTGTACTGATGACTCTGATGGGGATCGCCTTAGGGGTGCTGGTGGGGCATGTGGTTATGGAACTGGTGGGCATGTGGCTGAGCGCCACACGCGGGATAGACTTAACCGGTTGGGCCTGGCCACGGGATGAAACTCTACTGATTGTTGGTCTCGTTGTGGTGGGCATAGTCAGCGCCATTATTCCCGCGGTACAGGCTTATCGAACCGATGTGGCGAGAACGCTGGCTGAAGGATGAAGATGAAAAAAGCGATACCCTATCTCTGGCAATGGCGGCTGGCTGTTGCGGCAGTCCTTTGTTGCGGTGCCGGTATGCCGGTCGAACTTCGCGCCGGTGAACTAACCGACGAAGAACTTGCCGTTGAAGCACCGGCTTTTGCAACCACCGTGCAGGCTTCTGAAGTCAGCGAGGTTGTGCTGGAAGGCATATTCGAGTTTGGCTATCAGGATGAACAGGGCCGCTATGTGGTTGACGTCCTGGAGCAAGACAGGGCTTATCTGGGTGTGCGGATCACCACGCCGGATGGCCGTCCGGTACAGGGCGCAACGCCCAGCGTGGCTGTTGAGGGAACCAGCCGGCTGTTACTCACCGAGCTGGAAACTGATGAACTTGGGGTGATGAACTTTTCCGTGATTGCGGGGCAAATGGGTTTGGACAGCGTGACGGCCAACATTGGTGAGGCGTCCGCAGAATTTTCCATCAACATTATCAGTTTGCGCGCAGCGGGTTTTCCGGAACCTCAGGTTGTTGAAGGGGCCATGCGCTGGGCAGACCTGATGAGCGCCAAACTGGAGTATGGCGAAAAAGGTATTGTGGTGACTTTTCCGGACGCCATTAAGGAAAAGGCAGGAGAAACCGTGAAGATTTCCGGCTTTATGATGCCATTGCAGCCTGAACTGAAACAAAGTCACTTTCTGCTGACTTCAAATCCTCCAAGTTGCTTTTTCCACATTCCCGGCGGACCGGCGGGTTCGGTGGAAGTGCTGGCCCAGGAGGGGATAGAAGTTTCCTGGAATCCCATTGTGCTTGAGGGGCGGTTTGAACCCCAGGAGAGTAACGAAATGGGGGTCATATACAAACTGCTTGATGCAAAGATGATCAAGCCCTGACAATTTTTTTGTAACGACAGTACCGTTGCCTGACGCCTTTATCCGTTTATTCCGGATATAACTTGAAATCCCCAATCACGAGTGTGTGGAAACACACTTCTGCCATGTTGTTCAATTATAGAAAACAGTAATCCCTCGAATAGCATTTATGTTATAACATAACGTTGTGCTAAATGACTTTGATATAAGGGATACAGATGTTTTACCGCAATACCGCGACTGTGCGGCGGGTAACCGCCAGGGTTGTTCTTGGCCTGGTGCTGTTACCGTTATATACCGCTGCTGAGGAAAAGTCAGTCGGATACGAAGAGGTTGTGGTTACAGCCCGGTACCTTGCGGAAAGCGCACATGAACTGCCGTTTTCGGTATCTGTACTGGACGGTACCATACTTGATCGTGCGCGGTTGTATTCAATTGAGGATGCACTACGTACAAGCGTTGGCGTTGATGTAAGTTCTTTTGGGGGGTTCAACGACACCAACGTACGCATGCGGGGAGTGGGTTCGCTGTTTCAAATTAACGGCGAAGACAGCTCCGTGGTCATGAACGTCGACGGGGTACCCCTATCTGCCCGCAGTGCCACTCTGGCCACATTGGATATTGAACGCGTGGAGATTCTTAAAGGACCACAAGGCACGCTGTTTGGACGGAACAGCGAAGCCGGGGCGATCAACGTTACTACAAGACGACCCACACAACAGACGCAAGGCTATGTGAGTGCAAGTGCCGGTGAGGAGGGGCAGTACGTGATTGAGGGCGCGGTGGGAGGAGCCCTTACTGATACCTTTAGTGCCCGTATTGCCGTGCGCGGCGCTGGGGCTGATAGTGTTGTACGTTCGTCCCAGGACAACAATCCTGTTTTGGAAGCTGAAGATTTGGGTTGGCGGGCCAGTCTGTTGTGGCAGCCCAAGGACAAAACAAGTGCGTTGTTGGTGGTGGAACAACAGGACCAGGAGGGCCGAAACGGGTTGGAAGTCTTACAACCCTGGGGTGATCCACCAACCCAGAATGTTCCTCAGGATCTTCAGTTTGGTGAAAATGATCAAGCCCGCTATTCCCTGGAAATTAGCCACGATTTAACAAACTTCCGGTTCTCTTCTCTAACCTCAAAAACGGAGAACGATACCGAAGCACTGGGTTGCCAGAGTGCTGATATCGCCATTGCGCTCTACGGGGTTGCCGCAAGTGTATGTCAGCAAGTAGAGTCCGCATACGATACGCTTAATCAGGATTTCCGCTTAACAGCCCTGGTTGGGAGTGATCTTTTTTGGGTTGCCGGTATCAACGCCAGCCGTATTGAACGAAAGTACAATAACGCTGTGGCGCTATTCGGCAACTCCGCTGAACGTTCCTTTGAAACCAGGGGTGTTGCGGTATATGGGGAGGTGAGTTTCCCTTTGGCGCAGCGCTGGTCATTGACGGCAGGGGCCCGCTTTACCGATGAGGAAAAGGAATACGACGGCTTCTTTTTCTTTACCGGGATGCCTACAGGGGAAGATCATCGAGACTTGTCGGACGATTACTGGACGGGAAGGCTTGCCTTGGCCTACCAAGTGAACGAGGACATCAACGTTTATGGCGTAGTGGCGCGAGGATACAAGTCAGGGGGATATACGGATTTCACTTCCCAGGTCGCCGATGGTGAACCCTTGGAGCCGGCGGTTGTGGAGAGTGTTGAGCTTGGCATAAAAGGTGCCATGAGTGGTGGACGGTTCTCCTACACAGGTGCTTTGTTTTACAACAAAGTTCAAGATGATCATTTGTTGGGGTTTGATCCGGCAACCTTTGCTGCCCAGGGCCTCAACACGGATACAAAAAGTCAGGGTGTTGAAGTTGAAGGCAGTTGGTTGCCGAATGAATACTGGACCCTCTCGTTCGGATTGGGTTATACCGATGCCGAAATAGAATCTGACGTTTTTGGCGCTTCAGGCGGTGATGTGCAGGCCGGCAATTCGGTGCCTGACGTTGCGCCGTGGAATGGATTGTTGCGCATAAACTACGTTACCCCTTTGCCGGACTTTGCCTGGCTCTCCGCACCGGAACTTGATCTTCTAATTACTTACCGCTATCTGGATGGTCGTCAGGGAAATCCTCAGAATCAGTTTAAGCTTGGTGCCAACGAAAAGCTTGACGCGCAAATTATGTTGCGTGGTAATGGTATCGAAGTATCGCTATGGGGAGATAATTTGCTCGACGATCGTAACGATCTTTATGGTTACTTTTATGGTCCCGGCCTGGTTACCGGCGCGCCAACCCGTGACCGAACGCTTGGGGCAACGGTGTCTTACCGGTTTTAAGAGCCCGGTACGAACTTGCGGGAGGATTGAACATGGGTGGCCTGATTGTCAGAGGGCTGACAAAAACCTATTGGAACGGCAAGCGTGCCCTGGATGGGGTTGACCTTCAGGTGGGTCCGGGACTGTACGGGTTATTGGGCCCGAATGGTGCAGGAAAGAGTACGCTGATGCGCACCCTTGCCATGTTGCAGGCACCGGATACGGGAACAATATCTCTTGATGATGTTGATGTGCTGCGCAATCCTGACTTTCTGCGGCAACGTCTCGGTTATTTGCCGCAACAGGTTGGTGCCTACCCGGGGGTAACGGCTCGGGATCTACTGTCGAGATTTGCCTGGCTTAAAGGCCGGACCAATCCACAAGAACGTGCTGGTGAGGTTGACAGGCTGCTGGAACGCGTAAATCTGGAAGATGCAGGAGCCCAAGAGGTTGCTACTTACTCCGGCGGTATGATGCGTCGTTTTGGGATTGCCCTGGCATTGTTGGGTGCGCCCCGTCTGTTGATTGTTGACGAGCCGACTGCTGGACTGGATCCGGCGGAACGGAACCGCTTTCACCGTGTGCTTGCAGACGTTGCCGCGGGTGCGGTTGTTCTATTGTCCACCCATATTGTGGAAGACATCGAAAATCTGTGTACCCGGTTAGCCGTCTTGGCCAACGGCCGCATTGTGGCGGAAGGGACACCTGATGGCTTGGCCCAACCCCTGCAGGGATCATTGTGGACCCGGGTGGTACCGCGGGGAGAGGACCTGCCGGTGGCACTGCATATGAAGGCCGCACCCGCGGGGACCCGCGTCATTGTTGAAAGTGACACATCTCCGGGACCAGCCTATGTTCCACATATGGCTTGCCTGGAAGACGTATATTACCGCGCGTTGGAGTTAGACCAGGCTGAATCCGCATGAGCAATTCCCTGGTTGCCCTGCATGAAGCGTGGAATGAATTTCGCTTTGGTCTAAAGAGTGGGGTTGTTGCACTCACCTTTATTGGTCTGGTGGGTTATCTATTGATGGTGCTCACCAATGCTGACTACCTGCAACAAATGGGTGCAATTGACGTCCCGCGTAATGCGCCGAATTTGATTTATCTTATGAGTTCCGGGGACGTTTTCTTTTTGCTTTTTGCGTGGGCATGGGTGTTTGCACAACCTGTGGTCCGGGACCGTCAGGCATCGTTGCACGAATTTGTGCTGACCACGCCGGTTTCGCTGCGCGCGCTGTTACTCGGCCGTTATCTTGGTGCCCTTGGTGTTGGTCTGTTGTTGGGCCTTTCCCAGTTGGCCGGTTTCCTGCTTTCACCTTTACTTGAGCTGTTTGGCTTAGTGCCTCAGGGTTCCATTGGACCCACTCCCTGGACGGCAATGGCGTGGGCTTCCTTGATCTTTATTCTTCTTCCCGCGGCGGGAATTGGTGCCCTTTATTATATGTTGGCCCTGAAGTTTCGAAACAGCGCCGGTCCATTTGCCGGCTCTGCAATCTTGATCGCCTTGTGGATGTTTTCGATGATTGTGCTGAGCGAAGGTGGAATATTTGTAGAGCTTGCCACGATCACCGACCCATCCGGATTTGGTGACGTAGATCGTATGAACAAAAGTTGGACGCCGGTTGAGAAGGCGACCATTCTGTATCCCCTGACCACACCCTTTGTGCTCAACCGTCTGTTGTGGGGTTTGCTGCCGGTCTTCTTGCTGATCTGGATGGTCCGGAGGGTGACCCGGGAACAGCTGATCCAAGATCGACCGGTGCGGGGCAATCGCGGCGAGCAATCTCCTTATCTGATCTCCCGGGTGCAATCAGATGTCCAGGCGGTCGCCCACTACAACTGGTGGCGTGCCGCAATTGCGGAGATAAGCTGGCAACACGGCATGCTTTTTTCCGGCAGGGTGTTCTATTTTGTCATGTTAGGTCTTGTGGTAATGACCACAGCTTCGGGATTTGTGCATGGGTTGAACCACGCGGACGGCCCGTTCGAGGCGCGCCCGGAATTTACCCTGCCGGTGCTTAACGATACCAACTATCTGGTTATTGCCTTTATTGCTGCTGCCCTGGTTGGACAGGTTTTTCGGCGTGACCAGCAGGCGGGGATTGTTGAAGTGCTTGATGCTTCACCCGTCCCGCCATGGGTTTATTTTCTTGGGCGACTGACCGCGGTGGGTACGCTTACCTTTTTGTTGCTGTTGATGCCGGGCTTGGCCGCCATGCTGCTTGCACTTTTCAGTGCACCCCAGTCCTTCAGTGTGTGGACACCGCTTATATACCAGGTTGCCATCTATGGGCCGGGGCTGGCGGAACTGGTTGCAGTAACCGTTTTACTTCACTGCCTTATTCGGCGCACCGGTGCTGCCTACGCGGCATCGATGTTGGCCACCTTTATCATGGTGGTAAATCATGAGGCGGGACTGGTCACCTACCCACCGCTTGAATTTGGCATTCCCGCACATATTCACTATTCCGTGCTCACGGGTTGGGGGATCTGGCTGGAGCGGCTGGTTGCTGGAGATGGGTTTAAACTGTTTGTTGTAGTCTTCCTCATCACGGTGGGGGCCATTGTCCAAACAAGGGGGTTGGACAGCCGCCTGCGGGCTGGGGGTAGAATACTGCGCAACCGGCTGGCAGGACCGTTAGGGCTGGCTGGTGTGACCAGCCTCCTGGGATGTTTTTTTCTGTATTTGTTCCTGGATCAGCGTTTTGTCGAACAAGGGGGGTACCAAAGCAGGGATCAGGCCCTTGAGGAACGGGCTATATGGGAGCAAACCTGGTGGGCAACTGCGGGAGAATGGAGTGTTGCAGGCGGTGAACTCCAGCTTGATGTAGATACCGCGCAAAGCCGGGTGCGCGGAAGGTGGCAACTCGATGAGGTGCGCTCAACAAGCGATTGGCTGCATATGGAATTGCCTGATGATTTACATCTGTTGAATGTGGCTGTGGACGGTCATCCAAGGACCGTAAAAAGACTTGATGGACATGCAGCGGTTGACCTGGGGGCTTGCCCGGCACAGGGGTGTCAGGTTGCGATAAGTTATGAGCTTTTGCCTGGTGGATGGAACGCCGAAGGTGACCAGGTCTGGATCAGTGCAGCCGGGGTGTGGGCGGACGCTACCCAGTTAGCTCCGCGCCTGGGGTTGGACTTCAATAAACGGCTTGTTGCTCTTACGGACAGGCGGCGGTTTTATTTGCCGGAAACCGTTAAGGCATTGCCGGACAAGGTACTGGCGTCTGCAACCGGTATTGCACCCCGGGGTGAGTGGCAATTGGAAGTAGCCGTTAACGGGGTGGTGCGGACACAACAAATGTACGGCGCCCTGGATTTTGTTGTGCATCATGCGCACCGGGCAAAGCTATCTCAGGCAGGATCCGTAACGGTGTATTCTGATCAGACCAGATTGCAACAAGCGTCTCGGGTGGCCGAAGACGTGCTCAAGATGCAGGCCTGTGTGACCCGTCGTTTGGGTACTGAAGTCAAATTGCGGCATGTTGCCCAGTTGCCAAGAGGAATGGGTAAAACTCGAATGTCCGGCAACACCCTGTTGCTGGCTGAGGAACCACATTGGGATGCGGGTGAGGCGGGAACATCACGCTGGAAACGGCAATCGCGGCTAGCCGCATCGCTGGCTAATGAACTACTTTCGCAGCGCCTCGACCTGCGTCAGAACAACGGCAGCCAGGCGTTTTTGTCAGGCATATCGGGTGCTATCGGCTATCTTTGTGCAGGTGATGCCAATGGTGTGGATGCGCTTGTTTCTCTGTTAGACCGCGCTTCTGAGCGGATTACCAGAGCCCTTTCCGCAGCGGAATCACCGGTTGCCGAGGTGTCTTTCGACACGCCGGAATCTTGGTTGGATGAATATGTCGGCGCGGCCTACATACCCTGGGTTGCAAATACTTCAGCGGCTGGATTGCAGACAATGTTGGCAGCTATTGAGCAGTCGAATTCGATTAGAACGGGATTGGCGGTATATCGGGGGCAGGCGTTTGCCAGGGAAGTGTTAGGTGTACCTTCTGCGGCGGAACTATCCGTGGCGGACGCAGGCAAGGTGGAATATACAATTGAACGTTTCCTCTGGACCTCGGGTGGCTGGCGGAGCAATTCCGACCCCCTGCAAGTTATTGGTCTTGGCCCCAATGCCGACGGGATTCTGGTTGCACATCCAGTCTCCAGTGCCGTGGAGAATGAGGGTCAAATCTTGTTGGTTGACGCAACCACGTATGAACGCAACCCCTCCGACAACAAAGTCCAATCTCATTAATGGACAGGACGTAGTTAGTAGTCGTAAACTAACTAACTGAGCCGGTAAAATTATGCTTGCGCGGTAGAGGAAGGTCAGTAAGAAGAAGGTTAATAACAGGAAGGTTAATAAGAGGAAGGTTAAGTGAAAGTTGGCGCACTACTTTTTGCCACCCAAGATACCCTGTCCGGTCCCGAACTGATCCCGGAGTTGGAGGCCCGTGGCCTGGATTCTCTGTTTATTGCAGAACATTCCCACATGCCCAAATCCACGGACCGTAAGCTGCCGCGGATGTATTACGAAGCGATGGACCCCTTTGTTTATCTGGCCACGGCGGCAACCGTGCCGTCGCCGGTACTGTTGGGCACAGGTATTTGCCTGGTTGTGCAGCGGGACCCCATACAAACCGCAAAGCTGGTCGCTTCCCTGGATGTGGTCAGTGATGGACGTTTTGTTTTTGGTATCGGTGCGGGTTGGAATGAAGAGGAGATGGCCAACCACGGCACTGCGGATCCCGCCCGCCGGTTTAAGCTCATGCGTGAGCGAGTGGAAGCCATGCAGGTTATCTGGCGCGAAGACGTTCCTGAATTCGCCAGCGAATTTGTTAACTTTGGCCCCATGGAGGCCTGGCCCAAACCCAGACAAAAACCCAACCCACCGGTATTGATTGGCGGCACCTATCCCGGGGCATTTAATCGGGCTTTGCGCTACGGTGATGGTTGGCTGCCACGATCCGATGTTCCTGACCTGCCCGCAAGAATCCGTGAATTTAAAAACAAAGCCAAGGCTGAGGGCAGTCACCATACGGTGACAGTACTGTTGTTGGACCCCAGCGAGGCTGAAGTTTACGCCGAGGCCGGCGCAGACCGCATTATTATGGGCATACCATCCCGGGGTGCGGACAAAGTACTGCCGGTGCTCGATCAATACGCTGACATTGCGCAACAAGTTGCGGACTGATGTTTGCTTGCCCGGCATATCAATAACGAGGACCGCAACATGACGGACCTGACCATAAAGCCGCTGGATTGTGGGCTGGGTGTGGAAGTTTCTGATGTATCGGCAGATGATTTTCTGGATCCGCTTATACTGGACACATTTGTTAGTTTGTTTAACACGTACAGCCTGGTCAGGACCCGGGTGGCAGGATTTACCGAAGCACATCAGTATGCGTTGGCGAATGCCATTGGTGAGGTCACCGATCGAGCGGGTGCGCCGGGCAAGTCCGCAACCCCGGGAATGCAATATGTGTCCAACGTGCGGGCAGATGGCGTATTAGGCAAGGGGGCAATCAATTTTCACCACGATCATCTGTTTTATAATCCGCCTCTGAAGGCGTTGATGCTGTATGCCATTGAGGTGCCGGCTTCCGGTAGCGAAACCCACTTTCGCAGCTCTGTGGCGTTTTACGCAGCCTTAACCCCGGCGTTGCGTGAACAGGTTGATCACATTCAATGTAAACACCTGTACGATCACACAAAGCTTGCGGCCCGCAAGTACCGCGACTGGGACACCGACCCAACGCCGGGCTCTCCAACAGATATCAAACCCTGGGTCTGGCAAGACCCGGTGACTGGCCGGCGGGGGTTGTTGCACTCCCAAAGCACATTGGACTTTGTGGGCATTGAGCGCGAGGCGGGTATATCACTTTATGGGGAATTAACCGCATTTGGCGAAGAGCATGCGGATGAGATATGCACTTACCGGCATCGGTGGGCACCGGATGACCTGATACTATGGCACAACCTGTTGGTTGCCCACGCCCGCTTACCCTTTGCCAAAGAAGAGCCGCGCACCTTAAGGCGCACGCCAATCGTTTAGGCGCAAAGATATGCATCCTGTATTAGCCAAGGCACAAGCGTTTTTACCCGAACTGCGCGAGCGTGGGCAGGAGATAGACGACAATCGTTATCTGCCCCAGGATCTGGCGGATCGTCTGGCCGCTGCGGGTTTTTATCGTGTCTGCGCGCCGGAAAGTCTAGGTGGGTTGAATGTGGGTCCCAGAGTTGCCCTGGAACTGGTTGAAATGCTCGCCGGGGCTAACGGCTCCGCTGCCTGGTGTACGTTCATTTGTTACACCTCCCATCTGCATATTGCTTCCATGCCGGAAACTTACCGGTCGAAAATTACCGCTGACCCGGATGTGATTGTCAGTTCTGTATTTGCACCCAGCGGAACAGCGGTTCGTGCGGACAAAAACGGTGAACGCGGTTATCGCGTCAACGGCCACTGGAAGTGGGGGTCGTCCTGCCGCAACGCCCACTGGATATGCGGGGCACTGGTGGAGGTGGACAACAGCGGCGCGCCGGTGCCGGGGGACGGGGCGGTAAACCGCGCGGTATTTGCGCCCGGTGAATTAGACATACAAGACAACTGGCACGTATCCGGCCTGAAAGGTACCGGGTCAAGCGATTATATTGCACGGGATGTTTGGGTGCCGGCACAGCGCATGGGCTCCCTGGCCGCGGCGGAAGCATTTGCAGGTGAACACATCTTCAAATTTCCCCGATTTGGACTTTTGTCTACGCCATGTGGTGCCATTGCGCTGGGGATGGCGCGGGCCGCGGTAGATGAGGTGGTCACCGTGGCCAAAGAAAAAACACCTCAGGGACGCTCGGACAACGTCCGCCGGCTGCCCTGAGGTGTTT
>JANQMF010000051.1 GCA_028280225.1 Pseudomonadales bacterium | reverse complement strand
AAGCCCAGCGATACACCAGCGGCAGGTCGTCAAAATTGCCGTGCCTGGGTGGTGTGTGGGGGGTGCGCCATTCCAGGGTGGTGGCTTCCCAGGGATTGGGCCCCGCATGCCTGCCGCGGAAATAGCTCACCGCAAGGTTGTACAAGAAAAACAGCTGGGCAAAGGCCACAATAATTGCCGCAACGGAAATAGCCGCATTAAGGTCCTGAGTCGATGCAGACATAAATTCCGTATCCCCGTAAGCAAAGTAGCGCCGGGGCATGCCTTCAAAACCCAGATAGTGCATGGGATAGTAGATGGCATAGGTGCCCAGGAAGGTCAGCCAGAAGTGTATTTTCCCAAGGGTATCGTCCAGCAGTTTCCCGGTAATTTTGGGATACCAGTGATAAATGGCGCCAAAGACCACAAGAATTGGCGATACCGCCATCACCATGTGAAAGTGGGCCACCACAAAGTAGGTATCCGACAACGGCAAATCCACCGTCACGTTGCCCAGGAAAAGCCCGGTCAAGCCGCCGTTAATAAAGGTAAATACAAAGCCGATGGCAAACATCATCGGTACGGTCAGCCGGATATTGCCCCGCCACAGCGTCAACACCCAGTTGTAGACCTTGATGGCCGTGGGCACCGCAATAATCAGGGTGGTTGTGGCAAAGAAGAAGCCAAAATAGGGGTTCATGCCACTGACGTACATGTGATGTGCCCAAACGATAAAGCTCAGCGCGCCAATGGCCACAATGGCCCAGACCATCATCCGGTAGCCGAATATCGCTTTGCGCGCATGTACGCTCAGGACGTCGGAAACAATGCCAAAGGCCGGCAGGGCAACAATGTACACCTCGGGATGGCCAAAGAACCAGAACAGGTGCTGAAACAGTATTGGTGATCCGCCGTCATAGCTGGTCTGCTCACCCAGGGAAACCATGGCCGGCATAAAAAAGCTGGTATCCAGCAGCTTGTCAAACAACATCATAATGGCGCTGACAAACAAGGCGGGGAAAGCCAGCAGCGCAAGCACCGTGGCCATGAAGATTCCCCACACCGTAAGGGGCAGGCGCATCAGCGACATACCCCGGGTACGGGCCTGGAGAACGGTCACCACATAGTTGAGACCACCCATGGTAAAGCCGATGATAAACAGCGCCAACGACACCAGCATGAGGATAATGCCCCCACCGGTTCCCGGTGTGCCGGCGCTGATCGCCTGGGGCGGGTACAGGGTCCAACCGGCCCCCGTAGCCCCTCCCGGGACAAAAAAGCTGGCCACCAGCACCAGAACAGCCAGCAGATATACCCAGTAACTGATCATGTTCACATAGGGGAAAACCATATCCCTGGCGCCGCACATCAGCGGGATCAGATAGTTACCAAAGCCACCCAGAAACAGTGCCGTGAGCAGATAAATCACCATGATCATGCCGTGCATGGTGACAAACTGCAGATAGTTGCTGGGGTCGATAAAGGCAAACTCGTGGGGAAAACCAATTTGCAACCGCATCAACACCGACAACACCAGGGCAACCAGGCCAATGCCGATGGCGGTTACGCTGTATTGGATGGCAATCACCTTGGCGTCCTGGCAGAAGACATATTTCCCGAGCCAGGTTTTAGGGTGGTAAAGCTCCTCCTCCTGCACCTCAGCGGGCGGGACAAAATCCAGTGCATCGTGTGCAACATCAGACATACTATTTACCCCCTTTGGCAACATTGACATCAGCAGCGCCGGGCAGCGTATTGATATAGGCCACAACGTCGTTAACCCGTTCGTCGGTATTCAAGATGGCAGCCATCATGGACATCTGCATGCCGTACTTGTCCCCCGCATGTCCGCCGCGCACCCCGTCCCGGAAATTTTTTAACTGGGTAACCAGATACCAGTCGTTCATGCCAGCCTGACGTGGCGCGTTAACTGCGGCAATACCCTCACCCTGGATGCCGTGACACACACCGCAGGTGTTGTAGATTTTTTCACCGTTGGCCACGTCACCCACCACTGTGGCTTCGGGTGGGTCATCTGGGAAGGTCTGGATGTAGGCAATCACATCGTTGATTGCTGCATCATCCACCAGGGTGGCCGCCATGGGTGCCATCTGCATGCCAAAAATATCGTCCTTGTGACTACCGCGCACCCCGGCCTTGAAATACTCGATCTGGCGTTTTAAGTACCAGGCTTCCTGTCCCGCCAGCTTGGGTGAATTCAGCAAGGCATTACCCTCACCCTGAGCCCCGTGGCAACTGATGCAGACCGCATACTGAGCCCGGCCCAGGTCAGCATCCCCCGCCTTGGTGGCCAGCACTTCAGCATAGGTGGGTTGCGCCGCAAGCCAACGATCAAAATCCGCCTGTTCGTCAATCACCACCATGCCGCGCATGGTGTGGTGACCCACCCCGCACAGTTCTTCACACAAAATCTCAAAATTGCCTGTCCGGGTTGGGGTAAACCACAAATAGGAGACCAAGCCGGGAACCATATCCATCTTGACGCGAAATTGAGCAACGGCAAAGTTGTGTAACACATCCTTGGAACGCAGTAGTGTTTTTACCGGCTTGTCGATGGGTAAGTGAACTGTCGGGCCGAAGATCAGCACATCATCCTGCCCAAGGGGGTCGTCCCGCTCCATGCCAAAGGGATTCTCATCACTGACATAACGGGATTCCACCGCGCCAAATTTGCCGTCAGCCCCGGGAAAACGAAAGCTCCAATGCCACTGTTGCCCCACCACCTCAACTTCGTGAGCCTCGTCCGGGGGGCTGACAAATTCCGCCCAGACAAACAAACCCGGCGCCAGCATGGCAGCCACCCCGACACTGGTCAGCACGGTCAGCCACACTTCCAGCTTTTTATTTTCGGGTTGATATTCCGCACGGCGATTTTTGTCATACCGGTAGCGGATAATGGCGTAGGCCATAAAGGCATTAACAGCCACAAACACAAAGCCCGTTACCCAAAACGTCACGTCTATGGTGAAGTCGATGGTATTCCAGTTGGAAGCAAGTGGGGTCAGGTACCAGGGGCTGAGGAAGTGAAACAAGACCGATCCGATGATTAGAATTATAACTGCTAACGCTATCGCCATACTCAGATCCTTAGTACCGGATTTTTACCGGTATGTGGGTTGTTGACTACCTGATCATATTTGTTGGACCACCCGGCTAACGTGTGCCTTACGGCAGTTTCCACAGCCTGCAAGCCGCCGCTATATCCATGATGGATAAACGCTATCCGGCCCTCCGGATTAAGCAGAAATCCGGTGGGAAAGGCGTCTAAGCCATAGTGCTTAACCGATTTGGCGGCAATATCCCAAACCACGGGGAAATCAACCGGATAACGGGCCATAAAGGCCAATGCCTGCTGGGGTAGAGGGTCGAGGTTGACGCCAATCACTTCAAAGCCAAATTCCGCATAACGCCGGCGCAGGCGGTTAAGTTCCGGCAGGGACCCACGGCAGGGTACACATCCGGAATGCCAGAAATCGAGATAGACCACACGGCCTTTAAATTGGTTAAGGTGCAGCAAGGTATGCTGCTGGGGTTGGGGGTGTGGAGACGGACTTTGTGCGGGGTTTTGCAGGATAGGCAGTGAAAACTCTGGGGCAATATCACCCCGTTCCACCGTATGACCCACTATTGGGCACAACAGCAGAACGATACACAGCTTGTACCAGAGCCGACTAGAAGACATCCTCGGCGACCATCCGAGACATATTTCCCCTCTCGCTGATCAACAGATCAGCATCGCTTGCCACGAGTATCCTAGGGTCGAATGAACTCTATAACTACCTGGGTAACTGCCTAACTTCTGTTAACAACTGTTTAACAACTGCTTAATTTCTGCCCTACTGCTTCCTTATCTAATCCTTCTGTCCTGTTAATACTCGCCGGTTAATACTCTTTACCGCTATTACTCAATTCCTACTAATACTACTTCCTTCTTCCTTTCTTCCTTTCTTCTTTCTTTCTTCTTTCTTCTTTCTTCTTTCTTCCCGTCTAACCGTGGCTGTTTACTAACGTCTCAACAGACCACGGTGCTGTCTCAAGTCTGTCACGTTACAACGAGCGACGCAACACGGCAAATAGAAGCCCGTTTCGCCGGTTCCCCGGCACTGCGGCAAGAATCCCGGCGAGCAGCCGCCGGACCCAACTTGCAGCGCTGCCTGCATGATGATATGTCTGCACAGATGAGCGCTCCAACAGCATCCCGAAGTTGGCCATCCCTGTGCCAGTGCATCAGGGGATGGCTTGCGCTGGCCTGGGTACTGGTCTGGGTCCTGACTTGGCCAACCCCCGGCCTTGGCCACGGCGGCGTAGTCCTGGAAGATGATTTGTGCCTGATTAACGTGGGGTTCTATCAGGCCCACTTCACCGTTTTCCAACCCACCAGCCGGGCCCACAAACAGTTTTGCGAAGACTTGCCGGATCTTGGTGAAAGTATTTTTGTGCTGGAATACCTGCACGATGGCCTGGGGGCGCTGGCAGTGGACTTTCGCATCATCACCAACCCCACCGGCATGGGACGTTTTACGGCATGGACAGATATAGAACAACTTGCCGATATCGAGGCGGTCACGGTATTTTACCAACCCCATGTCATCAACCCCGACGTATTCTCGGTCCTGCACAACTTCACGGAGTCCGGCGAATTTGTCGGCATTGTCACGGCCATTCATCCGGACGGAAAAACTTATCGGGCAATCTTTCCATTCGAGGTGGGCTTTGAGCTTGACGATTACAGTGAATACGCCATGTACGTCATCGGCCTTGCCGCCCTGGCCTTCTGGGTGGTGCCGGTAATCCGCAGCCGGCTCAAACAACGCGCGCATAAGAGGGAGGCTGGCTTGTGAACCCCAGGACCCCGATGACAGCGGCGGTGTATCTGCTGGTGTGCGCTACCCTGTGCCAAGCCAACGCTCAGGCCCGTGAAGATCACCCCTATCAGGTTACCGGTACCTACTTTGTAGCCTCCCTGCAACCGGCACTCCAACCTCTGGTGATTAACCAAATACATCGCTGGCGCTTGCAGCTCACCCGGCTGGACGGCTCCCCGGTGGTGGCGGACCGCTTGCAGGTGAATGGGGGGATGCCGGCACACGATCACGGCTTACCTACCGGACCCGTTGCCCAATTCACCGGTGAGCCGGGCCGTTACACCCTTTACGGCATGAAATTTCACATGCAGGGGGATTGGCAAATCTACCTCCACATCGAAGCGGATGACCGTAGTGAAGTACTGACCCTCAACCTGAGGTTGTGACGCAGATGACCCGTCTGCGTCTTGCCGCTGCTATTCTCATTCTGGCCCTGGTCAGCCTGGTCATCGCCTACGTACAACGTCCGCCGGATCCCTGGACAGAAGATGAGTTGAATCTTATTCAATCCCTGGCCTTATACACCCTACCCCCGCTGGGAGGCGACCCAACCAATCCGGTGGCTGATTCCACCCAGGCGGCCATTTTGGGGCACACAATTTTTTTTGATACCCGTTTCAGCGCAACTGCTGGGGTGGCCTGCAGTACCTGCCACCAGCCGGCGCTGAACTTTACCGATGGCCGCGTCGTCAGCCTGGCCATTGGTCAAGCCAAACGTAATGCCCCCAGCATCATCGGTACTGCCTACAGCCCCTGGCTGTATTGGGATGGGCGCAAAGACAGCCTGTGGTCACAAGCCCTGGCCCCCCTGGAGGACCCTGATGAGCATGGCGGAGACCGGCTGCAATTTGCCCATATTGTTTATGCTGACCCCGACTATCGCAAAACTTACGAGATGCTGTTTGGCCCAATGCCAAATCTGGCCAATCGCCAACGTTTTCCGATTGGTGCCAGAGCGGCACCACAACCCAATTCCCTGTGGCTGGCCATGGACGAGGCGGACCGGGTGGCGGTAAATGCCGTGTTTGCCAATCTGGGCAGGGCCATAGCTGCTTACGAACGTTTGTTGCTGCCGGGTTTCAGTCGCTTTGACCAATACGCCCTGGCGCTGCGCGAGGGCTATGACCCAAACTACACCCGCCTGGAAAAACGTGGTCTGGATCTGTTTATCAATCAGGCCAATTGTACCCAGTGCCACAACGGTCCTCTGTTCACCAACAACGCCTTTCACAACACCGGGCTCTTGTCCCGTCCCGGCCATCTGCCGGATACCGGGCGAATTGGGGCCATTGACAGCCTGCAAAGTGATCCCTTCAACTGTCTTGGCCAATATGCCGCAGACACCCGCCAGCAGGCGGATCCGGTCAATCCCCAACAGCGATGCGCGGAACTGATATTCATGGGAACCGGCAAGACCCTGGTGGGGGCCTTTCGCACCCCCAGCCTGCGGAACCTGGCAAAGACCCAGCCCTATGGTCACGCCGGCCAGTTTGAAAACTTAAAAAGTGTGCTGCAACACTACAATAACGCCCCGGATGCCATGATTGGCCACAACGAGGCCAAACCCCTCAATCTGTGGCCCTGGGAGTTAAACGCCCTGGAAGCATTCCTGCTGAGCCTGCAGGCTCCACCGGAGGTTGCGCCCCGCTGGATGAACCCACCTGCTGGTTAGTCGCGGGGCCGGTGAATGCTTGTCCACAAATATGTTTGCGTGGATCCAGCTGTCTTATTTTATGAAATAGCCCGCTAACAGCCAACGATCCCCTTCAGCAAACAATACCAACGTTTCCACTACGTCTTGGGTGCCAAACCTTGAATCGAAAGTGATCAGAACATAGTCCCCCGGCGGGGAATTGGCCGGGTTGGTTTTTTTAACCGCAGAACGTAAGGCTCGGCCGCGGATTTTCGCCAGGGGTGCATGAGCAAGGGCCATGCGCCCCTGCCAGTCCTCCAGGGTCACCGCCCCCTGGAAAATGGCTGCGCTCTCCCGCCACACCTCATCGTATTGTCCACGATCCAGCAACGTAAGGTAACGATCAGCCGTATCCTGCATCGGGGGCGTCAGCTCCAACGGCTGACCACACCCGGCGGCACACAGGACCCAGACGGCGCAGATCACCCGGAGCGCAGGTTTCACCGGTTCAACCCCTGGGGATAAACCCGGGTACTGGTTTTGAAGGGGCGGACAAAGGTGGACTCGTTGCCGCGATAAGCCACATCCGCAAATTCCATATTCATCAGTTCCCGAATACGTGCCTTATCTTCCTTGCGTACATCCACCATGATCAGATACGCGCCGCGTTCGATGTCGTCATGAAAAGCTTCCAGGCGAAAGTGATCTCGTTTTGAGCCCCGCCGGATACCCATCATGCCGCCGAACAGGGCCCCAACAAGCCCCCAGATCAGCACATCCACCCAGCTGCTCAGCCAGGCAAACAGGCCCAGCGCAAATACCCCAGCAGCAACTGCCAGGCCTCCCAGCCCGCCATATATGGCGCCTATTTCTCCGGTACGGATAATATCTTTCTGATGGTGGGCAAGGGCGGAATGAATGTGGTGGGTGTACAGGCCGGTTGCGTCTTTGGCAAGCACATGAAAATTCCAATCCGTTATGCCCGCCGCATGCAGCCGCGCGGAAATGGATTCGGTAGTCTCAAGATCTTCTGCAAGATAGTACAATCTACGCATCAGCTTCTCCTCTTACCCCGGACTACTGTAACTATCCTCGGGCAAAAACGCCATGTGCTTAGTGACTGCCCTCTACAAGCGTAAGCCGGCGCGTGGCAAACATGACGGCAAACAGCGCAACAACAAGCAGGGTGGTCCCAGCCAGCAGCGCATAAGCCTGCAACTGCAGCAAAATATACAGACAGGCATACAAGATCAGCAGAACAGCCATGACCCAGCCGCCAAGGCGCCGGCGCCGGGTCATGGCCGCCACATACCAACTGATCATCAATGTCAGCAACAAGGTAGCAATGCAATAAGCCCAGCCAAAGGCCAAATGTTCGGACAGAGACAATAACGCCTGATAAAACAACACCAGGGCTGCACCGATCACGGCGTACTGGATATAGTGGAAACGGAATAAATAAGTGAGTTCAATGCACAGCACGGCAAGAAAGGTCAGCCCGATAAACAAAATGCCGTACTTAATGCCCCGATCCACTATGGTATAGGTTGTAACCGGCTGAAACAGATCCACCGAAGCCGCCATAGCGGATAAATCCAGTTGTTCCGCACTCTCCAGCCACTGGGAGGGCATTGGCCTGGCCAGTTTGTGTACCTCCCATTGGGCAAAAAAACCCTCATCCGTAATCTCATAAGCAGACGGCAGGTACTCTCCGGTAAATTTGGGGTGAGGCCATGTGGAACGTATGGCCACCCGGCTGTCATCCGCAAGGGGCACAAAGGCATAACGGCCGCTGCCCTGCGCCCGCAGTGTAAATTCAAAGGGCATAAATTCACCCGCCGCCAGTCCGGGTAAGGCTGCATGAACACCCGTGCGCAGCCAGCTCACACCCGTGCTGGAGGCAAAATCAACACTTTTTCCGGCAAACTTCAGTGCAGACATATGTTTTATGGCGCGGGTTTGACTGACACCCAAGACCAGAAATGCCTCATCCAGATGCAGGGAGATATCTTCATCCGCTGCAGGCGGCACTTCAAACCCTCCGGAAATTTGGCTATCAACCATATACACCGGAACATCATACAAGGCACGGTGCCGGTATTGATGAGATATGTTATTTTTCAGTTCCAATTCCTTGGGTAAATACACGCGCTTTCGATAACCTTGGCGCTGCACTTCTTCACCCGCCTTGTTGTAGGCCGTATAGGTAAAGGTTTCGGGGATAACCAGAAAGGGCCCGCCGAGAATCTGCTCTGCGCCCCAGGAATTTGCAATGTCCGCAAAAACTCCGTTGAAAAAGCCCTGGCGCTCCTGCACAACCCCTTCCACAAAGGTGAGGGGTACAAGCATTAACAAGACAACCACGCCGAGGATAAACATTCTTACGGTCTGACCGCCTAGATGCGCCTGAATTGAATTGTTCATGATTATTCTCCAAACCGGCGTTGCCGCCGGGCATACCAGTCCAAGGCCGTATCCAGGCTGCGGGCATCAAAGTCCGGCCAATATGAGCGGCTGAAATACAGCTCCGCAAAGGCGCACTCCCAAAGTAAAAAATCACTGAGCCGCTGTTCGTCCCCGGTGCGTATGAGCAAATCCACCGGGGGCACACCCCCGCAGATCAACCGTGCAAAGTCTGCAAAGGCAGCGCTGTCACCCGCCTGCCGGGCCGCCCTCCAGATTGCCCACCGGGCGCTATAGTCCAGTGCGATGCGCAACCGGGTGCCGGTACAGTCCACCGTGCGCTTGCTCAACGAACCCACAGCGGCAG
>JANQMF010000225.1 GCA_028280225.1 Pseudomonadales bacterium | reverse complement strand
GCCTCACCCTGGACAACAGACTGGCGGTTCGGGCCACGGTATCCTTAGTTAACCCCAAGGCTCTGGCCGAGGTGGGGGGTGATGCTGCGGCCCGGCTGCCCGGGAATCTGACCCGCTACGAAGATGCTGACCAGTGGCGTCAGCCGCGTGGTCAGCCCATTCCCTTGATCAAAACCTTTGGCCCCCGCACCCTGGCGGTGGCGCAAAACAGTACGGTTACCGCAACCCGGGTGTTGTGGGATGATCCGGCAGCCAGTGCTGAAGCGGCCTGTATAGCCGCTGACATTTCCGTTGGACCGCCGGTGGCACGCGCCTTGAAGGGCAGGTCCGTGGCGATGCCGAATCCGGATCTGACCTTGCGCTTTAGTGGTGCTGTTTGTTCAGCGGCTTATATGGTCTCGGATTGTTGCCTGGTGGACATGACGCAGGGGTTGGCGACCACGGCCATGACGGTATTTGGCAACGGTGACCTGATTGCGGCGGGGGTGTCGACAACAACGTGTCTTAGCGGTGGAGGCGATTCATGAGTGCCAAAAAAACTTCGGTGCAAAAAACTTTAGCAATGGTCCTCACCGCGCCGGGCAAACTGCAGGCCATGGATTTGCCGGTGCCGGATATCACCGATACCACCGCTCGCCTGCGTATTGAAGCCTGCGGTATCTGCGGGACGGACTGTGAGCAATTTGCCACGGGTTTGGGCCTCCCCATGCCCCATATCCCCGGCCACGAGCCCCTGGGGATCATCGACGATGTGGGTGACAGCGCGGCAAAACGCTGGGGTGTCCAGGTGGGTGATCGGGTTGCCGTGGAAACACTGCTGGCCTGCCACCTGTGCCGGCGCTGTCTGGCCGGGGAATATCATCTGTGTCAAACCCGGGATGTCTATTCAACCATCCCATTGGATGCCGGGCACGGTTTGTGGGGTGCCTATGCGCAGTACATGATGTTGGACGAACGATCTATCCTGCATCCCATGGACAAGCAGATTCCCGCTGAAATTGGTGTGATGTACAACCCTCTGGGGGCCGGATTTCGTTGGGCGGTGGAGGTGCCGGATATGGGTTATGGCGACTCCATCCTGATCATGGGGCCGGGACAGCGAGGCTTGGCGGCGGTGATTGCGGCCAAGTCTGTGGGTGCAGGTGAAATTATTGTCACCGGCCTGGAGGCCGACGCGGCAAAATTGAAACTGGCCCGCCTGTACGGCGCCACTCACACCATAGATGTGGAAAACGACAACCTTAAAGAAAGGATACGCGATATTACCGATGGGCAGGGGGTCGACATTGTGTTGGATGTAACCCCGGGGGCAACCGCGCCCATTGAGGATGCCCTGAGTGTGGTGCGCATTGGCGGCACCCTGGTGCTGGCGGGGGTTAAAGGTTACAAGCCGGTCAGCCGCTTTATTTCGGACAAGGTGGTATTTAAAGAACTGCGCATCCTGGGGGCCTTTGGCGTCACCTCCAGCGGTTATCAAAAAGCCATTGATTTAATTGAAGCGGGGACGGTGCCGTTGGCAGCGATGCACACCCACAACTTTGCCATCACCGAGGCAGAAACGGCGGTGCGCACCCTGGCCCGGGAAATTGCCGGGGAGGAATCTATTCACTCCTGTCTTATCCCGGACGGGTGATGCCCAAAACCCACAAGCGGTCTGTTGAACGGGCAGCCGCGTAGATACGAAACAAGCGAGGTCATACAATGAGCGAAGCAGCCGCATGGGTGGAACAATCCGCCTATGCTCAACAACTGGGTATCTTAATTGAATCGTTTGATGATGACAGGGTTGTACTCGCCCTGCCTTATCGTGAGATGAATTCAAATCCCGGCGGCGCCTTGCACGGTGGCGTCTACGCAGCACTGTCTGTGGTTGGCGCCCAGGCGGTGGCGCGCACCGCCCTAGCCGGGGTAGCGGGCAACTTTCACACGGCGGGTCTGCAAATTAATTATCTTGCGGCAGCCATTGAAGAAGGGGTGACCGCTTACGCGCAACTTTTGCGCCGGGGCAAGGAACTGTGTTTTGTCCAGGTTGGGGTGCGCAGCGGCGCGGGCCGGGATGTATCACAGGCTACCCTCATGATCAGAAATAACCCGGACGCTGACGCTCAGCCGGGTCCGGAAAGGTCTTGGGTTACATTGGGGGATGAACCTGGCAAGATGGGGGCCGGAGTGACACGGGCGGTACCCTTTATACATGCCCGGGGCCTGTCAATTCAGCATATGGACAATGGTGAAGCCCGGCTGGCCATGCCTTGGCAAGAAGCACATGGGGATGCCGCCACCGGCGGTGTTCACGAAGGCGCAATGTTAGCGCTGCTGGATACGGCGGGTGCCATGGCCGGGTGGGCGTTATCCGGCCCCGGGGCATACAAAGCCTCCACACCGTGCATGCAGGCCCAGGTGCTGACTCCGCCGCCCAGGGCAGACTTAGTGGCTCACGCCAGGGTGGTACACCGGGACAATGAAATTTTTTACAGTGATGTGGAAGTATCGGATGATCATCACCGGGTGTGTGCCCGGGGTACCATCCTGTACCGGATTGTAACCTGAGAATTGTACGTGGCACCTGGACACAAGGCGCATGATATTGACTGGGACCGGGGGGTTGGCTTTCTGGTTGCCGACATCACCCGGCTGTTAACGTCCCGCTACAACCGCATGATCAAACCCATGGGGCTGACCCCGGCACAGTGGCGGCTTATTCTGCAGTTGTATCGCGAGGATGGGCTGAGCCAGAAGGATCTGGCCCGGTTAATTGGCGTGGGTAAGGTTTCCATTGGCCGCTTGATTGACGGGCTGGAAGAAAGCGGCTGGGTGGAACGGCGGGAGGACGTTACAGACCGGCGTTCAAAACGTGTGTTTTTGACCCGGCGCGCAAGGGAGGTGGACGGCGCGATGGTTGATTCGGGCATTGATCTGTATCACCTGACCACCCGGGGATTGTCCACCGCGGAACGCAGGGAGCTTGAACGGTTGCTGACCTTGGTACGGTCTAATCTGCTGGCTGACTCACCTAACGGCTAAATGGAAAAAAGATAAACGAAACACTCGCCCCGGGAGTGGTGCGGGACATCAATGGGGGGGTTATGCCGATCGCTGTCCATCGCCTGCTTATGGCGGAAGTGAACCTGTTGGGGAAGTTTAATCCGCCAACCTATGTGGACACCCGGGTCTGTGTATATGCGTATCTGGTGCTGGGCGGGGAAGGCCCCGTGCTCATCGATACCGGTGTTGGCGAAGGTAACCAAATTATCGACCGGACCTTTGCACCAGAACGCACCCCCATAACACAGCACTTGGCGGAATTTGATCTTACACCCGGTGATATCAGGCAGGTGGTTAACTCACATCTGCACTTTGATCACTGTGGTAACAATCACAACTTTGCTCAGGCGGAGGTCTTTGTACAGGCTGAGGAACTGGAAATTGCCCGCGCAACACGCTATACCGTGGGTGAATGGTTTGATTACCCTGATGCGCGTATTCATCCGGTGGTGGGTGATCTGCAGATCGCCAGAGGCATCACCCTGTTGTCCACTCCGGGGCACACACCCGGACACCAGTCGGTGCTGATCGAAGACCATTCTACCCGGGTGCTCGTTGCCGCTCAGGCGGCCTTTACCGCGGATGAGTTTTTGCGGGGTGGGGATCCCGATGTACAAGCCCACAACGGCTTTGCCCAAGCCTATGTACACTCGCTGGAAAGGCTCAAATCCCTGGCGGTAGATCGAATCTGTTTCAGTCACGATATTCGTGAGCTGCCTTAAGCCTGGCTGATCAATCGGCACGGGTCTAATGAATTGGGGCTGCACAATAAAGTAGAAGAGCGCATACTGACCCGGGCGGTTCTTCGCGAACTTCGCAAGTGGGGGTCAGATGAAGAAACGGATACCAATATCGCTTGGCGTGATGGTTTGTCTGTGTGCCTCATCTTATGCGGCTGAGATGCAAACCAGCCGAGAGATTGACGAGATCATCGTAACCGCTGAAAAACGGGAGGGCACCCTTCAGGACACACCCATTGCGGTGACTGCCCTGCCCCGGCATAACATTGAGCTGCGTAATCTGGACGACTTTGCGCAGATCCAGTTTACGGTACCCGCCCTGGTCTTTGCGGAAGTTGCCGACATGGCGCAAATGACCATGCGGGGGGTGGGGGTAGACATCTCCACCATGGACGCGGAACCCGGCGTGGCCTTTTACTCCGATGGCACCTATCGGGGCGGACTAACCTCATCAGCTGCATTGCTGTTTGACCTGCAGCGCATTGAAGTCTTGCGCGGGCCCCAGGGGACGCTGTTTGGCCGTAACTCAACCGGGGGTGCCCTCAATGTGGTGACGCGCTTGCCCGGTGAGGTGCCTCTGTTTGAAGCTAATCTGATTTACGGGGACTACCATCGCACCCGTGTTGAATTGTCCGGGGATGCACCCCTGGTCCCGGGTAAGTTCGCCATCCGCGGCGCGGCTGCCTTTGATCAGCACGAAGGTTATGCAGACAACCACTTTACCGGGCGCAGGGAAGATGATGCGGAGTCGGTGTTTGCCAAGGTTGCCGGGGTGATCACCCCGGGTGAGACCACAAAGCTGATCCTGCGGGGCGAATATACAAACAGCAAATTGGGTGGCCCACCCTTTCTGCGCACGGATGATCATGCTGTGCCTCCGCTTATGACCGGCATCAGCAACCCCGGGGGCATCCTGACCATGCCCGGATCCTGTGGTCCGCTAAGTTGTGTGGATGCTTTTGATTTAACCCTCAGTCCCCCGGGGGTGGGTAGCAGCAGTCCCCGGGAACTGTTCTCGGATGGACAAACACAATTTGACCGGGAATCTTTTGGCCTGAGTGCCACCCTGGACGCGCAGTTGTCCGAAAAATTGCACCTGAAGTGGATGACTTCTTTCTTCAACATGGACCAGGCGGGGTTGCAGACAAACAACGACGGGGTCGACATCACCTACTTAACCGATGATTTCACCCAGGAAAACAGCGAATGGTCCCAGGAGTTCACCCTCAGGGGCACCGGCGGGCATCTCGATTGGATTGTTGGGGCCTACTACTACAAGTCGGATATTGATGAGATCTTTGAGTTTACGCTGCCTGCCATGCAACCCACCCTGGAGGCGGCGTTTGGCATCTTTGCCGGTGGCGGGCCGCTGCCGCCGGGGTCGCTGGCGTTTTTTGGTCCACGGTTGGATGGGTCCATGTCGGCTATGCCTTTTTTGGACTTTCGCCTGCAGCAGGACCTGACTTCTCTGGCATTTTTTGGTCAGAGCACCTACAACATAAACGACAGTCTGCGGGCGACAGTGGGAATGCGTTGGACGGAAGATAGTAAAGAGGTCTCCCAGTCGGTATTAAACAATGTGGGTGAAAATGCTTGCCGCGATATAAAGCTGGACGACAACTGGCGCGAAACCACATGGAAAGTTGGCCTGGATGCCAATATTGGGGAAAACAGCCTGGTCTACGGATCGGTATCCACGGGGTTTAAATCCGGCGGCTTCAACGCCGGCCTGTGTAATAATCCATATGACCCGGAAACCCTGACCGCCTACGAGGTGGGCAGCAAATCCCGGTTCCTGAACAATACCCTTAAGCTTAATATCACAGGCTTCTACTACGACGTTGAAGACCTGCAGGCCCGGCTGTATATCAACAACGCCGCGGTGGTGGAAAATGCTTCGGATGCGGAAACATATGGGCTGGAGGTGGAGTGGCTCTGGCTGGCAACCGGCAACTTCCGTATCGACGGATCAATCTCGTGGCTGCACACTGAATTTGCAGACTTCTTCTCCACCGATCCACTGAATCCGCATGTTGGAATCCGATGTAACCCGGTGACCGGTCTGGAGTGTGTACAACAGCTTTCGGGAAATGATTTGTTACGTGCTCCGGAACTAAAGGTTTCGCTGAGCGCGGAATACGACATTAACCTTGGGCAGGCGGGTCTTTTAACGCTCAGGGGTGAGTATGCCTATACCGATGAAATGTACCACACGATCTTTAACAACAACTTTGCCTTACAGGACGATTTTTCGCTCACGAACCTGCGGCTGATTTGGGCGCCGGGTGGGGTGATGGACAGATTCCGCTTTATGGCCTTTATCGAAAATGTCAGTGATGAAGAATACGTAGTGATCCATGCCCCCCTGGCCACGGTGGGTGGTACGCTGTCCCTGTTTGGACCGCCACGGACTTGGGGACTGCAAATGCGGTATACCACCATCCCCCAAAACCGCTAACGATGGGGTCAGACCCCAGCGTTAGCAGTTTTTTTCCTTCCTGTACGGCAGTTTAGCTAACGAAGCGCAAACGCGGGGAACTTAGCCGCTCAGAAAATAATTCGCCAACGCTGGGGTCTGACCCCAACGTTAGCGGTTAGCAAAGAGGGCTTAGTCGTTTTCGAACCGCACCCTAAACAGGGTGGCGTAGAGCACGGGTACCACCAGCAAGGTCAGCAGGGTGGCAAATAGCAGTCCAAATATAATGCTGACGGCAAGGGGTTCAAACATGGCGGTGCCCCCCCACCATAGCGGCAGCATGCCCAGTACAGTAGTGGCGGTGGTTAACATAATGGGGCGCAGACGGGTTAAACAGGCTGCAACCACAGCCTCTTCAGGTGCTTTGCCAAGCTCTTCTATTTCTATTTTGATGCGATCGATCAGCACGATGGCGTTGTTTATGATAATTCCTGACAGGGAAATGATACCCAGCAGGGTAAAAAACCCCATAGAAGATCGTGCTAACAATAATCCTATGGTTACTCCAATCAGCCCCAGAGGTATGGTGGCCAATATGATTATCGGACGGCGTACCGAATTAAACTGAATCACCAGCAGCAGGACAATGGCCATAAGCGCCAGAGGGAGTTTGGCGGCAATGGAGGCATTGGCATCGCCGCTCTCTTCGGACTCGCCGCCGATTTCGAAACGGTATTGTGCCGGCCACGGGGCAGCGGTACTCTCCAACCAGGGTTGTAAGCGGCTATTCACTTCTGCGGCGGTCACGCCGGGCGACAGCTGTACCTGCAAGGTCATAGTGCGTTCCCGGTTGCGGCGTTCGATAATACCCGGCTCGAATGCCAGCTTAATGTCAGCCACTTGTTTCAAAGGCACCGTATTGCCGGTGGCCTGGGAGTAGATGCTCAAGCCGTCCAGTTTGCTGATATCCTGCCGGTCCGAGGCAACGGTGCGCAGTACGATGGGGATCAGCTTGTCTTCTTCGCGATATTGGCTCAGATCGATGCCTGACAGACCGGCGCGCAACGAATATGCGACATCGCTGCTGGTCACTCCGGCGCGCAAGGCACGGGTTTGGTCGATGTCCACAATCAGTTTTTTGGTCTGCAACCCCCAGGTATTGTTGACGGACTTCACCCCGGGAATGTCATGAAGGTAGTTGGTGACCTGAGTTGCAAGTTCGAATAACCGTTCAGTTACCGGACCCGATAAACGTACCTGGATGGGATAACCCACCGGGGGACCGTTTTCCAGGCGTGCAATCTGATGATTCATGTCTTGGTGATGGGTGCGAATGTAGTCTTGCAGACCGGCGATGATCACCGGCACCGTTTTTCCGTCCGCGGCGTTGGCAATCAGGAAGGAATTGGCTGGATTTTGCGTGGGGGGGTTTAACCCCAAGGTAAAGCGGGGCCCACCTTCGCCGATAAAGGTCATCCAGTTGTCCAGGGCTGGGCCATTGTCCGTCTCGGTTTTGGCAAAGGTTTGTTCAATAAAACGGTCGATATCCTCAATGGACGCGGCACTGGCTTCTATCGAAGTGCCCAGGGGTAATTCCAGCTTGCCGGAAAATACCGGGTCGTCAGAGGGCGCGATAAACTGTGCGGGGACAAATCCGATCAGCCACATGGATGCGGCGAATACACCGGCCACGCCGGCGAGGAACAAGGTCCGGTTACCCAGACTGGCTTGCAGAATGGCTTGATACAACTTATGCCAGGGTGACAGGACGTTGCTGTTGGACGCCTGTACCTTGGCGGGATCCACCTTAACCAGTACGGTGGTGAGCATGGGCACAAAGGTCATGGCCAGCAGCCAGGAGACCAGCAGGGCAATGGTGACCACGTAGAAGATGTCAGCGGTATATTCGCCTACGGCGGATTCAGCCAGAGCAATGGGCATAAAGGCAGCGGCGGTGGTCAGGGATGAAATCAGCAGAGGTATCTTAAGCTCTTGTCCGGTTTTGACCGCAGCGTCAAAGGGGGATTGTCCCTGTTCCCGCTTCAGCAGTACCGACTCCACCACCACAATGGCATTGTCCACCAACAATCCAAGGGCGATGATCAAGGCCGCCAGGGAGATTTGATTAATGGTGATGTCGAATATCTGCATCAGGAAGAAGGTGATAATCATCGTGGCGGGAATCAAGGTGGCGACAACCAGGCCGGTGCGTAAACCCAGGAAGGCAACCATCACCAGAATAACAATGCCCACTGCCTGCAGCAGGCTGGTCACAAAGTCGTCAACACTTTTGGTGACCAGATCCGCCTGGAACCAGATCTTTTTGATCTCTACTCCCCAGGGGTAAGTGCGCTGAATTTCGGGCACAAGGGCGTCCAGAGTGGCACCCAGTTTCAGGATGTCGCCGCCCTCCCGTGTGGCGATGGCTATGGCGATGGCGGGTTTGCCATTTACCCGGGTAATGCTTGTGGGCGGGTCTTCGTAAGCCCGGTAGATGTGCACAATGTCTCCCAGATAGACCATATCGTTGTTCGGCAATTGCACCACCGTCCGGCGCAAGGCATCCAGGCTTTCGATGTTGCCCGTGGGTTCCAGCACAATGCGTTCCCGGCCGCTGATAACGTCCCCGCCGGAGGAGAGGATGTTCAACGAATCCAGAATATTTGAAAGTTGTTGGGGGGTCAGGCCCAATTCCGTGAGTTGCGCGTTGCTGTAGTCGATAAAGACGCTTTCTTCCAGCGCACCGTGTATAGATACCTTGGCGATGTCCGGCTCTTTCAGCAGCCGGTCGCGTATCTCATCCGCAACCGCTTTCAATTCAGCGTTGCTGTAGCCATCTCCCACCAGGGCGTAGACGCTGCCAAATACATCACCAAATTCGTCGTTGACAAAGGGCCCTGACACATCCTGAGGCAACTCCGTCGTAACGTCTTCCACCTTGCGCCGCAAATCGTCGAAGATAGGCCGCATCACTTTGTAGTTTTCTTTGAAGTTGACATTAATGATGGAAATGCCTGTGCGGGAGTCCGACGTGATGCTGTCTACTTCCGGCATTTCCTGCGCCTTCTTTTCGATCTTGTCGGTGATCAGTTGCTCAATACGTTCCGGGCTGGCGCCGGCCAGCCGTGTGGTAATGACCGCGGTGCGCACGATGAATCCGGGATCCTGAGCTTTCGGCAATTGATTAAAAGCCTGGATGCCGGCCACAATCGTCAAGGCAACCAGAACACCGGTCACTCTGTTTTGCCGAATTGACAGCCCGGTGAGATCCAAAACTAAAACTCCCCGGGCAACAGCACGGGTTGTCCCTCACGTAGAGAGGACAAACCCGCAGTGACCACCAGATCGCCCATGCTCAATCCGTCGATCACTTCCAGACCCTGACTGGTCAAAGCGCCAACGGTGATCATTTGCCGCTTGATGGCGGCTTGGCCGTTGCCGGTGGGGACAGCAAGGAAAACATGGGTGCCTGCGCCGTCCTTTACAACGGCGTTGGTGGGGACGTGGAATAGTTTTGCTGTCTGTGAGCCAAAGTCCAGAGATACCTGAGCAGCCATGTTAGGACGGATGTCCTTATCAGTTTTTTCGATCGCCACGACAACGGGAAAGGTGGCTGCTGAGCTGGAGGTCCCTACGCCAATTTCAGTAACCTTGCCGCTATAACTTTTATTCCCGGCAATATTAGGTTGAATTTGCGCGGCCATACCCTTGCTCAGGCGGCCAATCAGGCTTTCGGGAATTCCCAGGTGAACCTCCAGAGCATCACCGCAATTGACTATGGCGATTTCTTCTCCGGCACTAACATTTTCGTTCTGCTCTACGGCGATTGACGCCACCGTACAATCGCCGCTGGCCCGCAACAGGGTATAGGACTGATTGAGTTCAGCCAGTTCCACAGACTTGTTTGCGGCTCTCACTTCAGCTTCAGCGGTTTCAGCGTTGGCGCGGGCTAAGTCGAGTTCGTCCTTGGAGGCACCGGAATTTTCGTACAACCCCTTTACTCGATTGTAGCTGGACTGTGAATTACGCAGTGATGCATCTGCCTGGGCAAGTTTTGCACGCGCTTGCTCCAGTTCCAGCTCGAAGGTGGACGCATCTATGCGGGCAATGGTGTCGCCCGGCTTGAGGGCCGAACCGGCCTGTACCGGCAGAGATATCACCGTGCCCCCAACCTTGAAACTCAAGCGAGACTCCTGTGCGGAGTGGATAACCCCGGAGAAAGAACGAATTTGGCTTGAGTCTGCGCCCGTTACGGTATGGACCCTTGCAGGCCGCAGTTCCGGGCCTGTTTCCTCTTCTATATTAGAGCCGCAACCTGCTAACACTACAATTGAGGTAAGGGTTGCAAACCTATGGGCATTTTTCATGCTAATTCCCCGCATTGGGTTGACCGACAAAGTTACGGACGTCTTCGTTCAGACGACTCTGTTCTTCCGGCAGCAGCAAAAAGTCGAATTGGCCTGTTGCACGTTGTAAATTCATCACATCAATCAGAAAATTGTGAATGGCGGCATTTACACCAAGTTCCGATTGCAGAGACTGATTCTGTGCATCCAGCAGATCTATTATGCCTTTGTTGCCCAAGCGGTAAGCGTTGGAAATGATCTCCAGATTCTGCCGCGCAGCTCGGGCGCTGGTCCGGGACAGCGCTATATTGGTATAGCTGGTCTGGGTAATATGCAGATTTGCGCGAATAGCCTGGGAGATTTGCTGTTCTGTGTTGCGAATCTGCATTTCCAGTTGGCGCTGCTGCAGGCGTGCTCGTGACAAATTTGCTCTGCGTGCCCCGCCGGTGACTAAGGGAACGGTAGCGTTCAGGGTAATATTCCAATCCGAAAGCCCTTCGTTGGGACCGCCTGCACCCAATCCCGAGGTATCCAGATTGTCGGTATACTGGCCGCTGATACTGAAGTCCGGCAGCCAGTGCGCGCGTTGTCGTGCGGTAACGTCACGCTTGGTCGCGGCGAGTTGCGAACGCAGTTGCTGCAGTTCCGGGGCCAGGATCAGACCCAGGTCGACGTGGTACTGCGCAAAACGCTCGTAGCGTTGGGTATTGTTGACCAGCGCTCTGAATTCTTCTTCGCTCATCGTAAAGGGATCCTGGGCATTGGCCGGGGATAGCTGAAACGGCGCGCGCAGAGGACGGTTCAACACCCGATTGAGCTGCTCCCTGGCCTGTTCCTTGACGGAGGCTGCTGACAGCACGTTGGCTTGAGCGTCAGCAAGATTGCTTTCCCAGCGATATACATCAGCGTTACTGGCGGATCCCAGCCGCACCCTGTCTCGAGCAAGATCCAGGTTTAAACGGGTCAGCCGCAAATTGTCCTGTTGGATGGAAAGTTGGGTCGTAGCTCTGACCGCCTCCAGGTAGGCAATGGTGGCAATTTGGATGGTGTCCAGGCGGGTCGCTTGATAAGCCGCTTGTCTGGCCTGTTGCAGGTGTCTTTGTTGAACCAGGCCCGACAGCTGACTTTCGGAATATAGGGTTTGCGACAGCGATAAAAACAGATCTTCGCTGCGCTCGGCCAGAAGCCCAGCTTCCACATTGGGTGATTGATCCCGGGTCAGGGTGCTGGCGCTTAAACTCAATTGGGGCAGGAGCGCGGCGCGGGCATTACGCACATCCTGCGCGCCAATATCAACCTCGAAAGATTGAATGGCCAGGTCCAGATTCTGCTGGATTGCCATCTGGGCGACACGCTTTAGATTCAAGGTGGGCCCCTCCTGCAACTGTTCGTTTAACAACGTAGCCTCGCTGAGCACGTCGAAGCGCAGGGCCAGCCCCAAAGTTCGGGCGGTTGCCATGTTGATGGTGAGCTGCCGCTTGCCATCAAAGTAAATGGGTTGAGCTGATGCGGGTTCTCCTAACAGCACCGCTTGGATATTCAGGGCTGTTTTGCGCGCCAGGCGTTTAATATCGGTATCGGTGGTCTCCGAAGCCAATGCACCCATCTCCACCTCAGCGTTGGTTTGCGAAAAAACCGGAAAACCGGCGGCCGACAACGTGGAAAGCAGGTCCGTAAGTTTGTCATCCGTAAGCCGTGGGAGCCCGGCTAGGAGAATGGCGTCTGTGGCTGGGGGAATCTTACTGACTAAATTGGTGTCTGTTGGCGAGTGCCCAACCAGGGTAGTGTTCAAATTAGGTGCTTCTTGGGCCAGAAGTTCTCCCGCGTGGGTCAATTCGTCCAAGATGGCCTGATCGCCGAGCAAGACAAAATTCTTAAACGGCACAACCCGCTGCAGGGCACGGAGATCGTCGCGAAAGGGGACACTGTCCACCAGATAGTTCAGATTTTGTTTGCCGGACTGGTTGCCTTGAACCGGTGCGCCAAGGAGTTCGCCGTTGATGATCAGAGGCAGGAAAGTGGGCTTGGCGAAGCTCTGGCGCGAGACGGCAAGTTGGTTGGCAAGAAATCCCATAACCAGAACCAGGTCAACGTCCGGGTCTGCCAACGCGTTATTCAGCTGGCGGTGAGTATCAGATGCGTTCCATTGAGCAACAAAATTCTTAAAGGTGAGCTGAAATTCACCTGCGGTCAACGCTACCAGTTCCTGTTGAAACAAATTTGCAAGATTACGGCTGTCATAACCCGAAACCTGGATGGGGTGAGCAATCACAGCTACGGTCACGGGCTGGCCGGGATCAGCGGAACTCGCAACCCCGGACCACAGACTCGCCCAAATCAGCAGGCCCCAAATTAGCAGGCAAGGAGCAGGCTTGTGCCTGCACGGCCGGAAATATTGTTCAGCAGAGGGGTTCACGTCACCTGATGTCTCATCAATTCAGTCAGTGCGCCCAATAATATGTGTCTGAGGTTGGCAAGGCAAAAGACCGCTAACGTTGGGGTCAGACCCCAGCGTTAGCAGTTCTTTCCTTTTGTGTCCGGCAGTGCCGTTAACGATGGGTAAAAGCCTGTGCGGTAGCCGTTTTGTCGATAATTCGCAAACGCTGGGGTCTGACCCCAACGTTAGCGAATGCGAACGGATTGGTTTTTTTGCCCAAGGGATTTTAAACAATTCGTTGAAACTTCGTTGAGACATGCCGAGTTAACGATTGGACCATAACAGGCAACTCAATCACAGGGACTTGTCTGTGGCTACATCAGCCCTTGGACAAGCTTTGCTGGCCATCAGTTTTGCGGTGGCAATGGATGTGGAAGGGGCAAAGGTCTGGCCTGTAGCCCTGTCCGTTGATGCCGCTGCCCCAGCCGTGTTCTTGTCCCATCCAGCGTTTTATGGCGCCACATCAAGTCCAGCATTTAGCCGGGCAGGAGTGGTGCAGGCGGGAGCAGCGCAGGCAGGCATGTTGGAAGAGGTAGTGGTGCAGGGTGACCGCCTGCGGGATGGTGCTGACAGGTATACTTTTACGCCAAAGCCGGATACCGCTTATCTGCTGGAACAGGCGCCGGGTGTCAGTATTGCCGAAAATGGTCCGCTCAGCGCCATGCCCAGCTATCGCGGCATGTCCTCCACCCGTGTGGCGGTTCTGCTTGATGGTGCCCAAATTATACCTTCCGGCCCCAACTGGATGGATCCGCCCCTGTCTTATGTCAGCAGCGCCAATGTTGCCAGAATACGGCTTTACCGCGGCCTGGCTCCGGTAAGCGTAGCGCCGGAAACTCTTGGCGGCGCTGTGGTGGTGGACGCCGATCCGGGGGAGTTTGCAGACGCGCTGACACCCGAGTTACGCGGCCGTATTCACGCCGGTGCTCAAGACACAGGCCGGGGGTTTAACACCTATGCAACCACTACGCTGTCCAGCCGAAAGCACCTGTGGCGGCTGGCGGGACTGTACCAGCACAGCTCAGATTTGGAATTTCCGGGCGGTGAGATTACCCCAACCGAATACCAGCGCAAGCGATATGAATTTGGTTATGGTTATCAGAACGGGCCCCAGGAATGGCGCTTCAACTATATGCGTAATGATACCGCAGATGCGGGTGTACCGGCCCTGGCCATGGACATCGCCTATTTCACCGGAGACTTCCTGAACCTGTCCCGCAAAGCCGTCAACCGCCGTGGCTCGGTGTTGACCACGTCAGTTTATGGCAGCCGGCTGGAGCATGCCATGACCAACTATCACCTGCGGCCGCGGGCAAATCCGGGACGCTGGCGGCGCAGCAAGGCAGACTTGTCTAACCTGGGTTTTAAGGTGCAGATGGATCTTCAGGGCAAAGGTGGCGTATGGAAATTGGGTATCGACGGATTACAGGCTGTACACAACGTCGACGTTGACAATCCCAACAATCCGGACTTTTTTATTTCCGTATTCAATCAGGCGGAACGGCGAATTGTGGGGGTGTTTTCCGAATACCTGCGCCATCTGGGTGCATGGGAGATAGACCTGGGGATACGCTACAATCATGTCGTGTCCAGCGCGGACGCGGTTGACGGAACACCGGCACAAAACTCTCCAGCCGCGGCAGCATTGCTGGATGGGTTCAATTCTGCCCGGCGCAGGCGTACTGACCACAACTGGGATGCGGTTGCTAAGCTGCATTACCAGGTCAACCCGCAATTTGTCTGGTATGCAGGTGTTGGCCGCAAAAGCCGCGCCCCCTCTTATCAGGAACGTTACCTCTGGCTGCCCCTGGGTATTACGGGAGGGCGGGCGGATGGGTTCAACTATGTTGGAGATGTGACGCTCAGCCCCGAAATTGCCTATGAGGGGGAATTTGGATTCGATCTTGGGGCGGATACCTATGCGGTTTCCGCAGGTTTTTTCTACCGCCGGGTCAGGGACTATATCCAGGGCATTTTGTCCGCTTCGACAGCGCCGGGGATAAGTCAATCCGGGCCGCTGCAATTTGCCAACGTGGATGCGGAATTGTTCGGCGCGGATGTGGAGTGGCGCTATCAAATCAGCGCACGCTGGTTGCTCAACGGTCAGGCAGGTTATGTTCGCGGCAGACGTACCGATATCTCGGATGAACTTTACCGCCTTGCTCCATTTAACACCAGCCTGGCGCTGAGTTACGGTGCCGGCCCCTGGCAGGTGCAACTCACCGGCCGCTGGGTTAGCCGCCAGAATAAAGTCAGCGGGGTGAACCGGGAACAGCCAAGCTCGGGTTATGCCGTGGCCAAGGTACAAGCGTCGTGGCAAGTCAGCCCCCGGCTGCGGTTGGTGCTGGGGGCTGACAATCTGTTTCAGCGCCGTTATGCAGACCATCTGGGGGGGATATATCGGGTATCGGCAAATCCTCACCTGGCGGCGGGGGAGAAAATTCCGGCCGGTAACCGCAGTTTTTATGCCCAGGTCAGCTACCAATTTGGTGAATTCCGCCGTGGTGAGCCCTGAACTTTGTCCAAGATTTTGTTATGGCGCGTTGCGCAAACGGCTTATCGTTGTTGCCGGGATGTTTGCGATACCCTGTTTTGCCGGTGAAATAACCACACCCTTACCGCTGGATGTGGCCATTGCCTTAGCCCAAAACCGGGACCCCTGGCAGGTACGCAGCCTGCACAACGAAGCGGCGTTGTCAGCACAGGCGGATGCCGCCGGTCTGGGGCCAAATCCCGTATTGTCTCTGTCTGCGGCAAACCTACCGGTGC
>JANQMF010000142.1 GCA_028280225.1 Pseudomonadales bacterium | reverse complement strand
ACTGACGATGGGTACCGCGCCTGTCAGCAGACCCACCCAGGGACTTAGTCCAACAAACAGGCCAAGCTGCACAAATATCAACAGGCGTACATAACTTTGTGGCCGCCCCTGAGGGGCAAGATAAAAGAGCAACAATGCCACCGCTAAAAAAGACAGCCAGAATCCCTGCTGGTAGGCAAATCGGGGCGCCAGCAGGAGGGTCACCGCACCCACCAGGACAAGTACCCGCCACCAATGTCCCGGGGCACGCAGGGTGCACAACAACGTGATGGCTACGGCGGCCATACTGACCGCGCGCAAAACCGGGGCTTGTGCGCCCACGGATAAGGCGAACAGAACAAGCACGGCCAGGGTGAACCACAAGCTAATCACCCTTCGTTCAGCCAGATGCCCAAGCGCGGGTATGATACGCAGCACACACAGGCAGATTGCGTAAACCACCCCGCTCAATATCCCTACATGAAGACCGGATACCACCATCAGGTGGATCGTGCCGGTATCCCTGAACAGCGCCCATTGTTCCGGCCCAACCTGTTGTCGATCACCCGTGGTTAATGCCAACAGCAGTCCACTGTTGACATAACGCGCCAACCGCAACCGAGGCAACCCCGGCTGATTTGGAGGTTGGTCGACAATCCCTTGGCGGATATAGCCGGTACCGGCAAAACCCTGGCCCATCAACCAGCGTTCGTAGTTAAAGCCACCGGGGTTTTTACTGCCCCAGGGTATGTTTACGTGAATCCGGGCCCGCACCCGGTCCTGTGAGCGGGGTACCGGTTCAGGGGCAAACCAGAATAAGCGCAGCCTTTTGCCGATGAGGCTTGTGCACTCCGGTTGCACAACCTGCAACACCGTTGCATCCACGGTCACCGCACCCCGGGTTCTGGCCTTCACCGCGTTGGCACTGACCTGAACCGTTAGGTCCCGGCCGTCCAGACAAGCCACAACGCCACGCGGTGGTTGTTGTATCATCCAAACCCGATAACCCAGTGCCACCACGGCAATCAGGCATACCAGCACTCGCCCAACAACCATCACAACTTTGTAACGACACTAATAATGCGGAATTTGTGCTGCGGAACAGGCATAATCGCTTTATGCCTAAACGGTTTTTACAAAGATACATACCAAGCCCCGCAGAAATTCGTAAGAACCCAGTACTTCGTCCTGTAGCACATCTGCTGCACTACACGGAAATTTGGCATATGAACCGGCGCTCGGTGGCCGGCGCGGTTTTTATCGGACTTTTTTGCGCCTTCCTTCCCCTGCCGTCACAAATGGTATTTGCCGCGATTCTGGCCATTCTATTCAAGTGCAACCTGCCCATAGCCGTGGCCCTGGTGTGGATCAGCAACCCCATCACCATGGCACCCATGTTCTATTTTGCCTATCGGCTCGGCGCCTGGTTGTTGGACATGCAGATATCAGTAGCCAGTATCGATATGAGCCTGGAATGGCTGTGGAACAATTTGCATGCCATTGGTTATCCGCTGCTGTTTGGCTCGCTGGTCTGTGGTTGGGTGTCGGGTGTGAGTGGTTTTGTTATCACCCGCGTCCTGTGGCGCCTGCATGTCATATCCCGGTGGAAAGAACGCAGGGCACGCAAACGCGCGCGCCAGGGTTTAGATATGTAGCGCTTCCACCGGATTCAGTTGTGCCGCCCGGCGCGCCGGCATCCAGGCGGACAGCAGACACAGGCCCGCGCTCAGCCCGCCGATTACCATCAAATCGCCAACCTGCACCAGTACGGGTACACGCACGAAGAAGGAACCATCCAACAGGTGTCTGCCGGTGAACATCTGAAGAACATCGAGTATTTCGTTGATATAGCCTGCACACAGCAGACCCAAAACCAAGCCAACACAAGTCCCCAACAAGCTGATAAAGACACCCTGGAACAGGAAAATCCGCAGAATGAGCTTGTGGGTTGCACCCATGGTTCGCAATATGGCGATGTTGCTGCGCTTGTCGCTGACAACCATGGTCTGTCCGGCAATAATGTTAAACGCTGCAATCGCCACAACCAGAATAAGTAGAACAAACATCATTGACTTTTCAAGCTGCACCGCTTGAAACAATTCGCCGTAGGTTGTCCCCCACGAGCCCACCCGGGCATGAGGCAAGGCACCGGCCAGTTGCGCCTCAACGATTGGCGCCAGCAGGGGTTGATCCAATTGCACCTGGATTCCACGTTCGCCAAAACCCTGCCATTGGGCATCATCAAAACGCTGCAAGTTGAGCAGGACCAGGGAGTAGTCCAGTTCCGCACCCAGTTCAAAGGTACCGACCAACTCAAACTTAAGCAATTTCGGCAATACCGCTTCACCCACTTGCTGCACCGACAGCAGTATCACCGGCTGCCCAACCACCAGACCCAGATAACGGGCCAACGGGGCCCCCACAATCATGCCGGTAGGTTGGTCAAACAAATTTTCCAGTTGCCCGTGCCGCATGCTCCGGCTGATGTGGCTCAAACTCTGCCTGCCCATCTTATCCACGGCATAACTGGTTACCGGGTGAACCTCACCCTGGGCGGACAAGGCGCCCAGCCCGGAAAAATAGGGGTGTACCGCGCGAACCTGAGACACCCCGTCGGTAACAGCCCTGCGAACCTCTTCAAGCTCCGCCTGTTGGACCGTAACGTGGGGGATTGAGCTCAGCAGCCGTTCCTTCAGGGCATGGTCAAAGCCATTCATAACCGTCACAACTACCGTCAGGATCATGACGCCCAGGGAGAGCCCCAGAAAGGAAACCCAGGTGACAAAGCGCGCAAATTTGTTTTCACCATGGCTCAACAGGCGCATGGCCATGGAAAGGGCAAGTTTAGCACCCACCTAGCCGTACACCTTCAAGCAGCCGTCAAGCAGATTCAGCACCCGGTCGAAATGCGGCAACATCGATACATCGTGTGTGACCACAACAAAGGCGGTTTGGTGTTTAGTACTGAGTTGTGCAAGCAATTCGATAACTTGTTCAGCGTTGTCGCGATCCAGATTTCCGGTGGGTTCATCCGCCAGTACAATGGCCGGCTGCCCGGCAAGGGCACGGGCCACGGCAACCCGCTGACGTTCACCACCGGATAATGCGCTGGGCAGATGCCCACAACGCGCCCCTAAACCTACTTCGTTAAGCAAATGCGCGGCTTGCTCCCGGGCCGGATGTTTACCCACGCCGGCGATCTGCAGAGGGAGAACAACATTTTCCAGCGCGCTGAACTCCGGCAGCAAATGATGGTTCTGATAGACAAAGCCCATGTTGTTGGCGCGAATGCGCGCACGTTCGTTGGCACTGGCCCGAGTCATGTTGTGTCCGGAGACAAAAACTTCCCCGCTATCCACATCATCAAGACCCGCCAGCACATGTAACAGGGTACTTTTACCGGAACCTGAACGGCCGACAATGGCCAGACGTTCTCCGGGGTTCACCCTGAGGTCAGCCCCGCGCAGGACTTCAATCACCTGGTCACCCTGGTGGTAGTGTTTAACTAAATCCACCGCGGTCAAGGCACTATTCATGCGCAAGTACTCGACTGGGCAACAACTTGCTGGCCCGCACCGCCGGGTAAATAACCGCGCACAATGCCAGCACCAGGGAGGCAACACCCACGTTAACAAAGTCAGAAACGCGAGGGTCGGTGGGTAAATAGGCAATAAAATACTGACTCATCAAATTCAGGGACAGATGAACTGAAGCCCAGGCATAAACCTTGGGCAACATGACGGCAATAAAGCCCCCCAGGGCCAACCCCCCGGCTATGCCAAGGGCCGCCAACAGGGTGCCCAGCAGAGCAAAGACCAGCACAATTGTGGTGGAACCGGCGCCCAGGGTTCGCAACACTGCAATATCGTGGCGACGCTGTTCAACAATCATCATCAACCCGGAAACCAGATTGAAGGCAGCTACACCAACCAGGAAGGACAACAGCACAAACATAGTCAGCTTTTGTACGGCAATGGCTTGATATAAATTCCCATAATTACGCATCCAGGTTGTGATACGCACCTGGTAATCCGCCAACAGGTCTTGCAGATAAGTCACCCCGGAATCAAGCTCGAACAGGTCCGCCGCCCGCAGTTGAAACCCATGCACCCCATTACCTGTGCGAAAAAAACGTTGCGCGTCCGCTAACAGAGTAAAGGCTGCCTGACTGTCCAACTGAGACTCGCTGCGCAACAGGTCAACCACTTTAAAGCGCCGCTGGCGCGGAATGGCCCCCACCGGGGTGAGTGCTCCAGCCGGCAGCACAACCAGAACCTCATCACCCACCGCTATACCCAGTTCCCCGGCCAAACGTTCACCAAGAATTAAACTGAAGCGTTCTGCGGCCAGTACATTTAAGCCCGGTTTGGTCAAGTAGCGCTCAATTTCGCTGACCTGCCGATAGTCCACGGGATCCACACCGGTCAAACTGGCACCCTTTATTTTTGCGTTGGCTGACAGCAGTACCGTACCCTGGACAAAACCCGCAACACCCAAAACTCCGGCGGGCGTCCGCGACAAACTGCGCAGCTCAGCCAGATCCTCATAAGTTATGGGGCGGGCGCCCACCGCCGTGACATGGGGCAATAAGGACAATACCCGCTCACGCAGTTCCCGTTCAAAACCGTTGACCACCGACAGGACTAAAATTAACACGGCAACACTCAAGGCCAGTCCAAACAGCGCAAGCCGGCTGACATAGGAGAGCGCTGAACCGCGCGCAAGTAAATAACGTAAGGCAACCCAGGTTGCCAGGCGGGAATTTGAGGACAGAACTATCTCCGCAACGTCAAATCGCCTAGTGTCCGGTGTTCTGAATCCAAGCGCAAATTACTTTTGCGCCAATTTTACGGTTATGCGGATTTAGAGCGGTCCGCGGGCAGTTCCGCGCGCAGCCGTGCAGCCGCGTGCAACGCCGCCACACGATAGCTTTCGGCATACGTGGGAAAGTTAAATATATTTTCGATGTAGGTATGTACGTCGGCCTGTTGCAGCATACCCATCTGGCCGATATGCACCAAGTCCGTTGCGTGGACACCAATGACATGGACCCCCCTGACGATACCATCTGCGCTGACCACAAGCTTGAGCATGCCGTCCTGGGCGTTGGCTATGTGCCCCCGGGCAATTTCCTTAAATTGCGCCAGACCAATCACCACATGTCCGTATTCTTTTTCCGCTTGGGCTTCGGTCAGGCCCACCGAAGCCAGTTCGGGGACAGAATAGATACCCGAGGGAATAACCCGGCTCAGCTGACCAACTTCTACGTTCAAGATATGGCAGGCCGCATGCCGGCCCTGCTCCATGGAAGCAGAAGCCAGGGAGGGAGGACCCACCACATCACCGGCCGCATAAATGTGGGGCACTTGGGTCTGGCCGTGTTCGTTTACTTTCAGCAGTTGACGTTCATCCAGGTGCAGCCCCGCATTGGCGATTTTCAGCGCATCCAGATCCGCCACCCGGCCCTGGGCACACAAGACTTTGTCGCTGCGGACAACCGAACCATCCGCAAGCTCGGTCTCTACCTGACTCAAGCCATCAAAACCACTGCGGACCACCTCAACCTCCCCAAGGAAGACACCACCCCGGCGTTCGAACGAGCGCACAAAGGCGGCGGTCAGATCGTGATCCAGGAAGCCAAGGGGTTGTGGATAACGGTCGATCAGGGTCACCCGCACACCCAACATGGCGAATATCGAAGCGTATTCGCAGGCAATCACGCCGCCACCCAGCACAACCATACTCTGGGGCAGATAGGCCAGCGTCAGCACCGAGTCGCTGTCGTAGACATTTTCGTGATCAACCACGATGTTGTCCGGATGCCGGGGTTTGGAACCAGCCGCGATGACAAAATATTTGGCCTGGTAACGCATGTTCTGACCCGTATTCGACAACACGTCGATGGTTTTGTCATCCACAAAACAGGCCCGCCCATGGATAATATCCACATCGTTACGCTTGAGCTGATCCGTCATATATTGATCGTGGGCAGCAACCACATCCGACATTTCGCCAATCAGCTCAACCACACTAATATCGTTGGCCAGTTCAGCCATGTTACGCTCTTTGAGACGGGCGTTGATTTTGCCGCGTTCCACCGCGCGTTCCCTAAGCGCTTTGCTGGGAATAGTGCCCTGGTGCACGCAAGCCCCACCAATTTGTTTTAACTGTTCACACAGCGCAACTTTTTGCCCACCCTTGGCCAACTGAATGGCGGCTTTTTGACCCGCCGGTCCCGAGCCAATCACAAACGTGTCGTAGCGGCCGGTCATGCCATGCCCTCCATGGTTTCCTGAATACGTTGTGTATGCTCCAACAGAGCTTCTACGTCGTCGGGATAAAAGTTCAGGTACTGCATCACCGGTTGCTGTACAGCGGCGCTCACCTCAAAGGTGCCATCTTCGATCTCCTGGGCAAAGTAGCTGCCGGCATCCACAACCGCCACAGTGTCCTGAGCATTCTGGGCGGAAGAAAAATCCCCAAAATAGCGGATTGTCAGCGCTACCGCGGAGGGTAAGCGCCATTCCTCCGCGACCATCACCCCGGCTCCCGCCACGTGCCTGTCAAGCACACCCACAAGCTCTTGGGTATCCAATCGTTGCGCTGGATCCATATCCTTGACCAGATTGCTGACATGATTAATCAGCAACGGTTTACCCACGTTATGCAGCAATCCACACAAGTAGGCTACCTCTACATTTTTGCGTGCCCTGCGCGCCACTTCCTTGGCCCACAGCCCGGTTCCCAGACCGTGATGCCAAGCCGCCTTCGCCAGGTCACCGTAGGGGCCCGGCTGCAACAAACTCCCTTTGACCGATACCGTTAAGGCAATTTCCCGAATGCTCTGCATACCCAAACGCGCAATCGCCTGTTGCAGGGCGACAATTTCCGTGGTCCCGCGAAACCCCGGGGAGTTAACTACGCGCAGAAGATGCGCAGCCAGGGATTGATCTTGTTGTATCAGCTCCGCCAGTCTGGCGGCATTGGCCTGGTCATCCAGGGTTGACGACAACACCTCCGCGGCCACATTAGGTAATAGCGGTACTTCAAAAGCCCGTTCTTGAATTTGCTGCAGGAGGTGAGACTCCAGCGATGCGGCGGATGCGGCCACCCTTCCCTGTGCCCTATCTGATGCCATGTTGGTCCTAAAGTGTCGTTTACCCTTTAAGCATAGACATTTTCTGGCAATTGGCTGGAATTTGACGCCGCCGGATGCGCAGCACAGGCATAAATGTGAACGCGGTCAAGCAATCACCGGCAAGCTCGCCCGGGTGCTGAATCAGCCTGAATCTTTGGGGTCGAATGAGCCCACAACAGGCTTGGATTGGCGGTTATCATTCCCGCCTTTATTGCTGTCACACAACCGCGGATTTCCGCCACAGATTTCGCACTCTACGTCCATCCCCAGCGCTTTCATGCCACCACAGCTACCGCTTATGGGCTTACGTCCGAAGAGTACCCCAATGGCCATACCCGCCATGATGAGCGCGGTGAATGCAAAAGCAAGAACAAGTGTTGTCATGGAGCAGTTCCCTTAACCGTGGTCTGAGGGGGCCGCAAATACGGCTGCATGTAATCAGTATAACCTTCGTCATAAACCAAATCATCTGTCTGCTGCGTTGTCCGGGTTAAGATAAACACGGGCAACGCCATCCGAGCGGCCAGTTCCAACCCTTCTTGCGCACCCAGCACCATCAGCGTGGTGGCCCAGGCATCAGCCCACATGGTAGAAGGGTGAATTACCGTCGCGGAGACCACCATGTTGTCCGCAGGCCTTGCGGTACGTGGATCAAACACGTGATCAACTCTTTTGCCGTTCACAATCCGAAAATTCCGATAGTCACCGGATGTGGCCACGCCCACACCGCTGAGGTACATCACCTGCTGCACAGCGCCGGTCTGCGGCATTTCCACGCCGATGCGCCAGGATTCGCCCCTTGCACTGAGGCCACCCAGCCTGATTTCCCCGCCGATATCCACCATATAGTCGGCACAGCCGGCGGATTCCAGGTGTTCCGCCAGTACATCAACACCATAACCCTTGGCTAACGCGGACAGGTCAATCGACAAGCCCGGGGCTAATTTGCGAATTTCCGTAACCGGCGTCTGGCCACCGTGAGAGCGGCGTATCTCCAGCTTGTCCATGCCAACGTTTGCGGCTGCCTGCTTCTGCAAATCCACACCGGGTACGTCATCACGATCTACTGCCCCAAATCCCCAAAGCTCAACCAGGGGACCCACTGTAACGTCAAAAGCCCCGGCCGAAACCCGCCACACTTCTTCGGCTGCCGACAGGACTTGCGCAAGTTCAGCAGAAATCTGTACCCAGTTCAGGCTGGTATCAGCATTGAAGCGTGACAGCTCAGAATTAGGATCGTAAGTGGACATGATTCGATTGACCCGGCCTAAAATGTCGTCCAACGCCGAGAGTTCGACTGCACACTGGGCGGAATCAAACTGGACTGTGAAGTAGGTACCCATGGTCTGGCCTTTATGCCGGGCGTAGGCGTTACCCTCAAATGGCGATTGACCACAACCGCAGAGCACAACCAGGCAGAGTAAGCGGGCGAAGTTATTGCGCATGGTTACGATCAATGTCAAATTTTTGTCGCAATTGCCGGGCAAATCACGTCATAAGCTCCCCACAATCTCCTGTGTTGGTTACAATCTCATACCTTGTGAGGTACCTTTGCTCCAGCATCCCACGCAAAATAAGTCTGTAGACAAAGCACACATCATCTAAACAAATATAAGGGAGAGCAGACGTGAGTGCGACACACAAATCTTATATTGCACATCACCGGGGCGCTGATTCTGTGGCAAAACTCAAAGTAACCGCGGCGCTGAGTCAACGGCCCGGGTCAAATTTCAGGCCAGGTGTTAAGTCAAAATCGGCAACAACCACTCGCACGGAACTTGGGCCTGCTTGTCAAACAACCGTCTGGCAACAAAACATGCTCCAACCCAATCTGCGCAGCGGTCACTTTATTAACCTGAGGGTATAAATCACCAGAATGAATTCGCGATGGTTTGCGCCAGCGCTATTGGCGGCGGCGCTGTTCGGTTGGCTTCTGGCGCTGTTTTTTGGGGACGTTGAATGGCTCAACGCCACCACCCGGTTAATTCAAGACGGCTTTCTTGCCGGGTTGAAAATGATCATTGCCCCATTGATTTTTTTCTCCCTATTTGTCGGGGTACTGCGGCTGCGCAACGCGGGCAGCATGGGCAAGCTGGGTGGCGTTACGGTGCTGTATTATCTGACCACTTCGGGTATTGCCATAATACTTGGCCTGATTGTGGTCTTCTTTATTCATCCCTGGACAGAATCGCCACCCATTTCCGATCTACCGCAAATACCCACTAAGCTCATCGATACTGAAGCCGGCAGCATTGCCGCCATGCTCACCGGTGTGCTGCGGTCGATGCTGAGCAATCCATTTACGGCCCTGGCGGAACTCAATATATTGGGTATATTGACCAGCGCGGTGTTATTTGGCCTTGCCGCTGCATGGACATTACCCAAAGACTCCCCCTGGCCGGGTCTGCTGCAACAACTCACTGATGTGATCTTCAAGTGCGCAACATGGATTCTGACGTTGTTGCCCTTGGGCTTGTTTGCCATTACATTTCAGCTCACCCACCGCATTGAAATGCACACTCTCGTCGCGTTGGGACAATTTGCCTTAGTGGTTTTTGCCGCCACGGCGGTGCATGGCTTGATTGTCTTGCCGTTTATTGCGTGGCTGCTGACCGGAACTCATCCCATAAGGTTGTTTACCGCCATTGCCCAACCCTTGTTCACCGCCTTCATCACCTCCTCCAGCGCCGCTACCCTGCCCCTGTCCATGCGCGCGGCTGAAGAAAATTTGCAGGTCCATCGCGACAAAGCCGCCTTTGTCCTGCCTCTGGGGGCAACGGTTAACATGGACGGTACCGCCCTATTTGAAGGCATCGCCGTGATCTTTCTTGCCTATATGTTCAACGTCGACCTATCACCCATGGCCATCGTCATTGTATTTTTTGTCACTATGCTGGCCTCCGCCGGAGCCCCAGGCATTCCATCCGGGTCCATGGCAGGTTTGCAGGTGGTCATTCTGGCAGTGGGTATTCCCCTGGAAGCCATTGCCCTGCTGCTGCTGATAGAACGGCCTCTGGATACCTTCCGCACGGCGGTTAACGTGGAGGGTGACCTGATCGGGACACTCATTGCGGAAAAATATGCATAAACCGGCGGCCATCCCCTGCCATGGGGCTTTAAAGACAGAATTGATCCGGGTACAACCCGGATGCTTTGGGTCAAATCAACAAGGATAGGCGTGTATGGGCGCTCGTTTAATTCTGCTGCGGCACGGCCAGATCAGGGCAAATAAGTCGGGACGGTGGCATGGCTCCACAGACAGCCCACTCACCTGGCGGGGCAGAACCCAGGCACGGCGAACCGGACGGCATTTGGCCGCCACCGAAACCATCGACGCGGTTTATACCAGTCCGCTGCAACGCTGTCGCACCACCGCCACACTGGCGACCCGGCATCTGGATCTGGCACATACGCCGATGGAGGGTTTGCAGGAGATGGCCATTGGTGAATGGGAGGACCTGCCGTTTAAGGTGCTGGCCGCCGAGCATCAACTGACGACCAGAATGACCGAGGACCCGGACTTCTGCGCCCCGGGAGGCGAGAGCTTAAATCAGGTTGCCCACCGGATGGGTCACGCACTCAGGGAAATCGACAGCCAACATGACGAGGGGCAAACGGTCCTGGTGGTCAGTCATGGGGTTGCCTTAGCCATTGCCACCGCTGTTTTTTTGCAAAACAAACCGTCTGCCTGGACAGACTATCGTTTCCACAATTGCAGTTTGAGCGAATTATTCATCTCGCCCCAGCCCGTTATGCTGGGCTATAACGAAACTCATCATCTTTAAGCAAATCTTGTTGTTGTAATTGGACAACAGTTAAAGTGTCCCTGGACCGTTTGCGGCACCGTTAATGATCATCTTAAGGGAGAGACCTTATGACCGAGTTCTGCCTCGTCGAAAAAGAAAACCACATTATGACCGTGCGCATGAACCGGCCCGACCGGCTGAATGCGCTGCATCCGCCGGCCAATGTAGAACTTGGTGAAGTATTCGATGATTTTGCCGCGGACGATGATATGTGGGTGGCGGTCATTACCGGCGAAGGCCGGGGTTTCAGTGCAGGCAACGACTTACGGTATCAGGCGGAAGGCGGCGAACGCATAGCCATACCCATGGGTTTCGGCGGCTTAACTTCCCGGTTTGATTTGACCAAGCCGGTGATCGCGGCAGTAAACGGCGTGGCCATGGGAGGCGGTTTCGAAATTGCCCTGGCCTGTGATTTGATCATTGCCTCGGAGAAAGCCAGATTTGCTCTGCCTGAACCCAAGGTTGGTCTGGCGGCACTGGCCGGAGGCCTGAATCGTCTGCCCCGTCAGATCGGTTCCAAACGCGCCTTGGGCATGATCCTGACCGGGCGCCATGTCAGCCCCGAGGAAGGCAAAGAGCTGGGTTTTGTCAACGAAGTGGTCCCCCACGACGATCTGATGACAGCAACCCTGCGGTGGGCACAACAGATCACCGAGTGTGCCCCTCTTTCCATCCGGGCCAGCAAAGATGTGGTTTACCGAAGTCTGGATACCCCCTCGCTGGAAGACTCCATGAAAACCAGGTATTCAAGCGTGGCTGACATGGTGGGCAGTGAAGACTTTGTAGAAGGCCCCAAGGCGTTTGCGGAAAAGCGCAAGCCCAACTGGCGGGGAAAATAGTCCAAGGGGGTTGCGCGGGGAACCATGGGAGGACATTGGCAGGGATGCCGATTTACAAAAGAACGAACGAACTGGCAGGTTAAACTTGCGGTTCTAACGCAGCATTTATTGCATCGGCAACAATGGCAACCGTGAGGCACACATCGTTGAGAGTCTGGTGTTCACCGCGGCGTTCCATTTCCGCCACAATTTCTGCATGGGGAATGGTCACGTGCATCAGATCCGGGGTGGTGGCAAATTGGCCGCTGTAGTATTTTTGCTGATTCATATCTTTTCTTTAATACAAATAGAAAATTAGAAGCACTCAAGCTCATACTAGTGCATTCAAAATTGGTGCCAGTCTAGATATATCCTGTAACTATATGTTTTTTAAGACAATAGGCCTATATGGCATATGCCCTAAATGTACCGGAAACGCTCCTGGAACTGCCCTGGAGTGTCATTGTTGTCCGGATTTGGGCCCCGTTCACCCCGCAATTTACCGTTTCCCCAGGAGGTTCCATGCTTAAAGTGACCCACAAAGATCTGCTTGAACGCGCCCTGGCGGACATACAAACCCTGAACCTGGACGAAGCACATCAACTGCTGGGGGACGATGACGTGGTATTTGTCGACCTGCGAGACCCCAGGGAACTTGAGCGGGAAGGCAAAATTCCCAACGCCCTGCACGCTCCCCGGGGTATGATCGAGTTCTGGATAGACCCAACCTCACCCTATTTCAAAGATATTTTCGCAAGCGGCAAGCGGTTTATATTTTACTGCCAAAGCGGCTGGCGTTCCGCGCTGACCACCAAGACGGTTAAGGACATGGGCCTGGACAACGTCTGCCATATTGGTGATGGCTTTCGAGGCTGGAAGGACGCCGGTGCACCCACCGAAGAGGTTGCACCAAGACAGTCAAAAGCCTAATCCTGCCATTGAAGGTTAAGCTGCCGCAGTTGTTGCAGACGCTGCTCGTAGCTGTCCAAGTCATCATATTGAATACTGCAGACCACCCGTTGCACACCCATTTCAGCATAAGCGTCGATATGCCGCTGGCATTCTTCTTCGTCCAGCGGTAATCCGGTCATCACAGTCACCGAGCCTTGTTTGCCTGCCTGTGCACACAAATCAAAGTAGTTCTGCACGTCTTGTGCAATGTGTTGCGGTGATTTAGCCATGGGCAACCAACCGTCGCCAAGCGCCACGGCACGCTTAAGAGCGTGGGGTGCCGCACCACCGACCAGAATGGGCGGTGGCAAAGGGCGCGGACGAAAGAGAAAATCCTGGCCGTTCAGGGTGACTTCGTCCCGGGCAAAACACTCCCGAAAAAAACCGAGGGTGTTGTCACTGATTTTCCCCCGGGCATGCCGGTCAACACCCAGGGCACGAAATTCCGCATCCATCCAACCGATCCCCACCCCTAGAATAAGGCGGTTTGCGGACAGTTCCTGAATGGTGGCGATCTGTTTGGCACTGGGTAACAGGGGCCGATAGGGTAGAATCAAAACCCCCGACCCCACTTTGATTCGGGTAGTCTGGCCCGCAAGCCAGGCCAGCGTGGTCAGTACATCCAAATACCGTCCACCACTGCCCTGGGCATCGTCGGGTGGAATGGCGATATGATCCACAACCCACACGGATTCCATGCCCAAACGTTGCGCGGATTGCGCACAAGCGATTATTAAATCCGCTGTTGCCTGGACACCCATGTTGCGCACCGTGACCCCAAGCTGCATATTTTCTCCCGCAGTTGCCGCTGGGCCACGGTACCATTTTTAACCCTGCGCCGTGAGGCCAAACTCTCTTCATCTGGCCCGGGATAATTTGTACACTGACCCGGTGGTAGTTCTGATTTATTTTCTCGCCTTTACCGGCGGCTTTGTCATCATGTCCCTGGAGCTTTTGGGTGGACGGGTGCTGGCGCCCTACTTCGGCAGCAGTATCTATGTCTGGGGCAGCATCATCAGTGTTTTTATGCTGTCCCTGGCAGTGGGTTATCTGCTTGGCGGCAAATTGTCGGTTCGCCGCCCGAACATGCGGCGTTTTGGTGTCATCTTTTTCTGCGGTGCCGTCATGCTCTATCCGCTTATTCTATTTTCCGAACCGGCAATGCAGTGGGTATTTACCCGTATAGAGGACCCGCGTTTTGGTTCTTTAGTGGCAGCACTCTTCCTGTTTACCGTGCCAACAATTATTCTCGGCATGATTTCACCCTACTCGGTCAGATTGCTGGTTAATACCGTGGAGCATTCAGGGCAGGTGGCGGGACGACTCTACTTTGTCTCAACCCTGGGCAGTGCCATCGGCACGTTGATGACATCCTTCTATTTTGTGTTGTGGTTCGAAATCAATACGATCCTCACCGGCTTGACGGCAGCCCTGGTCCTGATGGCCTGTCTTGCTCTGATTGCCTCCCGGGGGCGAACCGACACGTCTGGAGAGCTCAAGCCATCAGCCACCCAGATCACCTGACACTGCCCGCGATTGTGCTGCTGACCTGCCTTGGCTTGACCTGCCTTGCCGGGCCCGGTCTTGCCCTGGGTGCCGAAATACTGCACAAGGAGCGTTCGCTGTACAGTAACGTCATGGTCACCCGGGCCGGCAATACCCTATGTCTGCTGTTTAATGTGCGCAGCAATCGCCGCAATCAGAGCTGCATGGATACCAAATATCCCAAAAAAATGATCTTCGCCTATACCAAAATGTCCATGGTCAGCCTGCTGTTTGCGCCCGATCCCCAACACATTCTGGTTATTGGCCTGGGCGGCGGCACCCTGCCCACTGCCTTCAACCAACTTTATCCCCAGGCCAGAATTGACGTGGTGGAAATTGATCCCGCGGTCACACGGGTGGCCAGAGACTATTTTGCATTCAACCCCACCAGCCACGTTAAGGTATTTGATCAGGATGCGCGTGTGTGGACCAAGAGAGCCAATCTGCTGGACCGACGCTACGACATCATCATCCTCGATGCATTCAACGGCGAGTACATTCCGGAACACCTGATGACCCAACAATATCTTGAAGAAACCAAGTCCCTGTTGACCGCAAACGGTGTACTGGTTGCCAATACCTTTTCCATCAGCGATCTGTACGACCACGAGTCCGCCACCTACGCGGCTGTTTTTGGCAAGTTTATCAACTTCAAAATTCCCGAGAGCGCCAACCGTATGGTTGTTGTCCCCGGCAAAAGCGTCCCTGAAGAACAGCTGTTGACCCGGGCAAATGCCCTGCGCAATACCCTGGCGCCGTACAACGTGCCCATACGCCGTTATAGCCGTATCCTGATCAGGCAGCGCGACCGCCGTCCGGACTGGGACCCCGCCGCACGACCGTTAACCGATCAGTTTGCCCCAGCCAACCTGCTGCAAAGTCAATAAGGCCGGCCGGGGGCCATCACCCGGTGCGGATCAAGCTTTGTTCCAGTATTCGTCTTTCAGCAGGCGTTTATACAGCTTGCCGGTGGGATGCCTGGGCAGTTCAGCACGAAAATCGATGCTGCGCGGGCACTTGATGCTCGACAGATGTTCCCGGCAGAAGTCCAGCAGTTCCACTTCTAAGATGGGACCCGCCTCGCTGTGGTCAACCAACTGAACAACCGCTTTAACCTCTTCGCCAAAATCATCGTTGGGAATGCCGAATACCGCAACGTCCATAACTTTGTTGTGGGTAATCAGAACGTTTTCCGCCTCCTGGGGATAGATATTGACTCCGCCGGAAATGATCATGAAGTGTTTTCTATCCGTCAGGTATAAATAACCTTCTTCATCCAGGTAGCCCACGTCACCCAAGGTACTCCAACCCTGGGGATGGCGCGAACTATCTGTTTTTTCCGGGTCTTTGTGGTACTCAAAAGTACCCCCGCCGGAAAAGTACACCGTTCCGGCTTCACCAGCGGGGACTTCGTTCCCCTCTTCGTCACAGACATGCACTTCACAACCGAGGGGTTTGCCAACAGACCCTTTGTGCTGCAGCCACTCCGCGGAATTCAGCTGCACAAAGCCGTTTCCTTCAGTACCCGCATAGTATTCATACAATACCTCACCCCACCAGTCGATCATCTGTTCTTTAACCGGTATCGGACACGGCGCTGCGGCGTGAATGGCAACCTGGAGGCTGCTGAGGTTGTACTTTGCGCGGATCTGTTCATCCAGTTTAAGCATGCGCACAAACATGGTGGGGACCCATTGACTGTGGGTGACTTTGTATTTTTCGATACAAGCCAGCGCAAATTCTTCGTCAAAGTGCTCCATCACCACCACACATAACCCGTTGCGCAGGCACGACATGCTGAAACCCAGCGGGGCAGCATGATAAAGGGGTGCCGGGGAAAGATAGATGGAGTCTTCAGTGGTCCCATATAGCGCACCCAGCAGGTTTAGGGGTTCACCCTCTCCATAAGCCCCATCCACCAACGGCCGCTTAATACCCTTGGGGTAGCCGGTGGTACCGGATGAATAGAGCATCGGCGCGCCTTCACACTGATCCTCAATGGGTTCGGTTGGACAGTCATCACAAGCTGTCTGCCAGTCTTCAAAACCACTGATTTCACCGTCTAGCACAAAACGTGCCTCAACGTTGGGCATTTTGTCGAGCAAACCCGAGGCCACGGCAGCCCGTGCTGAAGAGGTGATAAATACCCTGGCTTCACAATTGTTAACTATGTACTCAACTTCCGGTTCCTGCAGGCGCCAGCTAATAGCGGTGTAATACAAACCCGCCCGCTGCGCGGCCCAGCAGATCTGAAAAAAACAGGGGTGGTTTTCAAGCAACAACGCAATGTGATCCCCACGCTGCAAACCCAGCTGACGAAACAAATGTGCTGCCTGGTTTGCCTTTGCTTCCAGTTCCGAATAAGTAATTTGCTGTCCTGACTCCGCCATGATGTAGGCAATTTTGTCTGGGTTGCGGTTTGCAATGTCTGCTGGGGTCATGGGTACTCCGTCAAGTATATTTGTAATTATCGCCGCCGGATCTTTAGTCGGTTTTTTCTTCCAGGGACAGGGAAGCAGAATTCATACAGAAGCGTAAACCCGTGGGTTGGGGTCCATCGGGAAAAACATGGCCCAGATGCGCATCACAGGTTGCACAGGTGACCTCTATACGGCGCATGCCAAGACTCAGATCCTCATGGGTATTTACCGCAGCCGCATCAATGGGGGCATAAAAGCTTGGCCAGCCGCTTTGTGAATCGTACTTTGTGGATGAATCAAACAGCGGTGTGTCGCAACACTTACACTTGTAGATGCCCGGCGTTTTGGTATCGCAGTACACCCCGGAAAACGCCATTTCAGTGCCCGCCTGGCGGGTAATGTCGTATTCTAAAGGCGTCAACTGAGCCCGCCATTCCGCGTCGGTTTTCGTAATTTTGGCCACAAATGTTCCCTGCTGTTTAGCTGATTGCCTATGTTAACCAGCCGTCATCGATTTGCGCAATTCGATGCTATAATCTACCCCACCACAACCCGCGGCAGGGTTCAATCATTAATGGGATGTATTGATGGGATGTATCTGCTTAACCCATATTACCTCCGCTAAACCCAATGTGACTTGAATGACCACAGCAAAAACCGTTAGCCCTATTTTGAAGCACCCATCCAGGCTGATTCGCAAGTCCGATAAACTGGAAGACGTGTGTTACGAC
>JANQMF010000140.1 GCA_028280225.1 Pseudomonadales bacterium | reverse complement strand
GGACTGACCCTGCCACTCGTCTCGTACAACCAATGTACTGCTACTTTCGTAAATGGTCTTCATGGCGCTGTTTTACACGATTTGGGTTGGATTTGCCGGACTTTGATCTGCCCGGGGTTGGCCATGGTCAGGACCGCCGGGCTGGATTTGGCGTGGAGCCAGGTTACCGATGTTTGCGGTAACTCAAGCAACTTCAGGGGTGAATAGGTAACCTGTGCCGTGAATCGTGGCGATAATTTTAGCGTTTGATGCCCGTTCGCCAAGCTTTTTGCGTAGTTGGCCCACCAGAACATCGATGTATCGATCGTCCGGGAACCACTCCCGGTTGCGTATACGGTTCATCAACTGATCGCGGTTCATTACCTCACCTGCTTGTTCCATAAAGGCAAGCAGCAACTGATATTCACCGGCGGACAGCTGCACCGGGCAGTTTTCCGGAGAGGTGAGTTCCCGTTTATTCAGATCCAATGACCAGCCGTCGAAGGTGCGCAGGTGATTGCGGCGGCGCTGGTTTTGCTGCATTTCCACCCGGCGAATCAGATTTCTTGAGCGGCTCAGTAATTCCCGGGGATCAAAAGGTTTGGTCACATAGTCGTCGGCACCGCTCTCCAGACCCAGAATGCGATCAATCTGTTCCTGCTTGCTGGTCACCAGAATAATACCGATATCACTATTGGTACGAATTTCTCTTGTTAGGGTAAGACCGTCTTTGCCGGGCAGCTTAATGTCCAACAGAACCAGAATGACGTCAGTTTCGTTTACAATTTTTTGTACTTCGTCACCGGAGCCGGTGGACGAAACGCGAAATCCCTCGTCTTCGAAATACGCAACCAGCTGCTCGCGGGTAATTGGTTCATCTTCTACAACGAGAATGTGATCAGATTCGCTCATGGTTCCCAGTCCTATTGGAACGTCCTTTTACCAGCGCCTAGTAACGCATGTCATCGCGGAAAACTCAAGATTTCGGCGCCGCCGTTGTAACGAGATGTGCGGGTGATCACAGCTTGTTGACGGTAATCGCGAGCCCGTTCAACTTTCGACACACGCCAACCCGCAACCCACCCCAGACCCACACACCCGGGATGCAAACCGCTAACGTTGGGGTCAGACCCCAGCGTAAGCGAATAGAGAAACCACTAACGTTGGGGTCTGACCCCAGCGTAAGCGGATAGGGTCAAAATTCCGGCGTTTGCTGAATCCCGTCGCAACGGTACAGGGACTGCGTCAAGATTTAGACGTTCAGGCATCACATTTGCGCGCAAAGTGTGACGAAGGTTTCAGTTTGTCTTGTGGAGGTTGTCTGTAATAGCCCTGTTGGAAATTTGGTGCCGTCTTTTTGACGAAAACTTGCATACCGGATGTGCAAGCGGGTCAACAAACGAGCCCTGACTGTTATGGATGCACAGGAATCAGGCTATTGATCATGGGTTTGGCTAACTCAACAAAGGAGCTTTTGCAGCGGATCATAGATTGTCGTACACGGACCTGCCTTGGTCCGGCAATCTGCCTCCTCAGACACTTGGTGCAGCGTCATCTTGTCCTGCTTGGGCTGTTCCTCCCGGCCGGGCATGTGGCTGCGCTGGGCACACCCGCAGGATCACATATCCAAAACTCGGCCACGGCAAACTATTCCATCAGCGGTGTCCCCCAGCCACCGGTCAGCAGCAATACCACTCAGACCATTGTTGATGAGCTGATTGATGTTGCCGTGGTCAACAACAACGGCGGTCCCGTTGCCGTTACCGCCGGGCAAACCAGTGCCTTACTGGAATTTAACGTATCCAACAACGGCAATGATGACGAAGTATTTCGAGTGATTGCCCGGGCGGATGTGATTGAGGGTGGCTTCGACCCGGTGATCAGCCAATTGTATCTGGAAAGCAACGGGCAACCCGGCCTGCAAACGGCCTCGGATACACCCTATGTATCCGGCGCAGCGGATCCGAATATCGCTGTTGACAGCAGCCTGATTGTCTATGTCCTGGCGAGCATCCCCAGTGGTTTAATCCAGAATGAACTGGGTGAGATTCAGCTCCGCGCGGTGGCGGCCAGCCTGATCAGTCAGAGTGGCACCGACAATCCCAGTGATCCCGCCTGGCCATCCCCGGGTACAGCCTACCCCGGGTTGGGCCTGGGTGGTGGTGACCTGGTCAGTGGTATTTCCCACGACGTGAATAACCTTGTTTTACGCGCCGGCGGTCAGTTTCAGGTGAGCACCGCTGTTGTCTCTGTCGAAAAAACCTCTATCCAGGTGGTTGACCCCATCGGCGGCAGCCGAGTTGTGCCGGGCGCCATTGTCACTTACCGGCTTGAAATATCAGCCCTTGGCTCCGGCAGCGCCAATGATGTGGTAATCCGGGATGTATTTCCCGTTGAACTGGAATATGTGTCTAACAGTTTGAATATTGATGGTCAGCCCGAGGACGACGATTTTTTCCCCAACGGGGTTGATGGTGCGGGATACGACCCGGCTCAGCGTACCGTTGTGGTGGCTCAATCCACTTTATCCGGTGGCGCACCGGCCACGGTGATCACATTCCAAGCTGCGGTTCGGTAACGCCGCAACGTTTTATTAAGGAGATCCATATGATCCATTGTGAATATCAAAACAAATGGCTACGGCAAATTGGCACCATGCTGGCCCTTGGCCTCACGCTATGCAGTATTTCCGCCCACGGCACGGTGCGGCTGGAAAACGCCATTAAAAAGGTTGAGTCCTACGTTAATCCACAGGGTGATGTGGAACGAAAGATGGTGGAGGCGGCCAGAGTAGTTCCCGGCGACGAATTACAATACACCATTACCTTTACTAACGATGGCACTGAGGCTGTTGATGCAGGTACCGTGGTCATTACCGACCACATCCCGCCGGATACCCAATATATTGAGGGCACCGCCTTTGGTGCCGGAACCGCGGTGCAATTTTCCGTGGATGGGGAAGTATTTGCGGAGCCTGACCAGCTTGTGGTGACCAGGGACGGTAAACAAGTGGTGGCTTCGGCAAAAGACTATACCGCCATCCGCTGGAACTTTTCTCCCGAACTAAAACCCGGCTCCACCGGGTGGGTTTCTTTTAACGTCCGGCTCAAATAGGAAATAAGATCATGCAGCACTTATTTTGTTCTTGTCCAGAAGCGCGGTCCTCAAATATTACGTATTTGGGGCAGGCGCTATTTAATCGATATATGCCCGCAACCCGTACACCCCTGATTAAGGTTGTTGTGAATGTATGGGCTTGCGTGGCCCTGGGTATGTCAACCCTGTCCGCTTGGGCGGACGGGACAGACTCAGGCACGGTAGTGACCAATTCCGTAACCATGAACTATACCGTCAACGCGGTTAATCAGTCAGCCAACACCACGGTGGACTTTACCGTGGACCGTAAGTTGCGCCTGGATGTGACGACCAATCAGACGGAATGGACCACCGTTGTGCCGGGTCAGGTTGCAACGACCGGAGCATCCATTCAGTTTGTAATTACCAACAATTCCAACAGTGCAACCGATGTGGAAATTGCCTTAATCGATCAAGGCCTGCAACAGGTGGACGGCTTCACCTCGGTGGGTTCAACCGCCATCAGTCCAACCGCCCTGGCCGTCTGGGAAGATACCAATGGTGATGGTGTGCTGGACGGGGGTGAAAATACCCTGGGTACATCCACGGGCAGCTATGCCTTGACGGGAACCCTTGCAGAAGACGAACAGCGCACTATCTCGGTGTCGGTGGATGTTCCCGGTGCCGCAACCGCGGACAACTACCAGAGCTATACCCTGGTTGCCGCGGTGGCCAATGCCGGTGTTGCCCTGGGCAATGACGACAGCGGCAATATCAGCCCCGGGGGTACCGCCGCCAACAATCCCAATCTGAAAGACAGCGTCGAAATTGTCTTTGCGGATCAATTTACCGGTAGTTTATCGGGTGAGGATGAAGGTTATAACTTCATCACGGATGCGGCCACGGGCGCGGACGACGGTGATTTTGACGGCCAGGCGGCAAACGCGTCAGGCTTTCGGACCCGGGTAGCGCTGGGCATTGCCAAACATGTTGAGGTGTTGTGGGATCCAATTTCCACCAACCGCTACGATGGTACCGGCGTACCCGTCATCCCGGCCAGCCATCCCAAGGCAATCCCCGGCGCCATTCTATTGTACGTGATTGGGGTCCGGGCCAATGCCGGTCTTGATGCCACGTCGGTAACCATCGACGATGACATCCCGGAAACCCTGGTCGATCCGGGTAATACCACCGGCGAAGCCCCGGCCAATATCAATATGCCTGCAATAGTGGATGTAACCATCGACGGTTCGGTGGTGAGTTTTGGCATCGACAGCGCGGTGCTAGCCAATGGTGAATATCACGTTCAGGACTGTGCCGGTAATGCCATCGTTTCCACCGCCTTTGCTGCATCACCCGAGGTGGATGACGCAGACTTGGGGGCATGTGACGACGGTGATACCGGCTATGTTGCCTATGTGGTGACTGTCGACGACACGCCTTAGGACGGGTCGAATGCCCGATGGTGATCGTTGAAGGGGCCAGTCTGTGCAGCGCGAAGCAGAATACGTTAGTCTCTGGCCGGAATACGCCTGTTCCAGACAAAAATATTGTAACGCGGATTCTGCTTCCCCGGCTAGGCAGCCGCTGCTTGTTGCTTCTTCTGTTTATCGGATGGTTGTGCTGGTCAGCGGGGGCTTATGGTATTCCGCCGAATACCCCCATCACAAATGTTGCAACCGTCGACTATGTTGTTGCGGGTACGCCGCTTAATACCGGCAACAGTGATGTCATTGTCACCGACCCCGGGGCTGGGAACAGTTCACCGTCCACGGTCAGTTTAACCGGCTACCAGATCAGCGAAAGCCTCCTGCCGTTGACGGCAGATGTTTTTGTCGGGGATTTTGTTATCCTGGATCTGGACCCGGGAGATGGCCACTCGATTACCGTAGACGACCCCCGCTTTAATATTGTGGGCACCAGTCTTTTTTTACGTACCGGGGCACACATTGATTTTGAAACCGAAGCGGTTGTGCCGTTGTTGGTTACAGTCATCGATAGCCAGAGTGGGGCACTCAGCCAGAACCTGAATCTGCCTGTGTCAGACATAAACGAGCCGCCAACGGAAATTATCCTCAGCTCAGTTACCGTCACGCAGAATCTACCCGGGGCGGTGGTGGGAGACCTGCAAACGACGGATGTGGATGCAAACGACATCCACACCTATACCGTCGACGATCCTCGGTTTGAAGTGGTCAACGGCAGTCTGAAACTTGTGGATGGCCAAACTCTTTCACCCGGTGATGTTGTACCGGTTACCGTTACCTCTACTGACAGCGGTGGTCTGGCTACCAGCCAGGGTTTTGAAATCAGTGGGGTGCCGCCCGGAGTAGGCGTTGGTGATGAGGCGGGTCTGACGCTTTTGCAGTTTGCGCCGGCAGCAGCCGGAGCAGCGGTTTTTTCAATTCAACCCACCCAGTGTGATGCGGGCGCCGGTCTAACGGATCTGCCCAACCCCATCTCTATTTTCGGCGGACAAATCTCCATCCCCGGCACCGTGAACCTGCTGCCAACTACCGTTGTAAAATCTAACGACGTATTGTTTCTGCAATTGAATGACGCCAGCGCCAATCATGACACAGGTCAGATTGACCAAGTCCGGATCAGTCTGCATGACGGTGTGGATCAAGAACATCTTGTGCTTGCCGAAAGCGGCCCAAACAGCGGAATTTTTGTCGGTTATGTACAAACTTACCTGGGGCCATCCCAGTCGGGAAACTGCCGTTTAGAGGTGCGCCGCGGGGGCGAGGTCCAAGTCACCTATACCGATGCTGACAACAGCCTGGACGTTGCGGTTGCGCAACTTCTTGTGGACCCTTTTGGGGTGGTATTCGAAAGCAGTGGGGGCGCGCCGGTGGATGGGGTAGAAGTTGTGTTGGTCCATGCCGCAACAGGCGCTCCCGCAGCGGTTTTTGACGATGACGGGATTACGCCGGTTTCGCCAAGCCAGATGACCGGCGATGCTGAGCTGAATCTGCCTGCCGGCGCCTACCGTTTTCCATTTGTTGCTGCTGACGACTACCTGTTGCGGATTACCCCGCCCAACCGTTTTGCCTTTCCCAGCCGGGTACAGGATGCGGTTTTGCAAACACTTCCCGGGGCACCCTACGCCCTGGGACCGGGTTCCCGGGGAGAGTCCTTTACCGTTCCTGTTGGCCCGGCGGTGCGGGTCGATATACCCCTGGACATCTTGCCCATCACTCCGTCTGCCAGCCGGATTCGTACCTTTGCGTGGCGCGAAGACGGTAACCCCGATCCGGGTGGCGTGCAGACGGTCCCCGCCGGTCAGTGTATCTCGGGTGCGAACCAGACGCCCAATTTAACGGTGGCCAGCCCATCTCGCGGTGATATCCAGCTGCCTGCCCGCGTGTTGTTGGGCGAAACGTCGCGAATCAGGGGTGGCGAGGCGGTCTTTATTCAACTTGAAGATAGGGATCAGGATCTTGATCCGTTTGCGCAGGATCAGGTTGAGATCCATGTCACCGTTAACGGTGGGGATACCGAACACCTGGTATTGAACGAAACCAACCCATCCACCGGGATATTTACAGGCCATCTAAACACAGCAGCAAGTGTAACCGGCAGCCCAAACGACTGCGTTCTGCAAGCTGACGCGGGAGCGGACGTGGAACTGCGTTATACCGATCCCCAAGACAACAATGACCAGGCTGTTGCGGAAATCACGGTGGATCCGGGGTTTCGGGTTTTTTCCAGTATCAACGGCAGCCCGGTGGACGGTATCAGGGTAACCCTGGTGGACCCGCAGACGGGTTTGCCCGCAAGCTCATCAGTGTTTGGCCGGGACGGCACGTCAGCCTTTC
>JANQMF010000139.1 GCA_028280225.1 Pseudomonadales bacterium | reverse complement strand
CCAATTTGTAGCGGGTGAAAGATTGGATCCTCCCACCTACTTCTGGCTGCAACAGCACCTGCCCGGCATCCCCGTTATCGATCATTGGTGGCAAACGGAAACCGGCTGGTCGATCTGCGCCAACATGGCCGGGGTGGAATTGTTGGAGACCAAACCCGGATCCCCAACCTTGCCTGTGCCGGGCTACGATTTGCGTATTCTCGATGAACAGGGCAAAGAATTAGGTCCCAACCAGGAGGGGGCCATTGTGGTGAAAGCCCCTTTACCGCCGGGCGCCTTTCCCACGGTGTGGGGTGACCATGAACGCTTCGAAGCCAGCTATTTTTCCCAATATGAAGGGTTTTATCTGACCGGAGACGGGGGTTACCGTGATGAAGACGGTTATGTCTACGTAATGGGCAGAATTGATGATGTCATCAACGTTGCGGGTCATCGCTTGTCCACCGGACAAATTGAGGAAGTGGTGGCGGAACATCCGGCGGTGGCTGAATGTGCGGTCATTGGCATTGCGGATGCGGACAAAGGGCAGGTCCCCATGGGGCTGATGCTGCTGAAGGATGGCATTAATATTGATCCGGACGCGCTGCAGGCAGAGCTTGTGCAAATGGTCAGGGAAGGGGTTGGCGCAATTGCCAATTTTAAACGCGCCATCGTGGTACAAAGGCTGCCGAAAACCCGTTCCGGGAAGATTCTCCGGCAAGTGATGCGTAAAATGGTGGATGGTGAGGAATATACGGTGCCCTCGACCATCGACGACCCGGTGATAGTGGATGAATTGCGTAAAACCCTTAACAAAGCGGGCCTGGTTTAGGCGGATATGATGATCATAGTGCATGGGACAATCCCCATTCGGCCGGACTGCCGCGATCTGGCTTTGCAACTGGCGCGCAGAATGGCTGACGCAACCCGGACAGAACTGGGCTGTATCACCTACGAGTTTTATGTGGGTTTATCAGACCCCAACACGCTGATGTTGTTTCAGGAGTGGGAGAGCATGGATGCTCTGATGGGCCATTTTCAAACGGATCACATGGAGGAATTTTTGCAGGAGCTGCCAAATGTGGTCTCCGGCGAAATTACCACCAAGCGTTATGCGGTACAGAGTATGGATGAGGACGAGACCCCGGCTGAAGAAGAGGTCCCGCCGATCATCCATTGACCGGTTCTTGTCCTTAGAACTGGTTCATCGTATTGGCTGCACCCCCGGCCAGCAGGGCTTTCTCGCCCAGGAAGTACTCCTTGTGATCATCACCCACGTTGGACCCGGCAAGGTCCTGGTGTTTCACCGCAGCCAGGTCGTTACGGATCTCCTGACGCTGGACATCACGTACATAGGCAAGCATACCCAGGTCACCAAAGTAGCCGCCGGTCAGCGTGTCGGTAGACAGCGCCGCGGTGTGATAGGTCGGCAGGGTGATCAAGTGGTGGAAAATTCCTGCGTCCCTGGCCGCGTCAGCCTGGAAGCTTTGCACCAGCTTGTCAGCTTCCTGAGCCAATTCCGAATCGTCCAAAGCCACATCCATCAGGCCTTTTTCGTTCACCGCGGGATCGGGATACGCAGATACGTCCCTGCCTGCGGCTTTCCACTCCTGGTAGACCTGCTCGCGGAATTTCAAGGTCCAGTTGAATGACGGAGAATTGTTATAAACCAACTTGGCTTCGGGACGAACCTCGCGGATGGTGTTAACCATATCCGCAATTTGTGCAACGTTGGGACGTTCGGTCTCGATCCACAACAGGTCAGCGCCGTGCTCCAGGCTGGTGATACAGTCCAGGACAACACGGTCCACGCCGGTACCTTCCTTAAAGGCATACAGGCCATTGTCCAGGCGTTTGGGTTTACACAACTTGCCGCCCTGGTGAATGGTGATATCGCCTTCCTGCAGTTCGCTGATATCGTGAACTTCTTCGGTTTCCAAAAAGTCGCAGTACTTGCTGCCAAGGTCGCCGGGTTGAATGGAAACCGGCACTTTTTGGGTGAGTCCGGCGCCAAGGGAGTCGGTACGCGCTACAATAATGCCGTTGTCAATGCCCAGTTCAAGGAAGGCATAACGAACCGCATTAATCTTGGACACAAAGTCCTCGTGGGGTACGGTAACCTTGCCGGCCTGATGACCACACTGTTTGGCATCAGAGACCTGGTTTTCGATCTGGATGGCGCAGGCACCAGCTTCGATCATGCGTTTGGCCAACAAATAAGTGGCTTCTTCATTCCCAAAACCTGCATCGATATCGGCGATAATCGGCACCACATGGGTTTCGTAGCTGTCGATACGCTGGATAATGGTGTCTGTGTCGCCGCCGTTTTGCCGGGCTTCGTCCAGTTCCGCAAACATGTGGCGCAGTTCTCGTGCATCCGCCTGTTTAAGAAAGGTATAAATTTCTTCAATCAGATCCGCAACGGTGGTCTTTTCATGCATGCTTTGATCAGGCAGCGGACCAAATTTAGAGCGCAGGGCGGCAACCATCCAACCGGATAAATAAATGTAGCTGCGATTGGTGGTTTGCTTGTGCCGCTTGACACCCATCATCACCTGTTGGGCAATAAAGCCGTGCCAGCAGCCCAGGGATTGGGTGTACTTTGACGAATCCGCATCGTAGTTGGCCATGTCCCGACGCATAATATCCGCCGTGTATTGGGCAATTTCCAAGCCGGTGGTAAAACGGTTCTGCAGCTTCATGCGGACTGCGTATTCGGGGTTGATTGCAGCCCACTCGTCCTTGCCGGTGATGGTTTTGCGCATGCGCTCAATGTCTTCTAGATATGCCATGGCCGATCCTTAAGTTTGGGTTTAAGCAAATTGGGCGCGCAAAATACCAACGCTTGAGGAATAATTAAATGGAATAATTGACAAACAATATATTCCAAACTGGAAATTTACCTGAGTCCAGGGTGGTCGAAGGCGGCAAAAAAATTCAGCAGGCGGGACTCCGGGTCTGGCGGTGGCTTAGTCCCCCCATTGTCTTCTTCAACCCGCGTTTCCGTGTCAGCCTCAACAGAAATTGTGCCAAGGTTTAAGCACTGACTTACCGAGGTTTGGTTAGCCAGAATTTGTGCCCAGGTTTCCTGGGAAAGGCTGATAGACAAATCAGTGCTTGCCGGTTCACACACCACAGCCACCTGATTACGAATACACAGAGCCGCTTTTTCTCCGGTGGCAAAGTGCCAGGCCAGTGTGGCGGTGGTTCCCCGTGCCTTGCCGGGATCCAAAAGGACACTCAGAACGCCGATAAACCGGGCCGGCTCCGCCGCCATGACCTGGGCAACGGAAAAGTGGTGCCGGCGATGGCGGTCCAGACTCAGTGTGCCTTCAAGTTCTAAAGCTCGGGTCAGACACCAGTTGCGCAGGTTGGCCGCGGGGGTGTGCCGGGCCACCCCGCGCAGGTGATCCGCCAGCAGTTGCCGGTCCACGGGTTTGCAGCCGGGGCTGCGGGTGAGCCAGGTGGCGAGTTCTATGCCCCAGCGGTAGTCGCCGTCCGCCAGGGCCGCGCGGGACTGCTGGCGGACCTTAACCCGGCCGCCAAAACCTTTGATCAGGCGCCGGCAGCGCTCCGGGGTGGGCAGGGGAAAAAGGTGGCTTTCGTCTTCATCAAACCAGCCAAACAGGCCGCTGTGAATCTGCCGCACG